>NZ_WFLL01000011.1:0-139697 GCF_009208755.1 Janthinobacterium sp. FT14W | reverse complement strand
GGACCGTGAAACAACTTTGCGCCGATGATAGTGCTGCAACCAGTGTGAAAGTAGGTTATCGTCAGGCTTGTTATTCGCAGTAGAGAAAAACCCCGCCAGCCATGGCGGGGTTTTTTTTCGTCTGGAGGTTTTGTTTTGTCAGCAGACAGGCGTAAAAAAAAGCAGCGCTGCGCGCTGCCTTTGTCATGTAACGTCGCTTAACTTCCGCGATAAGTCGAATACGACCATGGCGACACCACCAGCGGCACGTGGTAGTTCTCGTCCGTATGCGCAATGCCGAAGGCCAGGGTGACCAGGTCGATGAAGCGGGGCGAAGGCAGTTCCACTCCCTGGGCGGCGAAATAGTCGCCTGCGTTGAACACCAACTCGTACTGGCCTGCCTTCATGCTGTCGCCTTCCAGCAATGGCGTACTGCAGCGCCCATCGCTATTGGTCATATCCATCTTCAATAACACTTTGCCTTCCGGCGCGACTGAAAACAGGGCCACCTTGACGCCGGCTCCCGGTTTGCCGTGGGCGATATCGAGTACATGCGTGCTGAGTTTTCCCATTTGCTATCCTGTATATAGGGTGAGTGAACGTGCTTATTGTGCAAATCATATACTGGCGACTGCGCCGGGCTATATGATTGGGCATATAGCCAACATTGTCCTCCTATAGGCGCGCCTCCGCATGAACAATTACGAACATTATCCACGCGACTTGATCGGCTATGGCCGCACGCCACCCCATCCGCAATGGCCGGGCAAGGCGCGCATCGCACTGCAGTTCGTCCTCAATTACGAGGAAGGGGCGGAAAACAGCGTGCTGCATGGCGATCCCGCCTCGGAAACGTTTTTATCGGAAATGATCGGTGCGGCCGCTTTTCCTGCGCGCCATCTGAGCATGGAGTCGATCTATGAATACGGCTCGCGCGCCGGGTTGTGGCGCCTGCTGCGCATGTTCGAGGAGCGGCGCCTGCCGCTGACCGTGTTTGGCGTTTCGATGGCCCTGAAGCGCAATCCGGAAGCCGTGGCAGCCTTCCAGGAACTGGGGCATGAAATCGCCTGCCACGGCTTGCGCTGGATTTCCTATCAAAACATGGATGAAGCGACGGAACGCGAACACATGCGCGAAGCCGTGCAGATCATCCGCGAATTGACGGGTTCCGCGCCGCAAGGCTGGTACACGGGGCGCGATTCGCCCAATACGCGCAAACTGGTGGTCGAGCATGGCGGTTTCCGCTACGACGCCGATTATTACGGCGATGATTTACCCTTCTGGGACAAGGTGGCATACACGGATGCGGCCGGCATGCCGGCCGTGCAGCCGCAACTGATCGTGCCCTACACCCTGGACACGAACGATATGCGCTTTGCCGCCATGCAAGGCTTTAATTCCGGCACGCAGTTTTTCGATTACTTGAAGGATGCCTTCGATGTGCTGTATGCGGAAGGCGACCCGAACGGCTTGAATCAGCCGAAGATGCTGTCGGTGGGCTTGCATTGCCGGCTGGTGGGGCGTCCGGGACGGGCGGCGGCGCTGGCGCGCTTCCTCGACTACGTGCAGGGCCATGAGCACGTATGGATTACGCGCCGCATCGATATCGCCGAGCACTGGCATGCGACGCATCCGTTCCAGGTCTGAGTTTTATTGATATGGGATGATAAGTAAAATCAGTCTTTGCATATAGTTGTCTCATATGCCGGTGTTAATCTCCTATACTGGGACTATACCGAGGCCAGCATGTCAGAACCGATCCGCTTTTATTACCGTGGTGCCGTACAGGAAGTACGCAACGCCGCCCCTACGCAGACTGTGTTGCAGCACCTGCGCGAGGATTTGCATTGCACGGGCACCAAGGAAGGCTGCGCCGAAGGCGATTGCGGCGCTTGCACGGTCGTCATCGGCAGCCTGGTGGATGGCCAGGTCGAGATGAAGGCCGTCAATGCCTGCATTCAGCTCACGCCCACCCTCGATGGCAAGGCCCTGTTTTCCGTGGAAGACTTGCAGCAGCCCGACGGCGCCCTGCATCCGGTGCAGCAGGCGATGGTCGAGTGCCACGGTTCCCAGTGCGGTTTTTGCACGCCCGGCTTCGTCATGTCCTTGTGGGGCATGTACCTGAAGAAAAACGGCGCGACGCCCACGCGCTGCGAAATCGACGATACGCTGTCGGGCAATCTGTGCCGCTGCACGGGCTACCGCCCCATCATCGATGCCGCCAGGCGCATGAGCGAATTGCCCCATGTGACCTTCGACCGCGATGCCCTGGCGCAGCAACTACAGGCGCTGCAGCGCGACAGCGCGAGCACCTATGAACACGGGGGGCAGTACTTCCACGCGCCGCGCAGCATCGACGAACTGGTGGCGCTGCGCGCGGCAAAGCCGCAAGCCTGCCTGCTGGCCGGCTCCACCGACGTGGGCCTGTGGGTCACCAAGCAACTGCGCGACCTGGGCGACATCATTTATCTCGGCAACGTAGCAGCCCTGAAATCCATCGCCGTGGACGACGGCAAGCTGCACATCGGCGCCGGCGCCAGCCTCAACGATGCTTACGGGGCGCTGTGCCAGCATTACCCCGACGAGTTGTCGGAACTGTGGCAGCGCTTTGCTTCCTTGCCGATCCGTAATGCCGGCACCCTGGGCGGCAATGTGGCCAATGGTTCGCCCATCGGCGACTCGATGCCGTGGCTGATTGCGCTGGGCAGCGAGATCGTGCTGCGCGGCGCGGGCGGCCAGCGGATCATGCCGCTGGAAGACTTTTATCTCGGCTATCAGAAGAAAGACTTGCTGCCCGGCGAGTTTGTCGAAGCCGTGCGCGTGCCCTTGCCGCGTGCCGGTGTGCATTTCCGTACGTATAAACTGGCCAAGCGTTTCGACCAGGATATCTCGGCCGTGTGCGCCGCGTTTGCCTTTGAGCTCGATGGCGAACGCATCGTCGATGCGCGCATTGCGTTTGGCGGCATGGCGGCCACGCCCCAGCGCGCGGCGCAGACGGAAGCGTTTTTACGGGGACAGGCGTGGACGGAAGACAATCTGACCATCGCCATGCGCTTGCTGGCCGACGATTACGCGCCGCTGTCCGACATGCGGGCCTCGACTGCCTACCGCATGACGACGGCGCAAAACCTGTTGCGCCGCTTCTGGCTGGAAACACGCCCCGGTGCGCCATTGCTGCACACTGCCGTCAACGCCTACGCTTGCCGCGCCTGAAAGGACCAGCATGAACCATCCTGCCACGCCCGAATTGCAAGCGGCCGCCTGGGCCGCCGTGGGCAAGTCCAGCCCCCATGAATCGGCGCAATTGCATGTGCTGGGGCAAGCCACGTACACGGACGATATCGCGGAACTGCAAGGCACCTTGCATGCGGCGCTGGGCCTGTCGCAAAAGCCGCACGCGCGCATCACGGCCATGGATTTATCCGCAGTGCGCGCTGCCCGCGGTGTCGTCGCCGTCTATACGGCGCAGGACATTCCCGGCACCAATGATTGCGGTCCCATCATTCACGACGATCCCATCCTGGCACTTGATCTGGTGCAATACGTGGGCCAGCCCCTCTTCATCGTGGTGGCCGATACGCATGACCATGCGCGCCGCGCCGCCCGCCTGGCGCAAGTGTCGTACGAGGAATTGCCGGCGATCATGACGCCGCAGGCGGCCAAGGCGGCGCAATCGTATGTGCTGCCGCCCATGCGCCTGGCGCGCGGCGACTGCCAGGCGGCATTCGAGAAGGCGCCGCATGTGGTCAAGGGCCAGCTGTATGTGGGCGGCCAGGAACAGTTTTACCTGGAAGGACAGATTTCCTACGCGATTCCGAAGGAAGCGCAAGGCATGCTGGTGCTGTGTTCGACCCAGCATCCGAGCGAGATGCAGCACGTGGTGGCGCATGCGCTGGGCGTGCATTCGCATAACGTCACGGTCGAATGCCGGCGCATGGGCGGCGGTTTCGGCGGCAAGGAATCGCAGTCGGCCCTGTGGGCGGCGGCCTCGGCCATCGCGGCGGCCAAGCTGAAGCGTCCCGTGAAACTGCGTGCCGACCGCGACGACGACATGCTGGTGACGGGCAAGCGCCACTGTTTTTACTACGAGTACGAAGTGGGCTACGACGACGAGGGCCGTATCCTTGCCGCCAAGGTCGATATGACCACGCGCGCCGGCTATTCGGCCGACCTGTCCGGCCCCGTCGCCACGCGCGCCGTCTGCCACTTCGACAACACCTATTATTTGTCCGACGTGGACATCCGCGCCGCCTGCGGCAAGACGAATACGCAGTCGAACACGGCGTTCCGGGGTTTCGGCGGGCCGCAGGGCGCCATTGCCATCGAGTATGTGATCGATGAAATCGCCCGTCACTTGCAACGCGATGCGCTCGATATCCGCCTGCTCAATTTCTATGGCCGCAACGATGCGGAAGGACGCAACGTCACGCCGTATGGCCAGAAGATCGTCGACAACGTGATCCATGAACTCGTTGCCGAACTGGAAGAGAGCAGCGACTACCGGGCGCGCCGCCGCGCCATCGATGCCTTTAACGAGGCCAGCCCGGTCCTGAAGAAGGGGCTGGCATTCACGCCGTTGAAATTCGGCATCGCCTTCAACGTCACGCATCTGAACCAGGCCGGCGCTCTCGTGCACGTGTACGTGGATGGTTCCGTGCTCGTCAACCATGGCGGCACGGAAATGGGGCAGGGCATCAATACCAAGGTCATGCAGGTGGTGGCGCATGAGCTGGGCCTGGACCTGGAGCGGGTGCGGGCCACGGCCACCGACACCAGCAAGGTGGCGAACACGTCGGCCACGGCGGCGTCCACGGGCGCCGACCTGAACGGCAAGGCGGCGCAGGATGCGGCGCGCCAGATCCGTGAACGCCTGGCCGATTACGCGGTCAAACTGTACGGCGGCGTGGCGATTGACGTGCGCTTCTTCGACAACCATATCCACGTAAATAGTCACGTCGTGCCGTTTGCCGAACTGGTGCAGAAAGCGTATCTGGCGCGGGTGCAACTGTGGTCGGACGGCTTCTATGCCACACCCGGCCTGTCGTGGGACGCGAAGACGATGACGGGCCATCCGTTTTCGTATTACGCGTATGGCGCGGCCGTGGCGGAAGTGGTGGTCGATACCCTGACGGGCGAATGGAAACTGCTGCGCGCGGACGCCTTGTACGACGCGGGACAATCGCTCAATCCCGCGATTGATCTGGGGCAGGTGGAGGGCGCATTTATCCAGGGCATGGGCTGGCTGACGACGGAGCAATTGTGGTGGAATGCGGCGGGCAAGCTGATGACGCATGCGCCATCGACCTATAAAATCCCCGGCATTTCCGATTGCCCCGAAGATTTTCGCGTCAAGCTGTTCCAGAACCGCAACGTGGAAGACAGTATCCACCGTTCGAAAGCCGTGGGCGAGCCGCCGCTGCTGTTGCCGTTTTCCGTGTTCTTTGCCATCCGCGACGCCATTTCCAGCGTGGGACATCATGCCGTGCAGCCACCGCTGAACGCGCCCGCGACCAGCGAGGAAATCCTCAAGGCGGTGATGGCCGTGCAAGCGGCCGGCATGGCCGTCTAGGAGCAGACGATGAGCGACTGGCTGACAGCGATGGAGAACGACACGCAGGCATGCGTGCTGGTGACGGTCGCCCTGGTGGAAGGTTCCGGGCCGCGCGAGGCGGGCGCGAAGATGCGCGTCAGTCTCGATGGTCAAATTGACACCATCGGCGGCGGCCACCTGGAATTGCGCGCCGTGGAAATCGCCAAGACCATGCTGGTCACGGGCGACACTCAAGCGCGGTTCGAACGTTTTGCGCTGGGGCCCAGCCTGGGCCAATGTTGCGGCGGCGTCGTCTATCTTGCTTTTGAGCCCGTCGACGCCAGGCTGGCGGCAGTGCTGCACGCCTTGCGCGAGCGGCGCCAGCAGGACAGCTGGCGCTTGACGGCGCTCGATGGCGAACCCGTCTCGGCGCTGTTCGATGCGGCGGGCGGCCTGATTGCCGGAACGGCGGCGCAGGCGCCCGACACGTTTTCACGCGAACGCGGTACGCATGTGGCGCAGGATGGCAAGGGGCGGCGCTGGCTGGTCGATCCCTGCCTGGCACCGCGCGCGCACCTGACCTTGTTTGGCGCCGGCCACGTGGGCGCCGCCATCGTGCGCGCACTGGCCCACTTGCCCTGCAACGTGACCTGGGTGGATGAGCGCGAAGACATGTTTCCCGCGCAACTACCGGATAATGTGCGCATCGCCGCCACCGACACACCCGAAGAATTCGTCGCCATGGCGCCGCCGGGCGGCAGCTATCTGGTCATGACGCATAGCCATGCGCTCGATCAGCGTTTGACGCAAGCCATCATGGAGCGCATGGACGCGGGCTGGTTTGGCCTGATCGGTTCGCAAACGAAACGCAAGCAGTTCGAGCACCGCCTGCAGGCGCGTGGCGTGCCGGACGAGCGCATTGCCGCCATGGTCTGTCCGATCGGCATGCCCGGCATCCGCAACAAGGCACCGGCCGTGATTGCCGCCTCCGTTGCCTGTCAGTTATTGATGGTGTGGGAGGAAGCCGCCGCGGCGGCCCTCGCCGCACCGCTGCGGCTGGTACCTGCCAGCGCGCTACCGCGGCGCAAGAAACGCGCCGCCATTCATCCGTTATAGAAAGAAGTCATGCCGATTGTTCCTGCCACATTGCAAGCTTACCGTGCCAGCTTGCTGCACTTCCACGCCGATCCCGCTTTCACCGAGGAGGCGCACGCCTGGCACGCCGATGGTTTGCTGATCGTGGCCGATGGCAAGGTCGTGGCCGCCGGCGATTACGCGCAACTGCAGGCGACTTTGCCTCCCGGCACGCATATCGTCGATTACCGGGGCAAGCTGATCGTGCCAGGTTTTATCGATACCCACCTGCATTTTCCGCAGACGGAAATGATCGCCTCGCCCGCTTCGGGTTTGCTGCCGTGGCTGGAAACGTATACCTTTCCTACCGAACGCGCGTTTGAGAATCCTCAACATGCGCGCGACGTGGCCGAGTTTTTCCTCGATGAACTGCTGCGCTGCGGCACCACGACAGCCATGGTGTATGGCAGCGTGCATCCGCAATCGGTCGATGCCTTCTTTGGCGCCAGCGAGGCGCGCGGCTTGCGCATGGTGGCGGGCAAGGTCATGATGGACCGCAATTGCCCCGAGTTCCTGCGCGACACGGCCGAGTCCGGCGCGCGCGAAAGCGAAGCGCTGATCCAGCGCTGGCACAAGCGGGGCCGCTCGCTGTATGCGATCACGCCCCGTTTCGTGCCGACGTCCAGCAATGAACAGATGCACCTGGCGGGCGAGCTGGCGCGCGCCTATCCCGATACCTATCTGCAAACCCATGTGTCGGAGAACGAGGATGAGTGCCGCTGGGTGCGCGAATTGCATCCGCAGGCGCGCAGCTACCTCGACGTGTATGACCAGTACGGCATGCTGCGCCCGCGCGCCATGTTTGGCCACTGCATCTGGCTTGATGAGCGCGACCGCGCGCGCATGGCGGAAACGTCTTCGGCGGCCGCCATTTGTCCTACATCAAACCTGTTCCTGGGCAGCGGCCTGTTTGATTTCGAGCGGGCCGATGCGGCAAGAGTATTGCTGTCGCTGGCGACGGACGTGGGGGGCGGCACCTCGTTCTCGATGTTGCAAACAATGAACGAAGCCTATAAAGTAGCACGCTTGAAAGGCAGCTATCTGCCCGCCTTGCGCATGTTTTACCTGGCGACGCTGGGCGCTGCGCGGGCCATGCAACTGGAAGGCACTCTGGGTAATTTCACAGCTGGCACGGAAGCGGATTTCATCGTGCTGGATAAACAGTCGACGCCGCTGCTGGCGCGCCGTACGGCCGGCTGTCAAAGCCTGGAAGAATTGCTGTTTGCCTTTGCCTTGCTGGGCGACGACCGCGCCGTGGCCGCCACGTATTCGGGCGGACAGTGCGTGCATGTGCGTGAGCAGGGCTGACCTACCCGTTTTTCCACACGAACCACCCTGAGCGAGAACGCGTATGCACAATAAACTCACTGGCCTGGCGCTTGGCGCCGCGCTGGCATTGACTGGAACGGCGCAGGCCGCCAAGGCCGTTGCCTCCCCGTCTTCCAATGAAGCGGCCACGGCGCGCCATTTTGCCGCCCTGGTTGCGGGCGCGCAGCCAAAGACAGCCGAGTTGAGCCTGTTCTTTTCCATGATGCCCAAGGGCGGTGATCTGCATCACCATTACTCTGGTGCCATTTACGCCGAGCAATTCCTCGACTGGGTCGACAAGGAAAACTATTGCGTCAACAAGACGACCTATCGCATCGAAAGTAACAAGGAGGTGGTGGCGGCCGAGCGCGCCAAGCCGCCCGCGCAGCGTGGATGCCTGTCGTCCACGGAAGTGTTTGCCGATGCGGGCCTGTATGCGGAACTGCTGCAGCGCTGGTCGACCAAGGATTTCTACAACCACGGCGCCATCCAGACGCCACCGGACCGCACCTTCTTCGATACCTTCGGCTACTTCGGTCCCGTCGCATCGAGCAACACGGCCGATGGCTTGAAAACCCTGAAGCAGCGCGCCATCGCGGAAAACCTGAGCTATATCGAAACGATCTTCGAGCTGTCGCCATTCGTGCAGGACGCGCAGTTCGACCAGCAGGTGCTGGCCCCGGGCTTGACGCCGGCAGCGTTGCAAGCCGTACTGGCCAACTGGACGGGCAGCCTGGAGCAGGATGCCGGCTTCCAGAAAAGCATCACGGCCTACAACGACAACGTGAACGCCAGCAGCGCCGGCATCGATGACGCCAATTTCACCATGCGTTACCAGGCGTATGTGCTGCGTTTCTTGTCGCCATCGCAAGTGTTCTCGTCCATGGTGGCCGCGTTCAAGGCTGCCAGCCTGAATCCGCTGCTGGTGGGCGTGAATATCGTGGGGCAGGAAAGCGTGAATGTGTCCATGCGCGACTACAGCCTGCACATGGAAATGTTCAAGTTCCTCAAAACAAAATATCCGAACGTCAAAATCGCCCTGCACGCGGGCGAACTGGCGCTGGGCATGGTGCCGCCGGAAGGCATGACTTTCCATATTGCCGAAGCCGTCGACGTGGCCGGCGCCAACCGGATTGGCCATGGCATGGATATCGCGTACGAGCACAATGCGCTGGCGACCATGCAGAAGATGCGCGAACGGGGCATTCCCGTGGAAGTGAACCTGACCAGCAATGATTACATCCTTGGCATCAAGGGCCAGGCCCATCCGATTACCCTGTACCGCAAGTATGGCGTGCCCTTCGTGATCTCCACCGACGATGCGGGCGTGTCGCGCAATACCCTGTCGAATGAATACGTGCTGTTTGCCAGCCAGTACAAGACCGATTATGCGGAAATCAAAAAGCTGTCGTACAACAGCCTGCGGTACTCCTTCCTGGCGGAAGCGGACAAGCAACGTTTGCTGAAAGCACTCGATGCCCGTTTCACCCGCTTTGAAGCGGACATTGCCGCCGCCGACCGGGATCTTAAAGGCAGCAAACCGTAAGTTGCGCGACGTTCACAACTGATACTCTCAGGACGGCCGGATCTTCCGGCCGTTTTCAATTTTCCCTTTCAAAGCACTGCGATGTTTTGTTGTTAATTTTGTGGCGGCCATGCGACACAATTAACGGCAGATGCACGACTTTATCCAATTTCCTGGATGAATCAATTTCAAGTACATATTGCTCATTTATAATCTCGCGCCATAAGCCCGGACGCTGTCAGCACGATATCAATCCAGCGCGTTACCTATGCTATTTATATTTTAAATATATAAATATGTAAAAAAAAACGTATTTGTCATCCATTTTTTGATGATGCATAGTGGGATGAGGGTGATATTAAAAAGTCACAATTCATCTGCGCGATATCGTATGAAGATGGGTATTTGCAGTAAATAAAGGTGAGATGCAGAGTGAAACAAACAGTCGCGCAGCTAAATGACGACATTCCTCCGTATTTTGCCGCCGTGTCACAGTCTTGAAATATTTAACAATTACACTCGCGGCTTGCCATGTTCGCCGGGTAAGCCTGTCGGGTGAATGACACAGGTGCTAGCGCCCTGTGTCGTACGGACCGGTCGCAGTTTTTTCCGCCGTAATTGTCTGGATAGGAAGAGTTGTGATGTGTGGAGCGGCGTTTTGTGATGGTCTTGTCAGGACCGCAGCCAGTTTCGCCGGCGTAACAGTTGCAGCATCGTAAAGAGGAGATCTTGTGTTTGTGTTGCTGTGCGGCGCAGCCGGGCGGTGGGCAATCCAGGATTTTCAAAAATAATAGTCTTTTCTGGGGTTAAAGATGATCAATCACAAGCGACTTCGGCTAACGCAAATCGCGTTAAGCCTGTCTATTGCACTGGCGGCGGCACCATCGTTCGCGCAGAACACTACGTCTTCCATTGGCGGCCGTATCTCGGCCACCGACGGCAAGCCGGCAGCTGGCGCACAGGTCAATATCGTTCACGTTGAGTCCGGTT
The DNA here is from genome assembly GCF_009208755.1 of Janthinobacterium sp. FT14W. Taxonomy (NCBI): domain Bacteria; kingdom Pseudomonadati; phylum Pseudomonadota; class Betaproteobacteria; order Burkholderiales; family Oxalobacteraceae; genus Janthinobacterium; species Janthinobacterium sp. FT14W. The sequence goes on along the minus strand of NZ_WFLL01000011.1, from coordinate 129,231 downwards.
CGGCCAGCAACGTGACCACCGATGCAGAAGGCCGTTATGTTGCACGCGGCCTGCGTGCAGGCGGTCCTTACACCATCACCATTACCAAGAATGGTGTGGTGGAAAAACGCGAAGGCGTGTATATCGCCCTGGCCGAAACGGCCAACGTCGACGCCACGCTGGGCGCCGACATGCAAGTGGTGAAAGTCAGCACCAATGCCATTCGCAACCAGGTGTTCAACCGCAACAACATGGGCGCCGGCACCAATATCGGCCCGACCGAACTGGCTACCCAGGCATCGATTTCGCGCAGCCTGCAGGACTATGCCCGCGCCGACCCACGCCTGTCGCAAACCGACAAAGAGCGCGGTGAAATCTCCGTTGCCGGTCAAAACTCGCGCTACAACTCGATGACGATTGACGGCGTGGCCGTGAACGACACGTTCGGCCTGGAAGCGTCCGGTACCGCGACCGGCAAGCAGCCAATTTCGATCGAAGCAATCCAGTCGGTGCAGGTTAACGTTGCCAACTATGACGTCACCCAAAAAGGCTACACCGGCGCGAACGTCAACGCGGTGACCAAATCGGGCACCAACAAGGTCAAGGGTAGTGTCTACTACGCTTTCCGTAACGACACCATGTCGGGCGACCGCTACAACAGTACCGACGACACGTACTATGCACCGCCAAAATCGAAAGACACCACCAAGGGTATTACCCTGGGCGGCCCGTTGATCGAAGACAAGCTGTTCCTGTTTGCTAACTACGAAAAAACCACCAGCTCGCGCGGCGCGCCAGCCTTCGGTCCTGTCGGCAGCGCTCAGACTAACGTTGCCATTACCCAAGGCGCCATCGATAGCGCGGTTGCTATTGCTAAGGATAAGTACGGCATCAATGCCGGTACTTCGGCAGTGCCTGCGGGTTCCGAATTCACGGCGACGGAAAAGTTGCTCAAGCTGGACTGGAACCTGACCGACACCCAGCGCATGATGCTGCGTTACACCAAGACCGAACAGTCCGAGCCGATTTACACGGGTTTTTCCGGCACTGGCCTGTCGCTGAGCTCGTACTGGTATGATCAGAACAAGAGCCTGGAAACCCTGGTTGGTCAATGGACCGCCGAGTGGACCCCGACCTTCTCGACCGAAGTCAAAGTGTCTTCGCGCGACTATGACAGCGTACCGCGCAACAACGCTTATCTGCCGGCAATCGGCCTGCAGTTCAGCGGCGCGCTGCCAGCTGGCGCCCCTTCGAGCCTGGCTACCGGCAACCGCTTCCTGAACTTTGGTACTGAAATGAGCCGTCAGCGTAACATTCTTGGTACCAAAACCAAGGATTTCTACGCAGCCGGTACCTGGTCGCTGGGCGACCATGAAGTCAAGTTCGGCACCGACTACAGCAAGAACGACATCTATAATGCGTTCCTGCAAAACGTCAATGGTAACTATACTTTTGGTTGCATCAATAGCAGCGCAGCCGTGACCTATTCGTTTGGTGCCATCAACTGCGGTACTGCCACGGCAGCGCAATTGCAGGCAGCCGTGCTGGAAAACTTTAGCCGTGGCCGTCCTAGCTCGTACACCTATCAGGTGCCACAAGCAGGCCGTACGCTGGACGATGCCGTGGCGACGTTCTCGCTGAAAAACATCGGCCTGTTCCTGCAAGATACCTGGGAAGTCAACAAGCAGCTGACGTTGACCGCCGGCCTGCGCATCGACGGTACCCGCATCGGCGAAAAGCCGATCTACAATGCGCGTGCAGCAGAGGCAACTATCGCCCGTACCACGCCTAACGGTCGTCAGACCGGCGGTTTCGGTATCGATAATTCGCATACGATCGACGGTGAAAACCTGTATCAGCCACGTTTTGGCTTCAACTACAAGCTGGAATCGGCGCGTCCGACGCAAATTCGCGGCGGCTTCGGCTTGTTCCAGGGCGCGGCGATGAGCGTCTGGCTGGGCAATCCTTACCAGAACACCGGTATGGCAACGCAGAACATTACCTGCGCCTCGTCGGCGGGCACTTGCCCGACCACCGATGGCTTCTTCAATGCCGATCCAACCAAGCAGCCAATGAGCGTGCCAGCGGTTATCCCGGCAATGAAGGTCGATGCCCTGAGCCCGAATCTGGCACAACCATCGGTATGGAAAGCCAACCTGGCTATCGAACATGAGCTGCCATGGATGGGCCTGATTGTCAGCGCGGAATACCTGCGTTTCCAGACCAAGAGCGCGATTTACTATGAAGAGCTGAACATGGGCGCGCCAACGGCAACCGGTAGCGATGGCCGTCCAATGTACTATGGTCCTAACGCTTACAATACGGCTTGCTGGAATGCAAATGGTGCCTTGATCGGCGGCGCCAATTGCAGTGCCTTGACCAAGGCTGGCAGCAATGCCGCCTTCGGCCAGGTGCTGATGGCTAAAAATACCGACAAGGGTGAATCGAACGTGCTGACCCTGGCGGTGCGCAGCCCGACTCGTGATGGCCTGTCGTGGGGCTCGTCGTACACCTACACCGATGGCACTGAAGTATCGCCGCTGACGTCGTCGACCTCGAGCTCGAACTGGGGTTCGCGCGCCGTGTTCAATCCGAATGAAAACGTGGCGTCCAACTCGAACTATCTGGTCAAGGACCGCTTCACCGCCAATGTCAACTGGCAAAAACGTTTCTTCGGTGAATACAAGACCACCTTCGGTCTGTTCTATGAAGGCCGTAGCGGCAAGCCATACAGCTGGACCATCAACAACGACTTGAACGGTGACGGCCTGGCCGGCAACGACCTGATGTACATCCCTAGCGCGCCAGGTTCGGGCGAAGTGGTGTTCTCCGGTGCGACGCCAGCAGCGCGCGCCGCCAACGAGGCAGCGTTCTGGAAAGTGGTCAACGCCAATGGCGACCTGCGCAAAGCCAAAGGCGGCGTGATCGGCCGTAACGAGAGTTTTTCCCCATGGACCAATAGCTTCGATGTACGCATGAGCCAGGAAGTACCGGGTTTCTTCAAGGGTAACAAAGGCATCATTACCTTCGATATCCTGAACGTCGGTAACTTGCTGAATCGCAAATGGGGTCGCATCAATGAAGTGGGCTTCCAGTCGGCCGGTGGTCAAGTGCGCAGCTTCGTCGACTACGTGGGTATGGAAAACGGCAAGTACGTTTACAACACCCGCCCTGTGGTGGAAAGCCTGGAAACGCGCCAAGCCAAAGGCGAGTCGCAATGGGCACTGCAAGCGACGGTCAAGTACGAATTCTAATTTCGTCCTTGCCCCGTAGCATGGCAAACTAAAAAACGGCTGGTGGCGACACCAGCCGTTTTTTTTTTTTTGTAGGCAAGATGGTTTACCCTTTCTCTTTTTTACATATTGATTCCATGGCTCACTTCCTACGCACCCCGGTCGCCAGCGCGGCCCTGATCCTGACCCTGTCCGGCTGCAGCCATTTCGCTGCCGCGCCACAGGCTGCACGCAGCGGCCCGATTGAAGTGAACCTGGTCGCCCTGAACGATTTTCACGGCAACCTCGACCGCAGCAAATTCACCTACACGAGCGCTGCCGATGCCGAGCGCAAGACGGTGCAGGCGGGCGGCATCGATACCCTGTCCGGTGCATTGAAGGCGTGGCGCCGCGAAGACGCGCAGCTGATTTTTGTCGGCAATGGCGACCTGGTCGGCGCCAGTCCCGCCATGTCGGCGCTGTGGGCCGATGAGCCCAGCATCGTGGCCATGAACATGCTGGGCATGAAGGCCAGTTCCGTCGGTAACCATGAATTTGACCAGGGCAAGGCGGAATTGCTGCGCCAGCAGCACGGCGGCTGCGACTCTGCGCGCGCCGACAAGGCGTGCAAGTTCACGCCTGACTTCAAGGGCGCCAGCTACACCTATATGGCGGCCAATGTGATCGACACGCAAACGGGCAAGTCCCTGCTGCCCGCCTACCGCATCGAAGAGGCGCATGGCGTCAAGGTGGGCTTGATCGGCGCCGTGCTGAAAGATACGCCCTCCGTCGTGACGGCCGCCGGCATTGCCGGCTTGCGGTTCGGCGATGAAGCGGACGCCATCAACGCCACCTTGCCGCAGCTGCGCGCGCAGGGCGTGGGCGTGTTCGTCGTGTTGCTGCACCAGGGCGGCGAGACGAAAGAAGCCGTCGACCAGCCCGATTGCAGCCACCTGAAGGGCGAAGTGGTGGACGTGGTGAAACGTCTCGATCCGGCGATTCAGCTGGTCATCAGCGGCCATTCGCATCAAGGCTATTTGTGCCGCGTCGATGGGCGGCTGGTGACGCAAGCACAGATGGGCGGACACATGTTGACGCGCATCAAGCTCAAGGTCGATCCCGTCAAGAATGCGCTGATCGATGCCAGCGCGCACAACGTCGTCATGCTGCCAGGCATGTATGAGCCTGACCCTGCCGTAACAGCCTACCTGGAATCGGTGAAGCAGCGCAGTGCAGCCGAGCTGTCGCGCCCGGTGGCCGCCATCGCCGTGCCTACCGTGGGCCGCAGCACCAAGGGCAGCGGCGCTTCCCCGCTGGGCGACCTGGTGGCTGACAGCACCCTGTTCGGCGCGCGCGCTGCCGGCGCGCAAATCGGCCTGATGAATAATGGCGGCATCCGCAAGGACCTGGAGGCGGGTGCCGACCTGATGACGAACGTGGGGCAGAACCAGGCAGTTGTACCTTTCGGCAATACCCTGATCGTCGTCAGTCTGTCTGGCGCGCAAATCCGTACCTTGCTCGAGCAGCAATGGCCGGGCAGCGTAGCGGAGGACAATAATCTGCTGCAAGTGTCCGAGGGTTTTAGCTACCGCTGGGACAGCACGCAGCCGCAAGGCCAGCGCGTGCTGCCGGGCAGCATCATGCTCAATGGTCGTCCTATTGAAGACGATCAACAATACCGAGTCGCCGCCAACAGTTTCCTCGCCGGCGGCGGCGACCGCTTCACCGTGCTGGCGGCCGGCACGCGCCGGCTCGATACGGGCGTGCGCGACATCGATGCCTTCAGCGATTACCTGATCGACCGCGCGCGCGCCGGCAAGCCGGCTGGCAGCGGCACGGCGGCGGGCCGCATCGTGCGCGTCAAATAACTTTACAAGGAATAACCATGCGTCGTTTATTTGTTTCCGTTCTTCTTTCCAGCCTGTTCGCGGGCACGGCCCACGCCGATTTCACCATTCCCGGCTACGAGCTCGTGCACACGTCGCCCGTTGAGACCAGCTTGACGAATCCCGACCTGCGCGAACCTGTTGCCGTGTGGACTGAGCTGTTCGATGCGGCAAAAAAGGAAATCGTCATCGCCCAGTTCTATGCCGTCAGCAAGCCGGGCACGGCCTTTGAAAAGGTACTGGCCAGCCTGACGGCCGCGGGCCAGCGCGGCGTCAAGATCCGCTTCCTGCTGGACCAGAAGGGCGTGGGCCTGTCGGAAGCGGCCACCATCGCGCAGATCAAGGCGATTCCGAACCTGGACTTGCGCCTCATCGATTTCAATAAAGTCACGGGCAATGGCATCGTGCATGCGAAATACCTGGCCGTCGATGGCCAGGTGGCGTATGTCGGCAGCCAGAATTTCGACTGGCGCTCGTTCGAACACATCCATGAAACGGGCTTGAAAATCACGGAACCAAGCATGGTGAGCCAGGTGCAAGCCATCTTCGAGCAGGATTGGCAGGCCCAGGTGTTGACGTCGCAGGGCGGGCGCGCCACGGTGCTCAACAGCAAGGTCGTGCCCGCGAACTACGCGCAAAACGCCTTCCTGCTGGCCAGCCCGAATGCGTACAACCCGACTGGCGTGGGCGATTCGGAAACGGGCTTGCCCGCCTTGCTGGCGGAAGCGCAAAGCGAAGTGCGCATCCAGCTGCTCGATTACGCGCCGCTGTCCTACGGCCCGAACCGTACGCGTCCATACTACGCCGTGATCGACAACGCCGTGCGCGCGGCCGCCCAGCGTGGCGTCAAGATCAAGCTGATGGTGTCCGCCTGGAACACGGAAGCGCCGGCCATCGCTTACCTGAAGAGTTTGGCCCTGGTGCCGAACGTGGAAATCCGCATCGTCACGCTGCCCACTGCTTCGACGGGTTTCATTCCGTTCGCGCGCGTGATCCACAGCAAGACCATGAGCATCGACGGCAAGCTGGCCTGGGTCGGCACGAGCAACTGGGCGGGCGGCTATTTCGATTTGTCGCGCAACCTGGAAGTGGTGCTGCGCAACGATGCCATGGCGCAGCGTATTGCCGCGTTGCATGAACAGACGTGGAGCTCGGCGTACGCGCAACCCATCGACATCAACAAGCAGTATCCGAAGCCGGCGAAAGCGACGCCGCAAGGCAAGGAGTGAACATGAAAAAATTGTTGACCGTGCTGGCGCTGGGCGCCGCTTTCGCTTCCGGCAATGTGCTGGCCTGGGGCAACGACGGCCACCGCGCCGTGGGCGCCATCGCTGATCAATTGCTCAAGGGCAGCGCGGCACAGGCGCAGATCGCGGCCTTGCTGTTGCCTGGCGAAAACCTGGAAAAGATCGCCAACTGGCCCGATTGCGTGAAAGGGACGTATTGCGGCCCCCAATCGCCGGAAATGCTCGCGTATGTGGCAGCCAACCCCAAGCATGGCGAATACCATTACACGAACGTGCCGTTCCAGAACGCCCACTACCACGACCATGGCGTGGGCACGGCCGGCGACGATATCGTGCAGACGCTCAAGCAGGCGATCCTGGTATTGCAGGGCAAGGCAGATGCGGCCAGCAATCCGCATGGCTTCAGCCAGCGCGAAGCGCTGATCCTGATCACCCACCTGGTGGGCGATATCCACCAGCCTTTGCATGTGGGCAATGCGTTTGTGGGCAAGGATGGCCAGTTTTTCGTGCCTGCCACGCAGGCGCAGATCGACGACATCGCCATTTTCAATGCGCGGGGCGGCAACGACTTGCTGCTCGACGATGCGAAGATGACGGCGCTGTCCGATGCCGTGATCCCCGCGCCCTTGCCGGCGGAAGAGGGGGCGGCCAAGCCGGCCGGCAGCTATCCGAAGTCGCCCACCAAGCCCCTGCATTCGTACTGGGATACGACCGTGGTCGATTACGCCATGCGCCGCCTGAGCACGCGCACGCCGCAGCAGTTTGCCCGCACCGTGATCGCCAGCGCGCCCGTGGTGAGCGGCAACAGCGGCGACCCCGTCACGTGGCCCTATCAGTGGGCCGATGCATCGCTGGCGGCGTCGAAGACGGCTTTTACGGATGTGGCGGCGGGCCCGGCCACGCAGCAGACCAGCCGCAAGGGCGAGGTCTACAATGTGTGGGCCTTGACGGTGCCGGACAATTATCCCGTGCCCAGCTCGGCGCTGGCCAAGCAGCAGCTGACCGAGGCAGGCTACCACCTGGCTGCCGTGCTGCAGGCGATCTGGCCGCAATAAGCCGGTCGCAGCGAGATGAGTGAAAAACGGCCTGCGGGCCGTTTTTTTTTACGCCAGGGTGACGGCAATCCCCATGTCTCGGTAAGGCGCGACCAGGGCGTCTTCCACGTCGCGGTGCACGATGATGTCGTTGACCTGGCTCAAGGGAGCGATTTGGAATGGCGAGGCCGTGTTGAACTTTTCCGGCGAAGCCAGCACGACGGTGCGGCTGGATGCCTCGCTCATGGCGCGTTTCACGCACGCTTCCTCGTAATCGCCCGTGGTGATGCCCGCTTGCGGATGCAGGCTGGCCACGCCCATGAAATACAGGTCGGCGCGGATGCGGCCGACGGCTTCCACGGTGGCCGCGCCGACGCCCACGATCGAGTGCTTGTACAGGCGCCCGCCCAGCATCAGCACCTCGATCGACGGGTGGTTGACCAGCTCGACGGCAATCGACGGGCTGTGCGTGACGATCGTGGCGTGCAGCTCGCGCGGCAACTGGCGCGCCAGTTGCACGGCCGTCGTGCCGCCGTCGAGAAACACCACCTGCCCCGTTTGTATCATGGCGCCCGCCGCCCGGCCGATGGCGGGCTTGGCTTGCGGTGAAATCTGCTCGCGTGCCGCAAACGGCACTAGCGCGGGCGAGCGGGACAGCAAGGGCAGGGCGCCGCCGTGCACGCGCTCCAACAAGCCTTCCTTGGCCAGCTCGCGCAGGTCGCGCCGTATCGTGTCTTCCGACAAGCCCAGGGTGTCGCTGACGGCCTTGGCGACCAGCTGGCCTTCGCGTTGCAGCAAGTCCAGCAGATATTGTTTGCGTTGCTGTGTGAGCATGATTTATCTCGTTAATTCTTGATATTGCACGAGTTTGCATGATAAAGTCGATGAAGGCAAGCATATGCAGACACAAGGAGACACTATGCGCGAAGAAAGTACGAAGCAGGAACGGGTCCGCATCCAGCAGGTGCAGACCCTGTCGCACGACTGGTATCTATTGCAGAAGACCACGTTCGAGTATCTGCGCCACGACGGCCAGTGGCAGACGCAGACGCGGGAAACCTACGACCGCGGCGATGGCGCCACCATCCTGCTTTACAACAAAATCAAGCGCACGGTGATCCTGATCCGCCAGTTCCGCTTTCCCACGTATCGGGCAGGCCATGACGGCTTCCTGATCGAGACGGCGGCCGGCTTGCTGGAAGAGGCCAGCCCGGAACAGCGCATCCGCGCCGAGGTGGAAGAAGAAACCGGTTACCGGGTGGGCCAGGTGCACAAGGTGTTCGACGCTTTCATGAGTCCCGGTTCCGTGACGGAACGCGTGCATTTCTTCGTGGCGGAATACGATCCGGCCAGCCGTATCGGCGACGGCGGCGGCCTGGCGCACGAAGGCGAGGATATCGAAGTGCTGGAGCTGCCCCTGGCGCAGGCGCTGCAGATGGTGGCCGATGGCCGCATCTGCGACGGCAAGACCATCATGCTGCTGCAGCATGCGCAGCTGCACTTGATGCCGCGCAAACAGGGGCTGCAGATTTTGGTGGCTGGTCCGTATCGTTCCGGCACGGGCGACGATCCTGCCTTGATGGCGGCGAATGTAGCGGCCATGCAAGCCGTCTGCCTGCCCTTGTACGCAGCCGGCCACATGCCCGTGCTCGGTGAATGGCTGGCCCTGCCCATGCTGGCGCTGGCCGGCTCCACCCGGGTGGGCGATGCCGTGTATGAAGAGTTGTTCCACGCGCACGCGACGCGTTTATTGAGCCATTGCGATGCCGTGCTGCGTCTGGGCGGCGCGTCCCAGGGTGCCGACCAGATGGTGGCCGTGGCGCGCAGCCTGGGGCTGGCCGTGTATTTCTCGCTGGACGAGATTGCACAGGCGTAAAAAAAGCGAAGCCCGCGGGCTTCGCTTTTTTTTGCGTCAAGTCAACGCCGGGCTTAGCGGGACTTTACAAATGGAATACCGATGGCTTTCGGTGCGACCGATTTGGCCATCAGGCCCGCCAGCACGATCACCGTGACGACATACGGCACCATCTGGATCAAGGAGCCGGGGATACGGCCCACGACGGGCAAGTCCACGCCTTCGATCTGGATCTGGATGGCGGCAAAGAAGCCGAACATCAAACAGCCGAGGAAGGTGTAGATGGGGCGCCAGTTGCCGAACACCATGGCTGTCAGGGCCAGGTAGCCGGCGCCGGCCGACATGTCGCGCAGGAAGAAGCCGCTTTGCACGATGGCGAGATAGGCACCCGAGAACGAGCACAGGATGCCGGCCACCAGCATGGCCAGGTAGCGCGTCGCTTCCACGCTCACGCCGGCCGAGTCGGCTGCATGCGGATTTTCGCCGCAGGCGCGCAGGCGCAGGCCGAAGCGCGTGTGGTACAGCAGCCAGTGCACGAGCGGGATCAGGAGGAAGGCGACATATACGAGGATGGAATGGCCGCCGATCAGATGGGCATATACCCAGCCGATGAAGGGAATATGTTCCACATATTGCGTGCCCGGCAAGACCACGTCGAACAGCCGCGCCGAACCGAGGTCGGGCGTACGGCCGCCTTGCTGGAAGAAAAATTGCGCCAGCACAAACGTCAGTCCGCTCATGGCAATGTTGATCGCCATGCCGGCCACCAGCTGGTTGCCTTTTTGCGTGATGCTGACATACGCTTGCAGCAGGGCCAGGGCGACGCACACGAGCATGCCTGCAGCCATGCCGTAATACGGGTTTTGCGTCGTGTAGGCCACGGCGGCGGAAGCGAAGGCGCTGGCCAGGATCTTGCCTTCCAGGCCGATGTCGATCATGCCGCTGCGTTCGGCAAACAGGCCGGCCATGGCGGCAAAGATCAGGACGGGCGCATTGCGCACGGTCGATACCAGGATGCTGGCGAAATGAAAGTCGTCGAGTGTCATGGTGTTAACCTTTGGTGCGCTTGAGCAGGGCGGAAATGGCCGGTGCGTAGAAGTTTTCCATGGCGCCGCAGAACAGGATGATCAAGCCCTGGATGAAAATGAAAGTTTCCGTCGGGATATTCGGTTTTTCCAGCGACAGGTCGAAGCCGCCCTGGATCAGCGCGCCGAACAGCACGGCCGACAGGAAGATGCCGACCGGATGCTGGCGGCCCATCAGGGCGATGGCGATGCCGATGAAGCCGGCGCCGCCCACGAAGTTCAGCGACAGATAGTGCGTCGAACCCATGATGGAATTGACGGAACCGAGGCCTGCCAGCGCGCCCGAGATCAGCATGACGATGATGATCATCTTGCTGATCGACACGCCCGCGTAGTGGGCCGCATGCTTGTTGAGGCCCGTGGCGCGCAGCTTGAAGCCCCACGACGAGCGCCAGACCATCACGCCATAGATCACCAGCGCGGCGATTGCCAGGATAAAGCTGATGTTCAGCGGCGTGTCGCCCAGCGACGGGAACCAGGTGGAGAGGCGCGGCATTTCGCCGCTTTCCGCAAATACGCGGCTGGCCGTGTTCTGCTCGCCCGGGGGGATCAGGTATCGCACGATCACAGAATTCATGAGCGAGGATGCAATGTAGTTGAACATGATGGTGGTGACCACGATGTGGCTGCCCCGCTTGGCTTGCAGATAGCCGGGCAGAAACCCCCACAGTGCACCAAAGACGGCTGCACTAATCATGGCCACGGGAATCAAGGCCCAGGCGGACAGCGATTGATCGAACGCCAGCATGGCGCACGTGATACCCAGGCCACCGATATACATCTGGCCTTCGGAACCGATATTGAACAGGCCGGCCTGCATCGCCACGGACACGGACAGGCCCGTGAAGATGAAGGTACTGGCGTAGAACAGGGTGTAGCTCAAGCCTTCCGGATTGAGGACGGCGCTGTTGACGAGAATACCCAGCGATTCGGCCGGGTCTTCGCCCAGCATATAAATCACCAGGGCTGCGACCAGCAAGGCCGACAGCAGGTTTAACATGGGCATGACAAAGGCTGTCGCCCAGCGTGGCAAGTCGTTATTCATGATTTGTGCATTCCCCCCATCAACAGACCGATGCGGGTGGTATCGAATTCTTCAATTTTCAGTTCGCCGGTGATGCGTCCGCCGCACATGACGAGAATGCGGTCGGCCAGCGCCCGCACTTCTTCCAGTTCGACGGACACCAGCAGGATCGCCACGCCTGCGTCGCGCAGGGCCAGCAATTGCGTATGGATGCTTTCGATGGTGCCGATGTCGACGCCGCGCGTGGGCTGGCCCACCAGCATCAGTTTCGGCTTGGCCAGCACTTCGCGCGCGATCACCACCTTTTGCTGGTTACCGCCCGACAGCAGGCCGATGCGCAGGTCCGGGTTGGCCGGGCGCACATCGAAGGTTTTCAGCAATTCCGCGCAGCGGGCGCCGATGGCCTTGAAGTTGAACAAGCCCCAGCGGTTTTTCAGGCGGTCCTGGTAGCCGAGGATGGTGTTCTGCATGACGGAGAAATTCTTCACCACGCCATCGCGCAAGCGGTCTTCCGGAATGTGGGCGATGCCCAGGTCGCGGAAGGCCAGCGGCAAGCCGTCCGCATCGTGGCGCTTGGCAAACGGCAAGTCCTTGCCCTGGAAGCGCAGCTTGCCCGAGGTGGGCAGGCGCATGCCGGACAAGATTTCCAGCAGTTCGCTCTGGCCGTTGCCCGATACCCCCGCGATGGCGACGATTTCGCCGGCCCGCAAGTTGAAACCTATGTCGGCCAGCAATTTGACCTGTTGCTCGTCGGCCAGTTGCAGCCCGTCCACTTCCAGCACCGTGGCGCCCGGATTGTAGGGCGCGCGGGGCAGATGGCTCTGGATGGGGCGGCCCACCATCATGTTGGCCAGCTCTTCCTTCGAGGTGCCGTTGGTCGCCACGGCGCCCACCACCGTGCCGCCGCGCATGACGGTGACGTTGTCGGTGATTTCCAGGATCTCCTGCAGCTTGTGCGTGATCAGGATGATGGTCTTGCCCTGTTCCTTGAACAGGCGCAGGATTTCAAACAGCGACGCCGTTTCCTGGGCCGTCAGCACGGCCGTCGGCTCGTCGAGGATCAGGATATTGGCGCTGCGGTAAATCTGCTTGAGGATTTCCACGCGCTGCTGCGCGCCCACGGACAGGTCTTCGATCTTTGCCAGCGGGTCGACGTCGAGGCGGTAGCGCGCGCAAATCTCGCGCAATTTGGCTTCCGCTTCCGTCCGGTGGCTGGCCAGGCGAAAACCGCCTTCCGTGCCCAGCATGATATTGTCGAGGACGGTGAAGTTTTCGACCAGCATGAAGTGCTGGTGCACCATGCCGATGCCGAGGTTGATCGCTTCCTGGCTGTTGCGGATAGGCTGTACTTTTCCGTCGAGCAGGATTTCTCCGCCGTCGGCGCGGTAGTAGCCGTACAGGATGCTCATCAAGGTCGATTTGCCGGCGCCGTTTTCCCCTACCAGGCCATGGATACTGCCCTTGGCGATGGAGAAACTGACGTCGGCGTTCGCCTTTACATGTCCAAACTGCTTGGAAATGCTGCGAAATTCTACTGCTGGCTGCATAGGTTCATAACTGGATAGTTTCATGGAAACGCGCCGCGCGGAGACAGGCCCCGGCGGCGCGCTAAAAGATACGGAGAAAAATTAAACCGGGCAGCTGCTGCCGACGCGGTAATCGATCACTTTGATCTTGCCATCGATAATGTCCTTACGCGCACCCAACACGCGCTTTTCGATTTCTGGCGTAATCAGCTTGCGGTTGTTCGCGTCGAGCGCCCAGTCCACGCCGCCTTCTTTCAAGCCTTTATAGCTGACGCCGCCCTTCCAGGTGCCGTTCTTGACTTCCATGAAGCTGTCATAGACCGTGTTGTCGACGCGCTTGACCATCGAGGTCAGGATGCTGCCTGGATACAAATGGTTTTGGTTCGAATCGACGCCGATGGCCAGCTTGCCTTTTTCCTTGGCCATTTGCAAGGTACCCATGCCGCTGCCGCCAGCGACGGCGAAGACGACATCGACGCCGCGCTCGAATTGCGAGCGGGCCAGTTCGCCACCCTTGGCCGGGTCATTCCAGGCGCCGGACGTGGTGCCGACCATGTTTTGCGTGATTTCCGCTTTCGCATTCACGGCCTTGACGCCTTGCGCGTAGCCGCAGGCGAAGTTGCGGATCAGGGGAATATCGATGCCGCCGATGAAGCCGACCTTCTTGCTCTTGCTGGCCATGGCCGCAGCCACGCCCACCAGGTAGGAGCCTTCTTCTTCCTTGAAAACGACGGAATTGACGTTGCTGCCGGCAGCCTGGCCGTCGATCAGCACGAATTTCACGTTCGGAAATTCCTTGGCGACCTTTTGCACGGCTTGCGTTTGCGCAAAGCCGATGGCGGCGATCATGTCGAGTTTCTTGCGGGCCAGGCCGCGCATGACTTGCTCGGCCTGCGTATCGCTCGATGCCTGTACTTCGATGAAGGAAATGCCCGTGTCTTTTTTGAAGCGCGATGCGCCTTCGAAAGCGGATTGGTTGAACGACTTGTCGAACTTGCCGCCCGCGTCATACACGACACCCAGTTTTGGGGTAGCCGCGGACGCTTGAGCAGTCAGAAATACGGCTGCGATCGTCAAACTAAATTGTGTAAGTTTCATGAATTGGCTCCTGGAAGATCGATATTGTATATTTTTTATAGGTGAAACATATAATTTGGGGCCGATTTAGCCTGTTTTTGATGCACGAGGTGATAATTCCTTATCAACATTGCACTGTATTGCACAAGATCATTGCTGGCCTTGTATGATTTTATGTCGTCAGTGTGATGCTCATGCAACAGTCGCGCCGCGTCTCTTTTATGCTTACAACATCGAATGGCGGTGCCGGAACGGGCTGGGATGCGCCGTCAGTGGACGGGCAGGGCAGGCACAGGACCGGCGCCACGATGGGCGTCCGAATCACTATGCATCATGCCAGATATGTATGACAAATACGTTTTTGTTTAACTATTTATATGAAAGCCATATAAATTCGGCTTCAAGCGGCGGGAGGATTCAGGATATTCAAGAAGGCCCGCACGACGGGGGCGTCGTCGAGCGTGGTGTAGCTGATGTACAGATTGGCCGAGGGGGGATTGGTCTTGATCGGCAGGAACACGACGCCGGGCCAGCCGATGCGGCTCGTCGTTTCCGGCACCAGGGTCACGCCCAGGCCCGCGCCCACCATGGCCAGCAGGGTTTGCGGCTCGCTCGCTTCCTGGAAGATCACGGGTTCGAAACCCGCATTGATACAGCATTGCACCAGGTAGCGGGGAAACGCGGACTTGTCCAGGTTGAGGCTGAGCATCGGTTCGTGGGCGATGTCGATCAGTTCGATGGCCGTGTTTTTCGCCAGCGGATGGTGTTCATTGACGGCCACGCACACGTTTTCGCGGAAGCACAGTTCCTGGCGTAAATTATCGTGACGCAAGTCGTCGTCGTTGAGCTTGGGTTCGCGCCAGAAACCCACGTCGATCTGCTTGGCGCGCAAGGCTTCGTATTGCACCGTGGGACCGAATTCATGGATGGTCCAGGTGACGCGGGGGAATTTGGTCTGGAATTCTTCCAGCAGGCTGGGAATGGGGCCCCACATGGCCGAGCCCACGATGCCCACGCGCAAGCGGCCCACTTCGCCGCGGTCGATCTGGCGGATGGTGTCGATGGTCATGCGCATCTTGGCCAGCAGGTCGGCCGCCTCGTTCATCAGGGCCTTGCCCGCCACCGTCAGCTCGAACGTGCGCGTGGTGCGCGCAAACAGGCGCACGCCCAGTTCGCTTTCCAGTTTCATGATCTGCTGGCTCAACGGCGGCTGCGAGATATGCAGGCGCTCGGCGGCGCGGCTGAAGCTTTTCTCCTCGGCAACGGCAAGAAAATACTTTAACTGTTTCAGATCGATGGACATGCTTTCCTTGCATTACCTGATGCTAAGCGGGAACGGCGCGTCGCCGTGAACGGCCGCGCGCTTCTTTACAGCAGTCCTATTATCGTGCCACCACTGCCTGCATGGCAATGGCCAGCGCGGTGCCGACTTGCGCATTGTGCTTGACCAACGCGATATTCGTCGCCAGGCTGCGCCCATCCGTCAGTTGCTTGATGCGCGACAACAGGAATGGCGTGACTTGCTTGCCCTTCACGCCGCCCGCGTCCGCTTCCTGCAGCGCTTGCGTCGTGATCGCGTCGATTTCTTCCTTGGGCATCGCTTGCGCGGCTGGCACGGGGTTGCTGACGACCACGCCGCCTTTCAAGCCCAGCTGCCACTTGGTGCCGATGAAGGCAGCCTGTTCCGCTGGCGTGTCGAGGCGGAAATCGGCCTTGTAGCCGCTTTCGCGCGTGAAGAAGGCAGGAAAGCCTTCCTGGCCCACGCTGATGACGGGTACGCCATGGGTTTCCAGGTATTCCAGCGTCAGGCCGATGTCGAGAATCGACTTGACGCCCGCGCAGACGACGGCCACGGAGGTGTGCGCCAGTTCCTGCAGGTCGGCGGAAATGTCGAAGCTCGTTTCCGCGCCCCGGTGCACGCCGCCGATGCCGCCCGTGACGAACACGGCAATGCCGGCCAGTTCCGCGCAGATCATGGTGGCGGCCACGGTGGTGGCGCCCAGTTTGCCTTGCGACAAGACGAACGGCAGGTCGCGGCGGCTGACCTTCATGGCGTCGGGCGAGGTGCCCAGCAATTCCAGCTGCTCGGGCGACAGGCCCACGCAGATCTTGCCGTCGATGATGGCGATGGTGGCCGGCACGGCGCCGCCGTCACGGATGATCTGTTCCACTTCGCGCGCCATTTCCACGTTTTGCGGATACGGCATGCCGTGCGAAATGATGGTCGATTCCAGCGCCACGATGGCCTTGCCGGCGGCGCGCGCGGCTAGCACTTCTTGCGAGAACGAGAGGAAGGTATTCAATTGCGTCATGTGTCAGTCCTGTTGAAAGAGGGTAGGGGGAGGTGGCGCCAGGTCGGCGTCGTCGATGTCGTCGAGCGCGCCGGCGGAAATCTGGGGGGAAACGGTGGCAGCCGATTCCAGGGTCATGGCGGCCAGCTTCAGGCCGCGCCGGCACGCCAGTTTCAAGTCGCCGCTGTCGTGGTACAGCGACCAGCAGACGGCGGCGGAAAACGCGTCGCCGGCGCCCGTCACGTCGACGGCGTCCACTTCGCGCGCGGCCAGGTGCCCGACAGGCGCGTCCACGCCGTCGCCGTCCGTGAAATACACGCCTTCGCCGCCGCAGGTGACGATCACCTGGCGCGCGCCCTGGCGCTGCACTTCGCGGCAGGCGGCGCGCACGTCGAACGCCGTCGGCAAGGCCCGCGCCACGCGCGTTTCCAGTTCGCCACGGTTGAGGATCAGCAGGTGCAAGCCCGCCAGGTCCTGCGGCAGGTGCGCCATCTTCGGCTGCGAGACGGCGACGATGACCAGCGGCGTCGCGTGGGCAACGTCCTGGCGCGCATCGGCCAGCAGTGCCTGCACGCTGTCGTGGCCCAGGTTCAGGTCGCAGACGGTGAGGGCGGCGGCCGCGCGCTGGGGCTGGCGGCTGTGCAGGAAGGCGGGGGTCAGCTGTTCGTAGAGTTGCATGTTGGCCATCGCCAGCAGCATTTCGCCATGCTCGTCGAGCACGGCCGTGTAGGTGCCGCTGCTGGTGTTGCTCAAATGCAAGCTGCCGCGCATGTCGATGCCCGCGTCTTCCGCGTGCGTCTGCAGCGCGTGGCCGGCCGCGTCGTCGCCCAGGGCCGTCAGCAGGGCCACGGGGATGGCCAGGCGGGCCAGGTTTTCCGCGATGTTGCGGCCCACGCCGCCAAACACCTCTTCCGAGCGCACGGGATTCGAGGTGCCCATCTGCAAGGTGGCCAGGGTGCGCATCTTGCGGTCCAGGTTGGCGGCGCCTATGCACAGCACGGGGCGGCTGTCGGGCAGCACGTAGGCGCGTCCCAGCAGGCGCCGCTCGCGTATGAGGCCGGCGATATGGCCGGCGACGGCCGAGCGCGACAAGCCCAGTTCGTTCGCCAGGTCCTGCTGCGAGATGAAGGGGTTGTTGCGGATCAGCGTGTACAACTGGTCTTTTTTATTGGTATCGGTCACAAGGTGTTCGCAGGAGGTTTAAACATTTGTCTGAAACTGTAAACATTTGTCTTGGTCGTGTCAAGCGCATGCCGGGCGTGCGCGAAAAGTGCTCGTATGGAGCTTGTATGCATGGATTTACGGGGCATGGCAAGGGCGTGGCCGCCGCTGGCGGGCGAGCGCTTGCCTGGACTATAATATCGGCCATTTATATTTGAATTGTATAAATGGGCAAGAAAAATGGTATTTGCCATACATATTCCGTTTGATGCATAGTGGCGGCAATTAATGGCAATACGCATCTGGATAGTCCAGCAACACCCATGCATACCCGATACCTGGGCCGCAGTCCCCACCCGGACACGATCGCGCAGGCAGCAACCATCATCATTAGTCACTCAGAGGATAACCATGTCGAACAACGCCCCTTTCCACGCCGCCGAAATCATCCGTGCCCGCGCCCCAGAAAATTTCAAGCCGCGCGTGGCGATGATCCTCGGCTCCGGCCTGGGCGTATTGGCCGAGCAGATGACGGACGCCGTCAGCATCAGCTTTGACGAGTTGCCAGGTTTCCCGATCAGCACCGTGCACGGCCATGCCGGCGAACTGGTGGTCGGCACCCTGTCGGGCGTCGCCGTCGTCTGCATGAAGGGCCGCGGCCACTTCTATGAAGGCTATGGCATGGGCGTGATGACGAGCGCCATCCGCACCCTGAAACTGCTGGGCTGCGAAATGCTGTTCGTCACCAACGCTGCCGGTTCCCTGCGCCCTAAAGTGGACGCCGGCAGCCTGGTGGCCATCAGTGACCATATCAACCTGTTGCCAGGCACGCCGATGGTCGGCCCGAACGACGACCGCTTCGGCCCGCGCTTCTTCAGCATGGCCAACGCCTACGATGCGGACCTGCGCAAGCTGGTCAAGGACACGGCTGCCGCGAACGGCATCACCCTGCACGAAGGCGTGTTCGTCGCCTACCCTGGCCCGAACTTCGAGACGGCCGCCGAAATCCGCATGATGGCCCGCCTGGGCGCCGACACGGTCGGCATGTCGGTGGTGCCGGAAGTGGTGTCGGCCCGCCATTGCGACCTGAAAGTGGTGGGCGTGTCCGTCATCACCAACCTGGCCGAAGGCATGTCGCCATTCGCCCTGTCGCACGAACAAACCCTGAAGTACGCGGCCATCGGCGCGAAAGACCTGGTCAAGCTGATCCTGGCTTTCCTGGCCACCGTTGCCACCAAACCGCAAGCCTAAGCACTGCTTTTTTTGTAGTAGCGGCGCGCCAGCCACCGGCGCTGCCGCGCAGCAGGCCGGGGAAATCCGGCCTACACTGTCCGCATCATCCCGCATTACCTTCATAGAGCGAGCCTTATCATGTCACGCGCATTTATCCTCCTGCTTGATTCCTTCGGCCTTGGCGCGACGCCAGACGCCGCAAAGTATGGCGACGCAGGTGCCAATACCTTTGGCCACATTGCCAGCACTGTCGCCAAAAGCGGCAAGACCTTGAAACTCCCTAACATGGAACGCCTGGGACTGGGCGCCGCCGCGCACCTGGCCAGCGGCGAATGGGCCACGGGCTTCGACCAGCGCGATGGTTTTACCGGCGCCTACGGTGCGGCGCGCGAGCGCTCCACCGGCAAGGACACGCAGAGCGGCCACTGGGAAATCGCCGGCGTGCCCGTCGAATTCGACTGGGGCTACTTCCCCCGCACGACGCCGTCCTTCCCCGCCGACCTGACCGACAAGCTGAAAGCCATGTCGGGCGTGCCGGGCTTCCTGGGCGACTGCCACGCCTCGGGCACGGACATCATCAACAAGCATGGCGACGAACACGTCGCCACGGGCAAGCTGATTATCTATACCTCGGGCGACTCGGTGATGCAGATCGCCGCGCACGAAGAATCGTTCGGCCTCGAGCGCCTGTACCAGGTGTGCGAAATGGCCTTCAAGCTGGTCGAGCCGTACAACATCGGCCGCGTCATCGCCCGCCCGTTCACGGGCAGCAACGGCAACTACACGCG
Source organism: Janthinobacterium sp. FT14W (assembly GCF_009208755.1). Lineage (NCBI taxonomy): Bacteria > Pseudomonadati > Pseudomonadota > Betaproteobacteria > Burkholderiales > Oxalobacteraceae > Janthinobacterium > Janthinobacterium sp. FT14W. The sequence goes on along the minus strand of NZ_WFLL01000011.1, from coordinate 109,833 downwards.
CACTTCCAACCGCCACGACTACGCCGTCGCGCCGCCCGCGCCGACCCTGCTCGACCACGTGAAGAATGCGGGCGGCGAAGTGGTCGGCCTGGGCAAGATCAGCGACATCTTCGCTACCCAGGGCATCTCGCGCGTCGTGAAGGGCGTCGACAATATGGTGCTGTTCGAGGCGCTGCTGAAGACGGCCGATGAAGTGCAGGACAAGTCGCTCACTTTTGTGAACTTCGTCGATTTCGACCAGGCTTTCGGCCACCGCCGCAACGTCGAGGGCTATGCCGATGCGCTGCGCGAAATGGATGCGCGCCTGCCGGAATTCATGGCCAAGCTGAAGGAAGGCGACCTGGTCGTGATCACCGCCGACCATGGCTGCGACCCCACCTGGCACGGCTCCGACCACACCCGCGAACACATTCCGATGATCTTCTTCGGCCCCGGCGTCGCCCCGCGCGCACTGGGTATCTCCGAGACCTTCTCCGATATTGGCCAAACCCTCGCCAAGCACCTTGGCGTACCACCACTTGCTAATGGAACCAGCTTGTTATGACACTCATGCACCCCGAATTCAAGCGTAACGAGGCCGTCGGCCTCGACCTGGGCTGGATCAACCAGGTCCGCGTCAACCGCGCCGCGACGGACCGCCGCGCGGCCAGCCTGGCGAACCGCCGTACGGTGAAAAAGGAATACCAGGCCGCCTGGCTGGTGAAAGCCATCCAGATGATCGACCTGACCACCCTGGGCGGCGACGATACCCCGGGCCGCGTGGAACGCCTGTGCATGAAGGCCATGCGCCCCTTGCGCGCCGACCTGATGGCCGCACTGGGCCTGACGGAACTGAGCACCGGCGCCGTGTGCGTGTACCACGAAATGATCCAGCCGGCCGTGCAGGTCATCCAGGGCCGCTTGCCCATCGCCGCCGTGTCGACGGGTTTCCCGGCCGGCCTGACGAGCATGGAAACGAAGCTGCGCGAGATCGAACTGTCGGTCGCTGCGGGCGCCTCGGAAATCGATATCGTCATCACGCGCCAGCACGTCCTGAACGGCAACTGGCAAGTGCTGTACGACGAAATGCTTGCCTACCGCAAGGCCTGCGGCGAAGCGCACGTGAAGGCGATTCTCGCCACGGGCGACTTGCTGACGATGGAAAACGTGGCCAAGGCGTCGTGGGTCTGCATGATGGCGGGCGCCGATTTCATCAAGACGTCCACCGGCAAGGAAGGCGTGAACGCCACCATTCCCGTGGCCCTGACGATGGTGCGCACGATCCGCGAATACCACGAGCAGACGGGTTTCCAGGTGGGCTTCAAGCCGGCCGGCGGCGTCAGCTCGGCCAAGAGCGCGCTGCAATACCTGACCCTGATGAAGGAAGAACTGGGCAATGAATGGCTGCAGCCGCACCTGTTCCGCATCGGCGCTTCCAGCCTGCTGACCGACATCGAGCGCCAGCTCGAGCACTACGTCACCGGCAGCTACTCGGCCAATCATCGTCACGCACAACCTTAAAGAACATTCGTCATGCCTACAATTAACGAGATTCTCACTACTATGGACTACGGCCCAGCTCCCGAAAGTCAAAAAGAAGCACAGGCGTGGCTCGACGGCCACCAGCGCAAGTTCGGCCTGTTTATCGACAACGCCTGGAGCGAGCCGGCCGAGCTGTTCGCCTCGACCAATCCTGCCGACGGCGCGCAACTGGCCGAACTGACGCAGGCGACCGATGCTGACGTGGAGCGCGCCGTGGAAGCGGCGCGCCGCGCGCTGCCCGTGTGGCAGGGCATGGGCGGCCATGGCCGCGCCAAGGTCATGTACGCGCTGGCCCGTTTGCTGCAAAAGCATTCGCGCCTGTTCGCCGTGCTGGAAACCCTGGACAACGGCAAGACCATCCGCGAAACGCGCGATATCGACCTGCCGCTGGCCGCGCGCCACTTCTACCATCACGCGGGCTGGGCGCAGCTGCAATCGGAAGAATTCGCCGACTACCGCGCCGTGGGCGTGGTGGGCCAGATCGTGCCGTGGAATTTCCCCCTGCTGATGCTGTCGTGGAAAATCGCCCCGGCCCTGGCCGCCGGTAACACGGTGGTCTTCAAGCCGGCCGAATTCACCTCGCTCACCGCCATGCTGTTCGCCGAACTGTGCGTGCAGGCGGGCGTGCCGGCCGGCGTGGTCAACATCGTCACCGGCGACGGCCGCGTGGGCTCGGCCATCGTCAACCATCCTGGCGTCGACAAGATCGCGTTTACGGGCTCCACGGAAGTGGGCCGTCTGATCCGCGAGGCGACGGCCGGCAGCGGCAAGAAACTGTCCCTCGAATTGGGCGGCAAGTCGCCATTCGTCGTCTTTGAAGATGCGGACCTGGACGGCGCGGTGGAAGGCCTGGTCGATTCGATCTGGTTCAACCAGGGCCAGGTGTGCTGCGCCGGTTCGCGCCTGCTGGTGCAGGAATCGATCCAGGAGCGCTTCCTGAACAAGGTGCGCGCGCGCATGGAAAACCTGCGCCTCGGCTCGCCGCTGGACAAATCGATGGACGTGGGCGCGCTGGTCGACCCGGTCCAGCGCCAGCGCATCGCCGCGCTGGTCGATTCGGCCCGTGCCGAAGGCTGCGACGTATGGCAGCCCGCGTGCGAATTGCCGGCGGACGGTTCGTGGTTCCCGCCGACCCTGATCACGGGCGCGTCGACATCGGCCGCCGTGGCGCAGGCTGAGATCTTCGGCCCCGTGCTGGTGGCGATGAGCTTCCGCACGCCGCCTGAAGCGGTGCAGTTGGCGAACAACACGGTGTACGGCCTGGCCGCCAGCGTGTGGACCGAGTCGATCAGCCTGGCGCTGGACATCGCTCCCGCCATCAAGGCCGGCGTGGTGTGGATCAACAGCGCCAACCAGTTTGACGCGGCCTGCGGCTTCGGCGGCTACCGCGAATCGGGCTTCGGCCGGGAAGGCGGCCGCGAAGGCATGCTGGAATACATGACGGCCCTGGCCGAAGATGCGCGTCCGGCCCTGCCGGTGGTGGAAGCGAAAGCCAAGGGCAATGCGAAACCGGCAGCCGCCGATCCCTTCGCCATCGACCGCACGGCCAAGATGTACATCGGCGGCAAGCAGGCGCGCCCTGACAGCGCCTACAGCGCTCCCGTGTTCGGCGCAAACGGCGCCCTGCTGGCCGAAGTGGGCGTGGGCAGCCGCAAGGACATCCGCAACGCCGTCGAAGCGGCGCACAAGGCATCCGGCTGGACCGGCGCCACGGCGCACAACCGCGCGCAGGTGCTGTACTACATCGCCGAGAACCTGGCTGCGCGCGCCGACGAATTCGCCGCCCGCATCGCCGCCATGACGGGCAACAAGAACCCGGAGAAGGAAGTGCAGGCATCGATCGAACGCCTGTTCTACTACGCGGCCTGGGCCGACAAGTACGATGGTCTGGCGCACCAGCCGCCAACCAAGGGCATCACCGTCGCGCTCAATGAAGCCGTTGGCGTGATCGGCATCGTCTGCCCGAACGAAGCGCCTTTGCTGGGCTTCATTTCGCTGGTGGCGCCGGCCATCGCGCTGGGCAACCGCGTGGTGGTGGTGCCGTCGGAAGCGCATCCGCTCTCCGCGCTGGACCTGTACCAGGTGTTCGATACGTCCGACTTGCCGGGCGGCGTCGTCAACATCATCAGCGGCAACGCCGATGAGCTGGCGCGCACCCTGGCCACGCACGCCGACATCGACGCCGTGTGGCGCCATGACGGCTCCGCCGAAGGCTGCGCGGAAGTCGAGCGCCTGTCCGCCGGCACCCTGAAGCGCACCTGGGTCGGCGGCGCCAAGGGCCGCGACTGGTACAGTGCGGCCCAAAGCGGCGGCCGCGCCGTGCTGGCGCATGCGTCGCAAGTGAAAAACGTGTGGATTCCTTACGGCGTCTAAGGTTGTAGAGCAGGACGGTGGGGCCGGATCTTCCGCGCAGCGATGCGCCGGGGCGCCGGCCCCAAGTTGCTTTCACCAGCAGGGCGCAGGCATCGCGGGCGCCGCTGGATTGGAACAGTACCTCATATCGGGAGCTATCATGTTTTTAACCCAAGAAATCATCCGCAAGAAGCGCGACAAGGGCGTGCTGAGCGCCGAGGAAATCCAGTTTTTCGTGCGCGGCATTACTGACGGCAGCGTCAGCGAAGGCCAGATCGCGGCGCTGGGCATGGCCGTCTTTTTCAACGACATGAACATGGACGAGCGCGTGGCGTTCACCCTGGCCATGCGCGATTCCGGCCACGTGCTGGACTGGCGCGCGCTGAACCTGCCGGGGCCTGTCGTCGACAAGCATTCGACGGGCGGCGTGGGCGACGTGGTGTCCCTGCTGCTGGGCCCCATGGTGGCCGCGTGCGGCGGCTACGTGCCGATGATCTCGGGCCGCGGCCTGGGCCACACTGGCGGTACCCTCGACAAGTTCGACGCCATCCCCGGCTACTGCACCGTGCCGGACAATGAACTGTTCCGCAAGGTGGTGCAGGAGATCGGCGTGGCCATCATCGGCCAGACGGCGCAGCTGGCGCCGGCCGACAAGCGCTTCTACAGCATCCGCGACGTGACCGCCACGGTGGAATCGGTGGCCATGATCACCGGCTCCATCCTGTCGAAGAAACTGTCGGCGGGCCTGGATGCGCTGGTGATGGACGTGAAAGTGGGTACGGGCGCCTTCATGCCGACCTACGACAAATCGGTGGAACTGGCCGAGAGCATCGTCGCCGTCGGCAACGGCGCGGGCATGCAGACGTCGGCCATCCTGACGGACATGAACGAATCGCTGGCGCCGTACGCCGGCAATGCGCTGGAAGTGCGGGGCGCCATGGATTACCTGACGGGCCGTTCGCGTCCCGCGCGCCTGCACGAAGTCACGCTGGCGCTGTGCGCCGAGATGCTGGTGCTGGGCGGCCTGGCTGCCACCGAAGAAGAGGCGCGCGTCAAGCTGACGGCGGCCCTCGATTCGGGCGAGGCGGCCGAGCGCTTCTCGCGCATGGTGTCCGCCCTGGGCGGCCCGGCGGATCTGATCGAGAACCCGGACAAACACCTGGAAAAGGCGCCGTTCATCGTGCCGGCGCCGGCGCTGTCCGCCGGTTTTGCCAACGTGCGCGATTGCCGCGGCATCGGCCTGGCCGTGGTCGCCTTGGGCGGTGGCCGCCGCCGCCCGAGCGACAGCATCGATTTCGCCGTCGGCCTGACGGACCTCGTGGGCCTGGGCGAGCAAGTGTCCGTAGGCCAGCCGCTGGCCATGGTGCACGCGCGCACGGAAGCGGCGGCGCAGCAAGCCGTCAAGGAAATCCAGGATGCGTATGCCATCAGCGCGGTGGCGTTGACGGCCAATCCGGTGATTTACCGTACCATTCGTCCGTAATGTACAACTGGGGTCAGGCCCCGTTTGCGATAGCGCTGAACTATGTGTCGGCGGTGTTGAGGGTCTGACCCCGGCCTTAATGATTTCAAAGGTATTGCAGAAAAAATGAACAACCAAGAACTGATCGCCGAAGCCAACGCCGGCCGTGAACTGGCCTATGCGCCATACTCGCGCTTCAAAGTGGGCGCGGCGCTGCTGTGCAAGGATGGCCGCGTCTTCCGTGGCTGTAACGTGGAAAACGCCGCGTATGGCCTGTGCAATTGCGCCGAGCGCACGGCGTTTTTCAGCGCCATCGCGCATGGCTGCAAGCCGGGCGATTTCGCCAGGCTGGCTGTCACGGGCGATACGGCCGAACCGATCTCGCCGTGCGGCGCCTGCCGCCAGGTGATATTCGAGATGGGCGGCGCCGACCTGCCCGTGATCCTGACGAACCTGAAAAACGATGTCATGGAAGTGACGGCGGGCTGGCTGCTGCCGCACGGTTTCGGCAGTTCCGACCTGGACATGAAACCATAGGGCTGGTTTGAACAAGACGATCGACATCCAGGCCGCCGTGGCGATCGCCGCGGCCGAAGCCATGGCCGCCAAGACGCAGGGCACCTTCGGCGTGGGCGGCGTGCTGCTCGATGGCGCCGGCAACGTGCTGCAATCGATGCACAACAACGTCGTGCGCCAGGGGCTGGTGTTCGACCCCACCGCGCATGGCGAGCGCCAGCTGGTGGACTGGTATTTTGCCGAACGGGCCAAGGGCACGCCCTTGCCGCCGCCGGGCGAACTGACCATCGTCACCTCGCTCGACCCGTGCTGCATGTGCACGGGCGCCATCCTGGCGGCCGGTTTCAACGTGGTGGTGGCCGCACCCGATGTCAAGGCGGGCATCAATTACGATGGCGCCGCCAGTTTCACGGCCTTGCCGGTGCCGCTGCGGGCGCAGGCGGGCCGCAGCTTTTGCTATCCGGCCGTGCGCGGCGCCACCGAGTATGCGCGCGCGCCGTCCGGCGCCGCGCCCAGGTCCTTTTTCATCGGCAAGAGCATCCACGAGGCGACGCAGGCACTGTGCTCGCTGGTGTTCGAAGCGACATCGGCCCAGGTGATGCAGCTGCTGAACGCGGGCGACGACGTGCAGCTGCGCGATCCGGCCACCTTGCCGTCCGAGCACGCCGTGGTGCGCGCCTTGCGCCGCCGCTATCCCGACGCGCTGACCTACCGCTGCGACCCGCATGCGCCCGATGCTGGCCTGGCGCCATTCCTGCAGGCGGCCATGGAGCAGGACGCGCGCGACGGCGGCCAGGGCGACGCGGCCGCCTTGCTCGATGCCTTTGGCAACCTGCTGCTGTGCATGCCGGGCCAGCTGGCGCGTTCCCTCATCCGCACGCCGTTCATGGAATGCACGCGCCAGTACGCGCAATTGCGCTATGAATTGATGGCCGGCGCCGAGCCGGCGCTGCAGGAAGACATCAAGCGTTATCTGGGCCACCCCAAGCATGGCACCTTCGTGCTGGCCATGGGCCCGGACGACAGCGCCGCCAGTTTCATGACCCTGGGCGCCTATGGCTCCACGATGGAGGGGGCGCTGCCGGAAAATAACCCCGCACAATTCCAGTACGTGCGCCCGGCCATGGCGGAAGACGCGCTGCTGGCGCTGTGCGACGCCATGCCGCCCCTGTACCGCAAGCTGATCCGGATCCGGCCGCGCCAGGTGGCGGACCGGGCGTTGATCGACGCACTGGCCTAGGCGTCGTCGTCGGGCAGGTTTTTCAATAAAAAGTCGCGCACGTTTTCGCCGGCGACGCGGCGGATCTGCGCTTCCGACAGGCCCGCGTCGAGCAGCGCCTGCGTCAACCGCGGCAGGCCGGCCGCATCGATGGCGGTAGTGACGGCGCCGTCGAAGTCCGAACCATAGGCCACGTGTTCGGCGCCGATCAGGTTGACCGTGTACTTGATGGCGCGCGCGATCGACGCCACGTCCTTGCCGCAGACGGCCGTATTCCAGAAGCCGATGCCCACCAGGCCACCCTGGGCGGCGATGCGTTTCAATTGCGCGTCGCTCAGGTTGCGCCCGTTGGCGCAAGTGCCGCGCACGCCCGTGTGTGACACCATCACGGGGCGCTTCGCCATGCTCAAGACGTCGTCGATGGTGGCCGGCGAGGCGTGCGCCAGGTCGACGATCATCTTGCGCTGCTCCATGGCGCGCAGCCATTGCCTGCCCAGCGGCGTCAGGCCGCCTTTTTGCATGCCGTGCTGGGAGCCGGACAGCTCCGTGTCGAAGAAATGCGTGGGCGCGGCCATGCGGAAGCCCGCCCGGTACAAGGTATCGAGATTGTCCAGCTTGCCTTCGAGCGCATGCGCGCCTTCCAGGGTCAGCCAGCCGGCCAGCAGGCCGGGGTCCTGTTCGCGCGCGGCGAGGAAGCTGCGCAGCTGGGCGCGGCTGCCGATCACGCGGACCTTGCCATGGCTGCCGGCCGCCTGCTGCTGCAATTCGCCGGCCTGGTAGGTGGCGCGCGCCAGCAGGCTGTTCCAGGTGGCGGGCGGTAAGCCCTGGGCCATCACCAGCGCCGTGATGTTATCCGTATCGCTGCCGTTGCGCTCGATATTCATCTTGCGCGGCGTCTTGGTGACGACGGAAAAGGCTTGCAGCGCCACGTTGCCCCGCTGCAGGCGGGGGAAGTCGACATGGCCGCGCTGGCTGTCGCGCGCCAGCTTGCGTTGCCACAGCAGGCTGTCCGCGTGCAGGTCGGCGATCCACAGGCTCTGGTGCAGGGCCAGGGTGGCCGCCGACGGCGCCTTGCCGGACGGCGCATGCACGCGGTTGAGATGCTCGTCGACGAGGACGGGAGCGGACAGGAAACCGCCAGCCAGCGCAAGGCTGGCGGCGGCGAGGGTACCGATAATCATTGTTCTCCGTTTTACCATGGGTCGTAGGTGCCCAGGCTCCATATGTGGCCTTCCGGATCGCGGCAGGTAAAGCCCCGTCCACCGTAATCCTCATCCTTGATGTCGAGCATGATCTCGGCGCCCGCTTCGCGCGCGCTGCGGTAGACGGCATCGGCATCGCTGACGACCAGGTAGCAGCTTTGCGTGTTGGCACCGCCGAGTTCGCCAGGCAGTTTCATCAGGCGGCCATAGTCGCTGTCGAGGGCCGGCGCCACCATGACCATGCCGTTGCCGAAGCTCAGTTGCGCATGAGCTACGCCATCGTTGCCGTCAGGCACGATCAATTGTTTTTCAAAACCGAGTGCGTTGCACAGCCATTCGATGGCGGCGGGGGCGTCGCGGTAGCGCAGGCAGGGAATGGTCGTGCCTGTTGTGGCTTTTGCTGTCGTGGTCATCAGAAAACTCCTATGGCAGATGGGGAGTAGCTTCGATCGTCTATGGTGCGCGGTGTTCCGTATCAATACCATCCATCGGGATGGTATTGATGCCCGTCAATGCTGCGCCCATCCATAGTGCCATAGAACCATCGTTGCACTCTTGCCACGGCGCAAATTTATTGCGGTGACCGGGACGAGTTCGCCGCTTCCGTGTCCGTGCTGGTATCGTCGCTGTTGCTGGCCCAGCGCAGCAGCATGACGAGGGCAAACAGCATGATGGCCAGCGGCAGGATGGTGATCAGGAACGCCAGGCCCAGGCAGCATCCCAGCAGCATGGGCCAGGACATGGCGCGCAAGGCTGCCATGCCCTCGCGTGCGTAAGCGCACAGCTCGCTCCAGAAAGCGCTGAAGGAATTGCTGCCCGGTGCCGGATTGATGTCTTTCATGCTGTTCTCCTGTCGTGGATGCCGCTGCCGTATGCAGGCTGGCGATGTGTCCACTATAGGCAAAACCTGGCCGCCGACCATGGCGTATGCGACGAATGGCAGAAATGGCGGAGCGAACGGCGACAGGCCGGGACAAGCGGTTATTCGAATACCTTGAGTTTCAGCTGGAAACTGAGGGCGCCGTACAGGCGGTCCTTGTAGGACGGCACGATGGCGATATTCACGCCCACGCGCTGGTATTCATAGCTGATGGTGGGGACCAGGGCCGGGAACCAGCCGCCGTCGCGCATCTTCGGATAGCCGCTGAAGCCGCCAACGACGGCGCCGACGCGCAGCGGGCCCACCTTGATGGGCTGGTAGTACACGCCCAGGTAGTTCGAATAGGCGCGGTCGCTATTGTAGAAGCGGCCGGCCGTGGCCGACGCGACCGTGGAAAAACGGTATTCGGCGCCCAGGCCCGGATTGCTGTCGTTCAGGTTCTTGTCGCGCTGAAAGTGATACGAATAAAAACCCGCGTTGAGCCAGGTTTCGCTGAGCGGCTGGTTGTCTATCATGCCGACTGTCTGCGCCTGTGCCGTGGATGCCACTGCCAGCAGCGCCGCGCAGGCCGCCTTGCCCAGCAATGACGCGGTGCGCGCCGATGACCATTGTTTCATGCCTGTTCCTTATCCTGTGGGTATCGCGCCGCCCGTGCAAACGCTCCAGCGCGCCATGCTATCACTGCTCGTTTGTTCGTTGGAAATTTCATCACGTGCCGGGCACTGCCGCCGGCAGGGCGATGGCGGCCTGCACCATGTGCGCGATCAGGATTTCGGCGTCCTCGTAATCCTTGCGCGTGAGCTGCTTGCGTTCCAGCACCAGGGCCATCTGCGCTGAAAAATCCGCATACGACTGCGTCATGGCCCAGATGGCGAACATCAGGTGGGTGGCGTTGACGGGCGCCATCTTGCCGGCGGCGATCCAGGCTTCGAAGACGGCGATATCCTTGCGCAGCAGGGGCACGACCCGGTCGCGTATCTGGTTGCCGTACAGGGGCGCGCCATTGATCACTTCCAGCGCATACACGCGCGAAGCCCATGGCTGTTCGCGCGAAAAACGCAGCTTGGCGCCGATATACGCGCGCAGCACGTCGCGCGGCGCATCGTGTTCATTGGCCAGCGATTCCATGCGCGCCAGCCAGTCGTCGAGCACATCGTCGAGCACGCGCTGGTACAGCAGCTGCTTGGACGGGAAGTAATACATCAGGTTTTGCTTCGACAGGCCGGCCCGTTCGGCGATGGTGGCGATCGACGCGCCCTCGTAGCCGCTTTCCGCGAATACGCGCACGGCTTGCTCCAGGATGTCCGCTTCCAGGCGGTCGCGGTTTTGCAGGCGCCGGCCGCCGGCATTTTTCACGGGAAGGGCAGGGGATTTGTCGCTGGCCATGGCGGGTTCTTTAGCGTGGACGTATCGATTGCAGGAAGGTGTGCAGCACGGGGGTATCGGTGTAGGCCACGTTGAAGCGGAACCACACCGTCTCGGGCGCGCGCAGCATGAAAAATTCGTTCGGCGACAGCAGGATGCCCGCCTTCAATGCCATGTCGGCGATGATCTTGCCGTTCCATTCCGGCGTCTGGATGTCGGGCCAGCCGGCGCTGACGAACATGCCGCCGCGGGGCCGCGCCACGGGCGCCATGCCCGCTTGCGCCAGGCAGTCGATGCTGCGCTCGCGGGCCGCATCGAGCTGCGCCACCAGCCGCTCGACCATGCGCTTGTAGGGCCGCGCGGAGATGGCGTGGTAGACGGCGCGCTCGTTGATTTCCGACGTCGTCAGCCCTGCCAGCATTTTCACGCGCACCAGTTCGGCCACCAGAGAAGGCGAGGCGCAGATGGAGCCGACGCGCAGCACGGGCGACAGGGTCTTGGAGAAGCTGCCCACGCGGATCACGCGGCGCAAGCCATCCATCGCCGCCAGCGATGCTTCGCCGCGCGCCGCCAGTTCGCGGTAGATATCGTCTTCCACCAGCCAGAAATCGAATTGTTCGGCCAGTGCCAGCAGGCGGTGCGTCTGCGCCTGGCTGAGCGAAGTGCCCAGGGGATTTTGCAGCACCGTGTTGACGAACATCAGCTTGGGCTGGCTGCGGGCCGCTTCCGCAGCCAGCGCATCGAGATCGAGGCCCGCTTCGCCGCGGTTCACGCCCACGGGGATGCAGCCGTGGTGGCGGATCAGCGACTGCAGGTTGCTGTAGCCGGGGTCTTCCACCAGCACCGTGTCGCCCGGCTTGGTCAGGCTGCGCAGGACCAGGTCAAAAGCGTGCGTGGCGCCATGCGTGAGCAAGACCTGGTCCGGCTCCACCTGGAACAGCTCTTCCGACAGGCTTGTCGCCAGGTGCTGGCGCAGCGAAGGAAAACCCAGCGGGTGGCCATAGCCGCGCAGGCGGCTGGCGGGAATGCGCATGGCCTGGCGCACGGCATCGAGCACGGTCGCTTCGCCATACATCTCGGGCGGCAGCCAGCCCGCCCCCACGGGCAGCGCATCCGACACGCCCGAATACAGGTCCGGCGTGAGGGCGTCGATGGCGCTGGGGCTGGCGTGCACAGCCAATTGCGGCGAGGCGGCGATATCGTGGCGCGCGACGAAATAGCCGGAGCCGCGCCGCGACGACAGCAAGCCCAGGTTGACCAGGCGGTCATACGATTCGACGACGGTAAACGTCGACACGCCATTGCAGCGGGCGAACTGGCGCACGGATGGCATGCGCGTGCCGATGCGCAAGGCGCGGCTGCCCACCATGACGCTGATGGCGACGACGATCTGCTCGACCAGGCCGCCTTTTTTCTGGCGGTCGATGTCCAGCACGGGCCAGCCGCTGGCGTTAGCTTCGCCTTCGTCCTGCTTCACGTTGTGCGTCACCGGTGGCTCCTTATGCTGCCTTGCACAAAAAAACTGTAGTGGTTTTTCGACCTGTACGGTTGGGACACTTTGCCGTTTGTGTATCTGTGCCGTTGGGGATGGCCTGTCTATTATTACATCAGCTTTTTGCCAACTGGTAAATTATTTTACGCTTCGTCAAAAACGATCCTGGCGCCGCGCCAGCCCATCCCAAGGAGAAGGTCATGAACGAAACTAGGCCGGAATCGATGTCGGCATTCTGGATGCCGTTTACCAACAACCGCGATTTCAAGGCTCATCCGCGCCTGCTGGTCTCGGCCGAAGGCATGTACTACAAGGACGTCGACGGCAACAGCATCCTCGATGGCACGGCCGGCCTGTGGTGCGTGCCCTGCGGCCATGCGCAGCCGAAAATCGTCGGCGCCATCCGCGAGATGGTGGGCCAGCTCGATTTTGCGCCCACCTTCCAGATGGGCCATCCGGCCGCCTTCGACCTGGCCGAAAAACTGATGGACTACACGGGCCACAAGTTCGGCCATGTCTTCTATACCAATTCCGGCTCCGAAGCCGTCGACACGGCACTGAAGATCGCGCTCGCGTATCACCGCGCGCGCGGCGAGGGCAGCCGCACGCGTTTGATCGGCCGCGAACGCGGTTATCACGGCGTGGGCTTCGGCGGCATTTCCGTGGGCGGCATCGGCGGCAACCGCAAGACCTTCGGCCCCCTGCTGCCGGGCGTGGACCACCTGCCGCACACGCACAACCTGGAGAAGAACGCCTACACGGTGGGCGAGCCCGAATACGGCACCCACCTGGCCGACGAACTGGAACGCATCGTCGCCCTGCACGACGCATCGACGATTGCCGCCGTCATCGTCGAACCGGTGGCCGGTTCCACGGGCGTGCTGATCCCGCCGAAAGGCTATCTGAAACGCTTGCGCGAGCTGTGCACCAAGCACGGCATCCTGCTGATCTTCGATGAAGTCATCACGGGTTTCGGCCGCATGACGACGCCGTTCGCCGCCGACTATTTCGACGTCGAGCCGGACCTGATGACGACGGCCAAGGGCTTGACCAACGGCATGGTGCCCATGGGCGCCGTCTTCAGCAAACAGTATATCCACGACGCCTTCATGGACGCGCCGACCGGGATCGAACTGTTCCACGGCTACACGTATTCCGGCCACCCGCTGGCCTGCGCCGCCTCGCTGGCGACCCTGCAAGTGTTCGAGGAACAGGACATCCTGGGCCACGCGAAAGCGATGCAGGCGTATTGGAGCGATGCCGTGCACTCGCTGAAAGGCTTGCCGCACGTGATCGACTTGCGCAGCATCGGCCTCATCGCCGGCATCGAACTCGATCCCATCGCCGGCAAACCGGGCACGCGCGCCTTCAACGCCTTCAAGCAGGCATTTGCCGACGGCGCGCTGATACGCACGACGGGCGACATCATCGCCCTGTCGCCGCCGCTGGTGCTGGAAAAACAGCATGTCGACGAACTGTTCGGCAAGCTGGCCAAGGTATTAAAGAATCTCGACTAAGGAACACCATGAACGATCTCGACACCATCACCCACTACATCAACGGCGCCAAAGTCGACACCCGAAGCGGCCGCTATGGCGACGTCTACAACCCCGCCCTGGGCGTGCCCGTCGCCAGGGTGGCGCTGGGTACCGGCGACGACGTGGACGCAGCCGTGCAGGCGGCGGCCGCCGCCTTTCCAGCCTGGTCGGCCACGCCGCCATTGACGCGCGCGCGGGTCCTGTTCCGCTACCTGCAGCTGTGCCAGCAGCACACGGACGACTTTGCCGCCATGCTCACGCGCGAACATGGCAAGACCTTTGCCGATGCGCAGGGCGAGGTGGCGCGCGGCATCGAGATGGTGGAATTTGCCGTCGGCATTCCGCAATTATTAAAAGGCGAATTCACGGACCAGATTTCGCGCGGCATCGACGCCTGGTCCATGCGCCAGGCACTGGGCGTGGTGGCCGGCATCACGCCATTCAATTTCCCCGTGATGGTGCCGATGTGGATGTTCCCCGTCGCCATCGCCTGCGGCAATACCTTCGTCCTGAAACCGTCCGAGCGCGATCCGTCGGCCTCCTTGCTGCACGCGAAGCTGCTGCAGGAAGCGGGCTTGCCTGACGGTGTTTTCAACGTGGTGCAGGGAGATAAGGTGACGGTCGACGCCCTGCTCGACCACCCTGTCGTGCAGGCGATCAGCTTTGTGGGCTCCACGCCGATTGCCGAATACATCTATGCGCGCGGCAGCGCCAGCGGCAAGCGCGTGCAAGCCCTGGGCGGCGCGAAGAACCACATGGTGGTGATGCCCGACGCGGACATGGACATGACGGTCGATGCGCTGATCGGCGCCGCCTACGGTTCGGCGGGCGAGCGCTGCATGGCCATCTCCGTCGTCGTGGCCGTGGGCGACGCGGGCGACAGATTGATCGATGCACTGGCAGCGCGCACGGCCGCACTGAAAGTGCGCGACGGCATGGAAGATGGTGCGGAAATGGGGCCCGTCGTGTCGCTGGCCGCCAAGCAGCGCATCGAAAAACTGATCGCCTCGGGCGTGGAGCAGGGCGCCACCCTCGTCGTCGATGGCCGCAACCATGTGGTGCCGGGCCGCGAGAGCGGCTTCTTCGTCGGCGGTACTTTATTTGACCATGTGACGCGCGACATGAGCATCTACAAGGAAGAGATTTTCGGTCCCGTGCTGTGCGTGCTGCGCTGTCCTGACGTGGTGCAGGCGGTGGAGCTGATCAACGCCAACGAGTATGGCAACGGCGTGGCCATCTACACGCGCGACGGCGGCGTGGCGCGCGAATTCGTGCGCCAGATCCAGGTCGGCATGGTGGGCGTCAACATCCCCTTGCCCGTGCCGATGGCCTTCAACAGTTTCGGCGGCTGGAAGCGCAGCATGTTCGGCGACCACCACGCCTATGGCCCCGAAGGCGTGCGTTTCTACACGCGCCACAAGGCCGTGATGCAGCGCTGGCCCAACACGGCAAGCGCTGGTGTGGAATTTGCTTTTCCCCAGATGAAGTGACGGTTTCACACGACAAATCCACCGCAGGATCAAAGAAGGAAACAGCGATGATCGAGTCCCTGAACTATTTGCCGCATCCCACCCTGCCCAACGAGGAACTGGCGGGCCATTTCACGGACCTGGCGCCGCCCTTGACCGCGCGCCAGGCCGCCATCGAAAGCGCCCGCTGCCTGTACTGCTACGACGCGCCGTGCAGCCGCATCTGTCCCTCGGAAATCGACGTGGCCAGCTTCATCCGCAATATCCACGACAAGAACATCAACGGCGCCGCCGCCGGCATCCTGAAGCAGAATATCCTGGGCGGCAGCTGCGCCCGCGTCTGCCCCACGGAAATCCTGTGCGAGGACGTCTGCGTGCGCAACCACGATGCCGAAGGCCAGCCCGTGAAGATCGGCCTGCTGCAGCGCTATGCCGTCGACCACATGCATTTTGCGCAGCACCCGTTCCGGCGCGCGGCCGCCACGGGCAAGACGATTGCCATCGTCGGCGCGGGACCGGCCGGCCTGTCGTGCGCGCACCGCCTGGCCATGCTGGGCCACGACGTGGTGGTGTTTGAAAAGGAAGGCAAGGCGGGCGGCCTGAATGAATACGGCATTGCCAAGTACAAGCTGACGGACGACTTCGCGCAGAAGGAAATCGACTTCCTGCTGCAGATAGGCGGCATCGAGATCCGATGTCGCCAGGTGCTGGGCGAGAACCTGCAGCTGCGCGACCTGCACGCGCAGTACGATGCCGTGTTTTTGGGCCTGGGCCTGGGTGCCAGCCGCAAGTTGGGCCTGACGGGCGAGGATGCGCCGGGTCTCCTGGCCGCCGTCGACTACATCGCCGCGCTGCGCCAGGCCGACGACCTGGCCGCGCTGCCCGTGCCGCAACGGGCCATCGTGATTGGCGCCGGCAATACGGCCATCGACATGGCCGTGCAGATCCAGCGCCTGGGCGCCGAGGAAGTCACCCTGGTCTACCGGCGCGGCTTCGACGCCATGACGGCCACCCACCATGAACAGGAAATCGCCAAGGCCAACCAGGTGCGCATGCTGACGTGGGCCCAGCCGCAGCAGGTATTGCTCGATAGCGAGGGTAAGGTGACTGGCATGCGCTTCGAAAAAACCTCCATGCAGGGCACGCGTCTGGCGGGCACGGGCGAGACGTTCGACGTGGCCGCCGACGCCATCTTCAAGGCCATCGGCCAGAGCCTCGACACGGAAGTGCTGCACGACCCGATGGCGTCGCTGTTGCGGCGCGAGGGCGACAAGATCGCCGTCGATGCGCTGTTTCGCACGGTGCTGCCGGGGATCTACGCGGGCGGCGACTGCGTGGCGCCGGGGCAGGACTTGACGGTGCAGGCCGTCCAGCATGGCAAGCTGGCCGCACTGGCCATCCATGCCGATCTTCTTTCCAAAGTGGAGGCTGCATAATGGCTGATCTCAGCATCGAATTTTGCGGCATCAAGTCGCCGAACCCCTTCTGGCTGGCGTCCGCGCCGCCCACCGACAAGGCCTATAACGTGGTGCGCGCGTTCGAGGCGGGGTGGGGCGGCGTCGTGTGGAAGACGCTTGGTGAAGACCCGGCCGCCGTCAACGTCTCGTCGCGCTATTCCGCCCTGTATGGCAAGAACCGCGAAGTGGTGGGCTTCAATAACATCGAACTGATTACCGACCGCTCGCTGGACATCAACCTGCGCGAAATCACGCAGGTGAAAAAGGACTGGCCGGACCGCGCCATCGTCGTCTCGCTGATGCTGCCGTGCGAAGAGCACTACTGGGCGGATATCCTGCCCAAGGTCGAGGCCACGGGAGCCGACGGCATCGAGCTCAATTTCGGCTGCCCGCACGGCATGCCGGAGCGGGGCATGGGCGCGGCCGTGGGCCAGGTGCCCGAGTACGTGCAGATGGTCACAGCCTGGTGCAAGAAGCACAGCAAATTGCCCGTCATCGTCAAGCTCACGCCCAACATCACGGACGTGCGCATGCCGGCGCGCGCGGCCAAGGCGGGCGGCGCGGATGCCGTTTCGCTGATCAACACCATCAATTCCATCACCTCGCTGGACCTGGACCGCATGGTGGCCTTGCCCATCGTGGGCGGCGCCAGCACGCACGGCGGCTATTGCGGCGCGGCCGTGAAACCCATCGCGCTGAACATGGTGGCGGAAATCGCCCGCGATCCGCAGACGCGTGGCTTGCCCATATCCGGCATCGGCGGCATCGGCAACTGGCGCGACGCGGCCGAATTCATCGCCCTGGGCGCCGGCTGCGTGCAGGTGTGCACGGCCGCCATGCTGCATGGCTTTCGCATCGTCGAAGAGATGAAGGATGGGCTGTCGCGCTGGATGGATGAAAAGGGCTATGAACGCATCGGCGACTTTGCCGGCAAGGCCGTGGCCAACACGACGGACTGGAAATACCTGGACATGAATTACCAGGTCATCGCGCACATCAACCAGGACGACTGCATCAAATGCGGCAAGTGCTACGTGGCTTGCGAAGACACGTCGCACCAGTCGATCGCCCAATTGATCGACGCCGCCGGCATGCGCACCTATGAGGTGATCAAGGAAGAATGCGTGGGCTGCAACCTGTGCGAAATCACCTGTCCGGTGCAGGGCTGCATCACGATGGTGCCGCAGGCCACGGGCAAGCCGTACATGAACTGGACGCAGGATCCCAGGAATCCCCGCGCGTTGGCGGAGACGGCATAGGGCACGGTTATTGCGTGCGTTTATTTTATAAACAGCGGTGCGTCTTTGCAGTAAGCTAGATTACTTAAAAGCCGAGCCGTTTCCACATTGCCGTATCCCTGGCGCCTTTGCGCGCCAGCGGTCTAACCGATGGAGCAACCCTGTGAACCACGACTACTCTGGCAACACGCAACTCTGGAATGAAGACCTGGCGCCCACCACGGCGGCGCAGCGCACCTGGCGCTGGTATCACTTCGCCGCGCTGTGGGTCGGCATGGTCATGTGCATTCCCGCCTACACCCTGTCGGCCAGCCTGATCGACAGCGGCATGTCCGGCTACCAGGCCGTGCTCACGGTATTTCTCGCCAACGCCATCGTGCTCCTGCCCATGCTGCTGATCGGCCATGCGGGCACCAAGTACGGCATTCCGTATGCGGTGCTGGCGCGCGCCTCGTTCGGCACCATGGGCGCGCGCTTGCCGGCCCTGATGCGCGCCATCGTCGCCTGCGGCTGGTACGGCATCCAGACGTGGTTCGGCGGGCAGATGATCTATACCCTGATGGGCGTATTGATGGGCCATGAACTGGGCGGCGAGAAGATCGCGGGTCTGGGCATCAATGGCAGCCAGCTGCTGTGCTTCCTGGCCTTCTGGGCCATCCAGTTCTATTACATCCTGCACGGCATGGAGTCGATCCGCAAACTGGAAACCTACACGGCTCCCTTGAAAATCCTCATCTGCTTCGTGCTGCTGTACTGGGTGCACAGCAAGGCAGGCGGCGTGGCCAGCCTGCTGGACCAGCCATCGCAGTTCATCCCGGGCGGCAAGAAGGCGGGCCAGTTCTGGAGCGTCTTCTGGCCATCGTTGACGGCCATGGTGGGTTTCTGGGCGACCCTGGCTTTGAACATTCCCGACTTCACGCGCTTCGCCAGGACGCAGCGCGACCAGGTGATCGGCCAGTCGATCGGCCTGCCCATGCCCATGGGCTTGCTCGCCATGCTGGCCGTCATCGTCACGGCCGGTTCCGTGGTCATGTACGGCAAGGCCATCTGGGACCCCGTCGACCTGGCCAGCCGCATGACGGGCGCCGCCGTGCTGATCGCCCTGATCATCCTGCTGATCGACACGGTCAGCGTCAACCTGGCGGCCAACCTGGTGGGCCCCGCCTACGACTTTTCCTCGCTGGCGCCGAAGCAGATTTCGTACAAGATGGGGGGCTATATCACGGCTTTCATCGCCATCGTCATGATGCCGTGGAAGGTGCTCGAATCGACGCAGGGCTATATCTTCACCTGGCTGATCGGCTACTCGGCCCTGCTGGGTCCCATCGCCGGTATTCTCATCGTCGACTACTACTTCGTGCGCAAGACGCAGCTCGACGTCAGGCAGCTGTACCGCGACGATGGCGTCTATTCGTATGGCAGCGGCTGGAACATGGCGGCGCTGATCGCCTTTCTCATCGCCGTGCTGCCGAATATCCCGGGCTTTTTGAATGCAGCGTTTCCTGCGGTCTTCCCCGACGTGGCCGCAGGCTTTAAAACCATCTATACCTACGCCTGGTTCGTGGGCGTGGCCATCGCCGCCGTCGTCTACGGCATCATGATGAAGGGCAAGGTGACGGCGCGCGTGCAGCAGGCGCCGCAATCCTGAGCTGTTCGGGTCTGTTCGAGTAAAGGAGACAAGATGACTACACTGATACGTGGCGGTACCGTCGTCAACGCCGACCGCGCCTTCCGCGCCGACGTGCTGATCGAGGGCGGCACGATCGCCGCCGTCGGCGAGAACCTCGCCGTGCCATCCGGCGCCACCGTGATCGATGCGGGCGGCCTGTACGTGATGCCGGGCGGGATAGACACCCACACGCACATGAATCTGCCCTTCATGGGCACGGTGACGTCTGACGATTTTTTCACGGGCACGGCGGCGGGGCTGGCGGGCGGCACCACCACCATCATGGATTTCGTCATCCCCGCACCCAAGCAGTCGCTGATCGAGGCCTATCACCAGTGGCGCGCATGGTCGGCCAAGGCGGCCGGCGACTATACCTTCCACGTGGCGATCACCTGGTGGAGCGAGCAGGTGCATGCAGAGATGGGCACCCTCGTGCGCGAGCATGGCGTGAACAGCTTCAAGCACTTCATGGCGTATAAGAACGCCATCATGGCCGACGATGAAACCCTGGTCAAAAGCTTTACCCGCTCGCTGGAACTGGGCGCGCTGCCCACCGTGCATGCGGAAAACGGCGAGTTGGTTTTTCAATTGCAGCAAGCCTTGCTGAAAAAGGGCATCACGGGGCCGCAGGCGCATCCGCTGTCGCGCCCTCCTGCCGTGGAAGCGGAGGCGGCCAACCGCGCCATCGCCATCGCCAACGTCCTCAATACCCCCGTGTACATCGTGCACGTGTCCTGCGCCGAGTCGCTGGACGCCATCACGCGGGCCCGTGCGAACGGCCAGCGCGTGTACGGCGAAGCGCTGGCGGGCCACCTGGTGATCGACGACAGCGTCTACCGGAGCGACGACTTCGACTACGTGGCGGGCCACGTCATGAGTCCGCCGTTCCGCGGCAAGCACCATCAGGCGGCGCTGTGGCACGGCCTGCAAAGCGGCAACCTGCACACGACGGCCACCGACCACTGCACTTTTTGCGCGGAACAGAAGGCGGCTGGCAAAGACGACTTCACGCGCATCCCGAACGGCTGCGGCGGCGTCGAGGAACGCATGGCCGTGGTGTGGGATGCGGGCGTCAATTCCGGCATGCTGACGCCGTCCGAATTCGTCAAGGTCTCGTCCACCAATGCGGCGCAGATCTTCAATATGTATCCGCGCAAGGGCGTCATCGCCGCGGGCAGCGACGCCGACATCGTGCTGTGGGACCCGCAGGGCACGCGCACCATTTCCGCCGCCACGCAGTTCGCCAAGGGAGGCTTCAATGTCTTCGAAGGACGCACCGTGCGCGGCATCCCCCGCACCACGATTGCCGCCGGCAAGGTGGTGTTCCACCAGGGCGAGCTGACGGCTGTCGAGGGCGCGGGGCGCTATATCGAGCGCCCCGCGTTTTCCGCCACCACCGCATAAGGAGTTGACGATGGATGAATTGCGTATCAATGGCGAGCGCCTGTGGGCAGCCCTGATGGAACTGGCGCAGATCGGCGCGACAGCGAAGGGCGGCGTCAAGCGCCTGGCCCTGACGGACCTGGACAAGCAGGGCCGCGACCTGGTGGTGGGCTGGGGCCGTGAAGCGGGCATGAGCATCACCATCGACCAGATCGGCAATGTCTTCATGCGCCGCGACGGCGTGGACAATACCCTGCCGCCCGTGATGACGGGCAGCCATATCGACACGCAGCCCACGGGCGGCAAGTTCGATGGCAATTACGGCGTGCTGGCGGGCCTGGAAGTGGTGCGCACCCTGAACGATCTGAAGATCAAGACGCAGGCCCCCATCGAAGTGGCTTTCTGGACCAACGAGGAAGGCTCGCGCTTCGTACCCGTGATGATGGGCTCGGGCGTGTTCTGCGGCGCCTTTTCGCTCGAAACCGCCTACGCGGCGAAAGACACGGAAGGCAAAACGGTGGGCGAGGAGCTGGCGCGCATCGGCTATCGTGGCGACCAGGTGCCGGGCGACCATCCCATCGGCGCCTACTTCGAGACGCATATCGAGCAGGGCCCCGTGCTGGAAGACGCGGACAAGGTGATCGGCGTGGTGCCGGCCGTGATGGGGCTGTCGTGGTACGACTGCGTGGTGACGGGCATGGAAGCGCATGCGGGCCCCACGCCCATGGGCTTGCGCAAGGATGCGCTGCAGGTGGCGACCGCCATCATGCAGGAAGTGGTGGCCATTGCCAACCGCTACCCGCCGTACGGGCGCGGTACGGTGGGCATGGTGCAGGTGTTCCCGAACAGCCGCAACGTGATCCCCGGCGAAGTCAAATTCAGCATCGACCTGCGCAATGTGAACGACGAACTGCTCAACACCATGCATGGCGAGATCACGGCCTTCATCGATGCCACGCGTGAAAAGACTGGGCTGGGCATCACGCTGGAGCGCGTCTCCTATTATCCTCCATGCCCGTTCCACCCCGACTGCGTGGGCGCCGTGCGCAACGCGACTGAAAAGCTGGGCTACTCCGTGATGGACGTGGTCTCCGGCGCCGGCCACGACGCCATCTATGCGGCCCGGCTGGCACCGGCCGGCATGATCTTCGTGCCGTGCAAGGATGGCATCAGCCACAATGAAATCGAGGACGCCAAGCCCGAGCACCTGGAAGCGGGCTGCAATGTGCTGCTGCACGCGATGCTGGAGCGGGCCGTGGCTGTGTAGGGCGCTCAGTCGCCTGAACGCTTCGGGTTTCCCGGACACGCTGACTCAAACTGCATGCAGGCTTGTTGCCGGCGTTGTGGAGACGGGAGGCGGCCATGCACTGGCGCTGCCGGGCGGCGGCATCGCGGTGCGTGTTCGCCATCATGTGTTTTGATTGACGTGCGCGCAAATCGTGCTTGCCGTACTGTCAGCCGCGCCGTTCGACGGGAGGCTGGTGCGTGTAGCGCCGGCTACTTTATGCAAGTGCCAGCGCATGCCTTCCCTGGGGACTGCCGCATACCGCTCTTTTCGCTCAACGATGCCTCCAGTTTCCCCTTCCAGCGCAGCTGCTGGAGTCAGGCCTGGACTGCCTCAATCATGATCGCTGGCTGCTGGACCAAGCGCTACCACGGAGTTAGCAATCCCTACGACTTATCGCAGGTCGTGCCGGCATGGTAATTATTATTACTACATGACCGCCTCAAACAAATTATTGACTGAATGACATTGAAAATACTTTTATGCTTTTATGTAGCTTGTCCTTGCATATGGGGACTCTCTCAGAGTACTGGCAGAGGGCCGTGGGCTACGTGTTAAAATGCATGAAAGAATAATTCAACATAAAACCTTCCCCGATCCCCTCTGGTTTATTGCCGATTGCCGGATTTCATAGCTCCTATGTTTCAATTCATGAATGTATTTTCTGCATATAAAGAATCGCCGCATTTCTCGTTTTTGTCAGGAAAAGCTGTCTATATTCGCTGCCTTTTATGGTTGTTGTTGCCAAGTGTGATATGGAGTTTTGTTTTCGGTGGTTTCTATTTTTGTGCCGAGCCTTTTGTTTTTCCTTTTATCGAAAAGCGACTCAATCCAAAAGTGTCATTTGGGCTCAAGATTCTCTGGATATTTGTTTTCTTGATAGCAATGCTGGCTAGTTGGAATATCTACCCGGCAGCGTATCATTTTTATTTTTTGATCCTGATGGGAGGGGCTCCTCTTCAGGTTGTATTTGCCTGTTGTATTTTTGTTTTTTTGATGTGTATTTTTTTGTTTTCGGCGCCTTATAGAGAGACTTCTGCCGGATTTAAAAAAAGTATCCTGATCATCGGCGGATGTTTCATTTTTATGAAATTCATGATGCCTGTTCTTGGCCAGAGTGATGGCATGATAAGGAGAAATATCATTGCATCATCGCCATTTGTATTCAAGGTGCTGGTGCTTGATGCTCAATCTAAAGATAATAAGTTCCTGGGTCCGACAAATGCACCGACATTTTTAAACCATCTCACGAGCGCCCGTGAAGTTCCGGCCAAGATCGTCTTGATGGTGGTTGAGTCGTGGGGAGAGAGTCAGGCTTCCCTGTCTGAGGTGAAGAAAAACATCGTGCAGAATGGTGGCAATATTATTGAGGCAGGTTTTACTGATTATCACGGATCGACCCTGCAGGGAGAAGTCCGTGAATTATGTTCTCAATATATCAAGCTGGATGCTCGCCCAAATTTCTCTTCATTTTCTGGTGATTGTGCTCCGGCCTACATGAAGAAAAAAGGCTATGAGGTATTGGGTTTGCACGGTTATCTGCAGATGTTTTATGCCAGAAAGTCTGTTTGGAAAGAGTTGGGCATCGATAATTCTTACTTCCGGACGGATTTGAATCAGTTGAAGACGTGTCCAGGACGTTTCTCTGGTATTTGCGACGAGGAGCTGATTCGGTATGGTGTTGACGTGATTGCCGGGAAAGACAAGGTGTTTTTATATATGTTATCGCTGTCGAGCCATGAACCCGTGGCGTCTTCCATGCTGCATATGTCAACGCAGTATTTTCAGAATATACATGCGGTGAACGAGTCTCAAATTGTCGCGCGCAATGCCGTGGGAACGTTGGTGGCGGCCTTGAGTAATAAGCCTCAACTCGGTTGTACCGAGGCATACGTCGTGGGCGATCACCAGCCACCTTCCATGGGTAACAGTGATCAGCTTCAGGCACATCAGGTGCCATATGTCCGAATGTCCTTTAATTGCCACGGCTAGATATTGCTAGAGGTAGCGATAAGCAGAAAGAATGGTTGTCGCTGGAAGACGTGCGCTGTGGCAGCTTGACCCAGGTGCCGCAGTCCTTTGGGGCGGCGCACGCCTCCGCCTGAGGCACACTTCAACAAGCCATTGTTGTTACTGGGCAACGGTATTCTCTTGCCGGTGCACCTGCTCCCTTTCTCGGATTGTCATGCCTGGAGTGCGGGCGAGCTGCAACGCCTGCCATGTCATGACAGCCTGCCTTTTCAGTCCGTGATGGTTTCGTTCGATCTTGTTATCGATAGCAAGGGCGTGCGGACTAAACTTCTTTTTGTTGAAACTCGCGCAGGAAGGCCAACAGCGCGCGTGCCGCGATGTCGGCGTCGTCGGCCGTCATGGTTTCCAGCGGGTTGTGGCTGATGCCGCCATTGCCGCAGCGGGTAAACAGCATCGCCACGTCGGTGATGGCGGCCATGGCCATGGCGTCGTGGCCGGCGCCCGACAGCAGCGCGTACGGTTCGACGCCGACCGATTCCACGGCCTGCGCCAGCTGCGCCATCAGCCATGGCGCACACGGCGCGGCACGCGCCGACAGCAGCAGTTCCAGCTGGTAGTCGATCTGGCGCCGCGCGCAGATGGCGGCGATGCCGTCCAGGATATCGTCGACGGCCGCCTGGCGCACGGCATCAACGGCTGCGCGGATGTCGAGCGACAGGGCGCAGGCGCCGGCGATCACGTTGACGGAGCCGTTCGGCACGTGCAGCTGCCCCACGGTACCCACCAGCGCCTCGCCCTGGTTGCAGCGCCGTTCCACCAGCAGGATGATCTCGGCGGCCGCGCTGGCCGCATCCTTGCGCATGTTCATGGGCGTGGTGCCCGCATGGCTGGCCACGCCGCCAAGATTGACCAGGTAGCGCGAGCTGCCGGCGATTGCCGTGACGATCCCCAGCGGCAGGTCGCGCTCCAGCAGCACGGGGCCCTGTTCGATATGCACTTCCACGTAGCCGAGCAAATCGGCGGGATCGCGCGCGATGGCGCCGATGTCGGCCGCTGCATGGCCGGCGGCGGCCAGCGCCTCGCGCATGCTCACGCCATCCGTATCGAGCTGCTCCAGCAGCGAGACGTCGAACTTGCCCGTGACGGCCGTGCTGCCCAGGAACGTGCTCTTGAAGCGCACGCCTTCCTCCTCGGCGAAGCCGACGATCTCGAGGTGGAACGGCAGTTTTTCGCCCCGTTCATGCAGGTGGCGCACGACGGCAATCGGCAGCACGATGCCCAGGCGGCCATCGTATTTGCCGCCGTTGCGCACCGTGTCGTAGTGCGATCCCGTCATCAGGGTCTTTGCGCCGGGGACGTCGGACAGATAGCGGCCGACGACATTGCCGACGGCGTCGATATGCACCTGCATGCCTGCGTCCCGCATCCACTCGGCCAGCTGCGCCGCCGTTTTGCGGTGCGCCGGCGTCAGGTAGGCGCACGTCAGGTTGTAATCGCTGTCGCTCCAGCCGGCCAGTATTTCCGCCTGCTGCATGATGCCTGGACCGAAATCCAGGCGCACGTCGAACAGGTCGTTCAGGCGCAACTCGGCGATGCGCTTGATCTGTCGCAGCGATTCGGCCAGTTCGTCGGCGTGGCGGTTTTTCAGGCGCCGCGCGAACGTGGCGATGATGTCCTGGCGCGTCAATCCTTCGCCCGTCGGGCCCTTGACGGCCAGGATGAAGGGAAAGCCGAACCTGGCGTTGTACTCGCTATTGAGGCGCTGCAAGGTGGCGAATTCGTCGGCGCTGCACAGGTTCAGGCCGGACTTGGCCTGCTCGCGCGTCGACTCCGCCGTCAGCTGTCCCGCGATGGCGGCCTTGCCGGCCAGCTCCGGGTGGGCGCGGATCAGCCCCAGCTGCTCTTCGGGCGAGGCTTGCGCCAGCACGCGCTGCAGCTCCGTCTTGACCGCCGTCAGGCTGGCAAACGGCCGGGCGGCGGCCGCGCGCTGGGCGATCCAGGGCGAATGTTCATAGATGCCATGCAGGTGCGCGATAAAATCGGCCTGGCTGCCGGCGTTCAGGTCTGAAAGGGTGGTCATGGTTTTCCGATCATGCAAGCGGTGATGATAGCGCCCTGTTCCGGCATCCATTATATGCGCGCGCTGATAGCGGCTATCGCTGCACCAGCGCCTTGGCGGCCGCGCTGACCTGGTCGCGCAGCCATTTGTGCTCGGGCGCCTGGTGCACGCGCTGGTGCCACAGCTGGTAAAAGCGCATGGGCGGGAATTTCAATGGCACGGTATACGTTTTCAGCGGCAGCGTCTTTTCATAGAAGCGCATGAATTGCCGGCCCGTGGTGAGCACCAGGTCGGTCTGCGTCAGCATGTAGGGAATCAGGCCGAAATACGCCGATTCCACCACCACGTTGCGCTGCAGGTTCTGGCGCTCCAGAAAGGAGTCGATCACGCCGTGGTAGCCCGGCATCATCTGCGACGGCGCCACATGGGGCAGGTTCAGATAATCGTCGAGCGTCATGGCGTCGCTGGCCGTGCGGCGCGCATACGCGTTTTCCGCATGCATGGCGCAGATGATGGGGTCTTCGAACAGCTTCGAGATGTGCAGATGGGCGGGCGGCTCGTCCCAGTTGGCGATCACCAGGTCCAGCCCCCCGTCGGACAGCTGGCGGATATGGTCGATGCCCGGCCCCAGGCTGTGCAGCACCACGCGGCTCTTCGGCGAACCGCGGCGCAGCAGGGCCACCACGTTGGGCAGGAACTGGCTGTCCAGGTAGTCGGGCGCGGCGATGTGGAAGGTGCGCGCCTCTTCCTGCGCCACGAATGGCGTCTTTTTGACGAACAGGCTTTCCGTCTGGTCGAGGATGCGCTTGGCCGGATTGAGCAGGCTTTCGCCATGCTGGGTGGGCACCATGCCGCGCGCACCGCGCACCAGCAGCGGATCGCCCGTCAGTTCGCGCAGCTTGCGCAGGGAAGCGGAAATCGAAGGCTGCGGCTGATTGAGTTTGAGCGCCACGCGCGAGACATTCTTTTCCACCAGCAGCAGATAGAGGATGCGGATCAAGTGCAGGTCGAGGTGTTGCGGCAGGCTGGACATGTGGCGGCGGCTCTGTTGTATATCGATTTGAATATGTCAAATATACGATATTTTTCATGTGATGGGCGGTAAATCCGTTTATCTTGTGTAGATTGGCACGAATATTGGTTCGGTCTGACTAGAGGAAATTTATGGAAGTATTTGCCTACCTGATTCCGTACGGCCTGGAGTGGCTGAACCTGATCGTCCGCTGGCTGCACGTCATCACGGGCATCGCCTGGATCGGTGCTTCCTTTTATTTCGTCTGGCTCGACAACTCGATCCGCCCGCCCGCGCCCGGCTCCGAGCTGGCGAAGAAAGGCGTGTCGGGAGAACTGTGGGCCGTGCACGGCGGCGGCTTCTATAACCCGCAAAAATACCTGGTGGCGCCCGCCGAACTGCCGAAGGAACTGCACTGGTTCAAGTGGGAAGCGTATTCCACCTGGCTGTCCGGCTTTGCGTTGCTGACGATTGCCTATTACTTCAATGCGCAGGCCATGATGATCGACAAATCCGTGGCCGACATCAGCAGCGGCCAGGCGATCGGCATCGGCATCGCCACCCTCGTCATCGGCTGGAGCGTGTACGACCTGCTGTGCCGATCAAAGCTGGCGCAATACGAGCTGTGGTTCGGCGTGACCGTGTTTGCGCTGATCGTCGGCGCCGCGTATGTGCTCACGCACCTGCTCAGCGGGCGCGCCGCCTACATCCACGTGGGCGCCATGATCGGCACCATCATGGTGGCCAATGTGCTGATGCTGATCATTCCCGGCCAGCGCAAGATGGTCGAAGCCATGGCCGCCGGCAAGCTGCCCGACCCCAAACACGGCCTGAAAGCCAAGCAGCGCAGCGTGCATAACAATTATTTCACCTTGCCCGTGCTGTTCATCATGATCAGCAACCACTACGCGATGACCTACCGCAACGATCACGCCTGGCTGGTGCTGGCGCTGATCATGGCGGCGGGCGTCTTCATCCGCCACTTCTTCAACCTGCGCCACAAGGGCCGGGTCGAGTGGCGCTATCCGGTCCTGGGCGTGGCCTTGCTGGTGGCCGTCGCCGTGGCCATCGCGCCGAAAGCGCCCGTGGCCGTGGCGGCCGCGCCAGCGGCGGACCCCGCAGCGCAATTCAAGGCCGTGCATGCCATCATCGCCCAGCGCTGCGCCACCTGCCATTCGGCCCAGCCCACGCAGCCGGGCTTCGCCACGGCGCCGGCCGGCATGATGCTGGATAATGAAACGGAAATCCGCCAGCATGCGGCGCAAATCTACAAGCAGGCCATCGAGCTCAAAGCCATGCCGATCGGGAACCTGACCAATATGACGGACGCCGAGCGCAGTGAGCTGGGCGTCTGGCTGCAACAGACCATGCAAGGAACAAAATGACAACGCACGCAGAACGCATCACGGCCTGGATCGACGAACACTTCGACGAGGAAGTCGCATTTTTACAGACGGTGGTGCAGCAGCCGACGGATACGCCGCCCGGCAACAACGCGCCCCACGCGGAACTGGTGGCGCGGCTGCTGCAGGCCTACGGCTGGCAGGCGGAACAGCATGCCGTGCCAAAAGAGCAGGTGGAGGCGTATGGCATGCAGAGCATCACCAACCTGATCGTGCGCCGCCCGTATGCGGCAGGCGGTCCGACGGTGGCCCTGAATGCGCATGGCGACGTGGTGCCGCCCGGCGACAACTGGACGTATCCGCCGTATGGCGGCCAGATCGACGGCGGCTATATCTACGGCCGCGCGACGGCCGTGTCGAAGGGCGATTTCGCCACCTATGTGTTTGCCGCGCGCGCGCTCGAAGCGCTGGGCATTCCACTGCAAGGCCAGCTGGAACTGCACTTCACGTACGACGAGGAATTCGGCGGCTTGCTGGGGCCGGGCTGGCTGCTGGAGCAGCAGCTGACCAAGCCCGATTTCGTCATCGCGGCCGGTTTCAGCTACGGCATCGTCACCGCGCACAACGCCTGCCTGCAGCTGGAAATCACCGTGCACGGCAAGGCTGGCCACGGCTCCATGCCGGAGACGGGGCATGACGCGCTGCAGGCGGCCAACAAGATCCTCAACGCCATCTACGGCCAGCTGCCGGAGCTGAAAAAGATCAAGTCCAAGGTCGCCGGCATCGACTCTCCCACCATGCTGGTGGGGCGCATCGACGGCGGCACGAATACCAATGTGGTGCCGGGAAGAGTCGTCATGAAGATGGACCGCCGCATGATCCCGGAAGAAGACCCGGTGGCGGTGGAAGCGCAGGTGCGCGCGCTGATCGAAGACGCCGTGCGGGGCGAGCCGGGCATCCGCCTCGAGATCCGCCGCCTGCTGCTGTCGCACGCGCTGCGCCCCTTGCCCGGTTCCGAGCAGCTGGTGGGCAGCCTGCAAAAGAACGCGCAAGCCATCCTCGGCGAGACGATTCCCGCCGTCGGCACGCCCCTGTATGCGGATGCGCGCCTGTATGGCGAACGGGGCATCCCTGCCGTGCTGTATGGCGCCGGCCCGCGCACGGTGCCCGAATCGAATGCGAAGAAGGCCGATGAACGCCTGGCGCTGGATGACTTGCGCAAGGCCAGCAAGATCGTCGCCCTGACCTTGCTCGATTTCCTGGGCAAGAAATAGGGCGGGAAATAAGGCAAGGCAGTTTGGCTTACAATGGGCCGACCACACTCTAGGTGAAGAAGAGCTCCATTGAATACCCGTTTTCTCGAAGCGTTTGTCTGGGCTGCGCGGCTGGGCAGCTTCCGCACGGCGGCCGACAAGCTGCACATCACGCAGGCGGCCATTTCAAACCGCATCGCCTCGCTGGAGCAGGACTTCGGCACGCGGCTGTTCGACCGCGACGCGCGTGAGATCCGCCTGACCTTCGCCGGGCGCAACCTGCTCGTGTACGCCGAGCGCATGCTGGAACTGTGCCGCGACATGTATGCGGCCAATTCCTCGCCCGCGCACATCACGGGCGAAGTGCGCATCGGCGTCATCGAAACCATCGTCCATACCTGGCTGATCCCGTTCCTGCAGCGCGTGCAGGAGCGCTATCCGGGCATCGAGATCCAATTGACGTCCGAATCGACGCGGCGCCTGCACGAACAGCTGCAGCAGGGCGAACTCGATATCGCGCTGCAGACGGACATGCTGACGGGCGACCATATCCGCAGCACGGGCAGCGGCGCCATCGCCATGGGCTGGGCGGGCAGGAAGGCCGACTGGCCCGACACGGGCAAACCGTTCACCGTGGCGCAACTGGCGCAGCATCCGATCATCACCATGAACCGGGGCTCGCAGCCCCATTCCGCATTGAAAGCGCTGTGCCAGGACGAGGGCGTGCAGTTGGGCAGGGTGCACTGCGTCAGCTCGATCTCGGCCATCGTGCGCCTCGTGAAGGCGGGCTTCGGCATCGCCGTGCTGCCGCTGGCGCCCCTGCGCGAGGAAATCGAGCAGGGCAACATCGCGCTGATTCCGTGCGCCAGCGCCCTGGCGCCGCAGCGCATCGTCATCAGCTACAGCGAAGACATCACCACGGAAGCGATCCAGCTGGTGGCCATGCTGGCGTGCGAGGAGGCGGCCAGGTTCACCCTGGGGCTGGGCGGGGAATATGGCGCCGGTGCGCGGACGTGACAGTTAGCGTGACCATTAATGTGACAATTAAGTTGTTGTAATCGCCGCGACCCACAAGAAAAACTTATCAGTCGCGTTCAGAATAACCCGTTTGCCAAGTGATGGCGTGCCGCCTATTCTGGGTTGGCACACCACTTACAACGCACAACGGAACCATCATGACGACGTCCACCATCACCTTGCCCGGCATCCTGTTTGTCTGGACCAGCGCCGACCCTGAACACGAACTCGATTTCAACCGCTGGTATGACCGCGAGCACGTGGAAGAACGCGTGCGCATTCCCGGTTTTGTCAGCGGCACGCGCTACCAGAGCGTGCGCGGTCCCCGCAAATACCTGGGCCTGTATCGCACCGTCTCGCTCGACGCCTTCCAGACGCCGGACTACTTCAAGGCCTTCGGCCAGCAGACGCCATGGTCGGTGGCGAACCTGCAGCGCATGCGTGATCCGATGCGCCGGGTCTGTGCCATCGAGGCGGAAACGGGCATGGGCACGGGCGCCTGGCTGGCCGTGCTGCGCCTGGGGGCGCCAGCCATCGGCCAGGACGCGCAGGCGGTGGCCGGCATGGCGGCGCTGGGGACGAAGCTGCTGCAGATCGACGGCGTGATTTCCACGCGCCTGCTCACGCCCGACGCCAGGCTGTCCGGCCCCTTGCCGGCGGAGCAGAAGGAAGGCCGTGTGCTCGATCCCATCTTCCTGATCGATGCGTCGTCGGAAAGCGCCGCCGTGGCGGCGGCAAACGAAGCCGGCGCGGCGCTGGGCCTCGACGGCGAACAGGCGGCCATCCTGCAGCTGTCCTGGCAGCTGCGCGAGGCGGACCTGCAAGCGGCCTGACGCGGGCACGCGCATCTTGCCGGCACCGATAACACGAGACACGGGCCACGGCGCAGGGCAAAGCATCCTGCGCCGGGCCTGCAATAAAACTGACGAGAGAGGTAGGCTATGACCACACACACCACGGCGCGCGCCACTGCGCGGAGAGAATCGCATGCGCCCGCAGCGGGCGGGAAGCCCAAGACGGGACGCCTGGCCACGGCCAGCATGGTCGGCACGACCCTGGAATGGTATGACTTCACCGTCTACAACACCATGGCGGCGCTGATTTTCAATCACCTGTTCTTTCCCTCGTTCGATCCCCTGATGGGCACCATCCTGGCCTTTTCCACGTATGCGGTGGGCTATATCTCGCGCCCGATCGGCGGCGTGATCTTCGGCCACCTGGGCGACAAGCTGGGACGCCGCTGGGTACTCGTGGTGACCCTGATGCTGATGGGCGTGACGACGGGCCTGATGGGCCTCCTGCCCACGTACGCGACGGCCGGCATCTGGAGCCCGGTCCTGCTGGTGGCGCTGCGCTTCGTGCAGGGCATCGCGCTGGGCGGCGAATGGGCAGGCGCCGTGCTGATCTCCGTCGAACACGGGGCAGCGGACAAGCGGGGCCGCAATGCCTCGTGGACGCAGGTGGGGCCATCGTTCGGCACCCTGCTGGCGACGGGCTGCATCGGCCTGATCACGTATCTGCTGCCGCATGAAGCATTCATGGACTGGGGCTGGCGCATGCCATTCATCGCCAGCCTGCTGCTGGTGGCCTTCGGCATGTGGATACGCAGCGGCATCGAGGAAACCCCGCTGTTCAAGGAACTCGACCAGCAGGATGCGAAGGCGGAGGCGCCGATCGGCGACGTGCTGCGCATCTACTGGCGCCGTCTGCTGATCGCCGGCGGCGTGCGCATCGGCTCGGACGTGCTGTATGCGCTGGTGGTGGTGTTTACCCTGACGTACGTGACGACGGTGCTGCACCTGTCGTCGACCCTGGCGCTCACCGCCATCATGATCGGCACGGCCTGCAATGCGCTGTCGGTACCCGTCTTTGGCGCCCTGTCGGACAAGATCGGCCGCCGTCCCGTGTATGCGCTGGGCGCTACCCTGGGCCTGGCGTGGGCGTTTGCCTTCTTCACCTTGCTCGATACGGCCAGCCCTGCCGCCATCGTCGTCGCCGTCGTCGTGGGCCTGGTCATCCACGCCATTATGTACGGTCCGCAGGCGGCTTTCGTCATCGAACAGTTTCCCACCAAGGTGCGCTACGCGGGGTCTTCGCTGGCCTACACGCTGGCCGGCGTCATCGGCGGCGGCTTCGCGCCCCTCGTCATCGCCAGCCTGTACCGCTCGTACAACAGCACCATGGCCGTCTCGCTGTACGTGGCGGCGGCCTTGCTGATCACCGGCGCCGCCGTGTTTGCGGCCAGAGAAACGGGCCGCGGCCCCCTTGAGGAATAAGGAAATCATGAGCACCCATACCTTCAACCTGGCCGGCTACGGCCCCGTCACCTTCGACATCGACAATCTGATCATCGCCGGCTGGACGGGCCGCGACATGGCGATGGTGGAGCACCATATCGCCGAACTGGAAGCCATCGGCGTGGCGCGTCCCAAAAGCGTGCCGACGTTTTACCGCGTGGCGGCGGCGCTGCTGTCCAGCGATGCGGCCATCGAAGTGCCGGGCCGCGATTCGTCCGGCGAGGCCGAATTCGTGCTGTTCTCCACCGAATACGGCCTGCTGGTGGGCATCGGCTCCGACCACACGGACCGCAAGGTGGAAAGCTATGGCGTGACGGTCTCGAAGCAGATGTGCGGCAAGCCCGTGGGCGACACCCTGTGGCGCCATGCCGACGTGGCCGGCCACTGGGACCAGCTGCAGATGCGCTCCTGGCGTGAACGGGCCGGCGTGCCGGCGCTGTACCAGGATGGCCCCGTGACGCGCATGCTGTCGCCGGAAGACCTGATCCTGCGCTACACGGGGCAGGCCAGCCTGCCCGTGGGCAGTGCCATGTTCTGCGGCACGCAGCCGGTCATCGGTGAAATGGGCCATGGCGACGCGTTCGAGCTGGAGCTGTATGATCCTGCCTTGCAGCGCCGCCTGCAGCACCGCTATGCCGTGCAAACCCTGCCCGTGGAAGGATAAGAGCATGACCCAGTTGACCAAGACCATCCGCGACCTGGCGGCCGACCTGGCCGCCGGCCGTACCACCAGCGTGGCACTGACCGAACAGATGCTGGCGCGCGCCGAGGCGCACCGGGCGCAGGGCGGCCATGCGTATGTCAGCCTCGATGGCGAACAGGCGCTGATGGAAGCGCGCGCCAGCGATGCAGCGCGCGCGGCCGGCCTGGTGCCTTCGCTGCTGGCGGGCATTCCCCTGTCCATCAAGGACCTGTTCGACGTCAAGGGGCAGGTCAGCAGCGCTGCTTCGCTGGCGCTGGCCGAGGCGCCGCCCGCCGTTGCCGATGCCGGTGCCGTGGCGCGCCTGCGCGCGGCTGGCGCCATCCTGCTGGGTCGCACCAACATGAGCGAATTCGCGTTTTCCGGCCTGGGCCTCAATCCCCATTACGGCACGCCGTGCCATCCGCACGACCGCACGCGCGTGGCGGGCGGGTCCACCTCGGGCGGCGCCGTCACGGTGGCGCTGGGAATGGCGGCCGGCGCGCTGGGCACGGACACGGGCGGCTCGATCCGCATCCCGTCCGCCTTTTGCGGCTTGACGGGCTTCAAGCCGACGGCGGCTGCCGTGTCGCTGGCGGGCACGGTGCCGCTGTCGCGCTCCCTCGACTCGGCCGGTCCCATCGCGCACAGCGTCGATTGCTGCGCCATCCTGCATGCGGCGCTGTCCGGCCACGCGATTGCCGCTCACGCGCCAGCGCTGAAAGGCTTGCGCGTCGGCTTTACCCTGGACTACGTGGGCGCCAATGTCGAGCCGCAGGTGCAGCAGGCTTTCGCGCGCGCACTGGACGAACTGCGCGCAGCCGGCGCGCAGGTGGAACAGTTCGATTTCCCGGAACTGCTGGAGCTGCCGACGATCAATGGCGGCGGCGGCCTGGTGGCGGCGGAAGCGTGGCACTGGCACCGCGCGCTGCTCGACGACAAGGGCGCGCAATACGACCAGCGCGTGGCGGCGCGCATCCGCCGCGGCCAGCAGCAGGGCGCGGCCGACTACATCGATTTGCTCGATGCGCGCGCGCGCCTGATCGGCGTCGCCCGGCGGCGCCTGGCGCCATTCGATGCGTGGCTGATGCCCAGCGTGGCCATCGTGGCGCCGGAAGTGGCGCCGCTGGAAGCGGACGACGCCACCTTCTTCGCCACGAATGGCCTGGTGCTGCGCAATGCCAGCGTGATCAACTTCCTCGACGGCTGCGCGCTGTCGCTGCCGTGCCATGCGGACGGCGAACTGCCCGTGGGGCTGGCCATCTGCGGCCTGGCGGGCGCCGACGACAAGGTGCTGCAAATCGGCCGCGCCGTGGAAGCGCTGCTGCGGGGGAATGCAAAAGAATAATGCTGTAGTGCAGGAAAATGCCAACTCTGTCATGATGGCTGGCATTGACATGGGATAGTCGCGCTTGCGCGCCGGCAAACTTCACACTGTGCACCGATACGACCTGATCAGCTGCCATGACTGCGGCGTGCTGTACCGCAAACGTCCGCTGCTTCCACGCGAAAAGGCGCGCTGCGTCCGTTGCCGCTCGGTGCTGTACCGGGCCGCCTCGGGCCGCGGCGCTTCCGCTGGCCTGGACAAGGTCGTGGCGCTGACCCTGGGCGCCGCCCTGGTCTTCCTGATCGCCCAGTTCTTCCCCATCGTCGAACTCGACGTCAATGGCCTGACTTCCAGCGCCACCTTGCTCGGTTCCATCCGCGTGCTGTGGTCCGAGCAGATGCAGGTGGTGGCGACGATGGTTTTCCTGTTTACCATCCTCTTTCCCGCCATCGAACTGGGCTCCCTGCTGTATGTGGCGCTGGGTTTGCGCGGCGGCGTCAAGGTGCCCGGCTTTAACCGCGTGCTGCGCGCCGTGCAGACGGCGCGCGAATGGGGCATGACGGAAGTGCTGATGATCGGCATCCTGATCACGGTCGTCAAGATGACCAGCCTGGCCACCGTGCTGCCGCAACCTGGCCTGTTCGCGTTTGGCGCGCTCACCCTGCTGCTGGCCATCGTCGTTTCGTTCGACCCCAAGGCCTTGTGGAACCTGGGCGACGACCTGACCCGGCAAGCGCTGCCCGGCATCCGCTACAAGGCGTTCGCGCCCGGCGCGAAGATGCTGCCCTGCCATGCCTGCGGCCTGGTGGCGCCGCCCCTGGGCCATGGAAAACATCTGCGCTGCGTGCGCTGCGGCTCGGCCCTGCATGTGCGCAAACCAAACAGCATCAGCCGCACCTGGGCCTTGCTGATCGCCGCCATGATCCTCTACATTCCCGCCAACCTGCTGCCCGTGATGGTGACGCAGTCGCTGTTCGGCGCGCAGGACGACACCATCATGAGCGGCGTGGTGCTGTTCTGGAGCAGCGGCTCGAAAGGCCTGGCCATCATCATTTTCATCGCCAGCGTGGTCGTACCCATGCTCAAGCTGGGCGTGCTGGCGCTGCTGGCGTTCACCGCGCAGCGGCGTTCGCGCTGGCGGCCGCGCCAGCGCACCGTTTTGTACCGCATGGTCGAATTCATCGGCCGCTGGTCCATGCTCGATATCTTTGTCGTCACCCTGACGGTGGCGCTGGTGCGTTTCAAGTCGCTGGCCGTGATCACGGCCGGTCCCGGCGCGCTGGCCTTTGGCGCCGTGGTGGTGCTGACCATGCTGGCGGCGATGCAGTTCGACCCGCGCCTGATCTGGGACCCCGTCGACGAGCAGGTGCCAGGCGAGGAAGAACCCGTGGTGGTGACGGCACATACCGGAAACAATACAGTGATTGGAGAACAGCATGTCTGACAAAGAAGCGGGCGACCTTGCCGAAACGGGGGGCCGGCCATTGCCCGAGCCCGACGTGGAACAGGGCAGGCGCTGGCTGCCGTCGCTGGTGTGGCTCATACCCTTGCTCGCCGCGCTGATCGGCGCGGGTCTTGCCGCCAAGTCCATCCTGGACCAGGGACCCACGGTGACGGTCAGTTTCAAGAGCGCAGAAGGCCTGGAGCCGGGCAAGACCAAGGTCAAGTACAAGGACGTCGATATCGGCCAGGTGCGCGCCATCACCCTCGGCGACGACTTGAGCAAGGTGCTGGTGACGATCGACATGAGCAAGGAAGCACGCCGATTCGCCACCGCCGATTCGCGCTTCTGGGTGGTGCGCCCGCAGATCGGCGCCAGCGGCGTGACGGGCGTGGGTACCTTGCTGTCGGGCGCCTACATCGGCGTCGACACGGGCAAGTCGGAAGCCAAAAAGGATAGTTTCGTCGGCATGGAAGACCCGCCCGCCGTGGCCGGCGACCAGAAGGGCAAGCTGTACACCCTGCATGCGGACAGCCTGGGATCCGTCGATGTCGGCTCGCCCCTGTTCTTCCACCGCCTGCGGGTGGGCAAGGTGGTCAGCTTCGCGCTGGACAAGGATGGCCACGGCATCACCATGTCGGTGTTCGTGAACGCGCCGTACGACCAGTTCGTCGGCAAGAATGCGCGCTGGTGGCATGCCAGCGGCGTCGACGTGCGCCTCGATTCGAACGGTTTCAAGCTGAACACGCAGTCGCTGGCCGCCATGCTGGTGGGCGGCATCGCCTTCGAGGCGGAAAATGGCCGCAAGCCGGAAGATCCGGCGCCGGCTGGCACCAGCTACCGCCTGGCCGCCGACGAGGCCAGCGCCATGCGCGAGCCCGATGGCGAAGCCATTACCACCGTGTTCTATTTCGACCAGTCCCTGCGTGGCTTGCAGCCCGGCGCCGCAGTGGATTTCCGCGGCATCGTGCTGGGCGAGGTGCGCTCGGTGGGCATCGAATTCGATCCCGTGAAGAAGAACTTCCGCATGCCCGTCACCGTCAGCCTGTATCCGGCCCGCCTGGGCATGCGTTTCAAGACGGCCGTCGACGATGCGGAAGGTTCGGCCGGCCACCAGCTGCTCGAACGCATGGTCAGCCGTGGCTTGCGCGCCCAGCTACGCACGGGCAACCTGCTGACCAGCCAGCTGTACATCGCGCTCGACTTCTTCCCGAAAGCGCCGAAGGTGGCGCTGGAGCTGAACAAATATCCGCTGGAAGTGCCGACCGTGCCGAACACGCTCGACGAATTGCAGACGCAGATCGCCAGCATCGCCCGCAAGCTGGACCAGGTGCCGTACGCGGAGATCGGCAACAACCTGAATGCCACCATCAAGCAGGCCAATATCCTGTTCAAGCAGCTCGATGGCCAGGTGGTGCCGGAAATGCGCGATACCCTGACGGCGGCGAAACAGACCTTCGGCACGGCCGAACAGGTGCTGCAAAAGGATTCGCCGCTGCAGTCGGACGTGCGCCAGGCCTTGCAGCAGCTGACGCAAACCCTGCAATCGCTCAATGCCCTGTCGGATTACCTGGAACGTCATCCGGAGTCCCTGATCCGCGGTAAAAAAGGAGATGAGAAAAAATGAAGCAGCCAATTCGTGCGCTTTTGATGACAGCCATCCTGCTGGGCGGGTGTTCCACGCCCCAGCCCGAGCATTTCTACACGCTCAGCGGCGGCGCCGACGCGCAGCCGGCCAAGCCCGTGAAATACTATGTCGAGGTGCTGGCCGTCAGCGTGCCGCAGCAGGTGAGCCGCAACCAGTTCGTCGTGACGGCGCCGTCGGGCCGCATCGAATTGCTGGAGCAGCAGCGCTGGGCCGGGCCGCTGGCCGGCGAGATCGGCCAGGCCTTGTCGACGGCCGTGACGAACGAGCTGGGCGCCATCGATGTGTTCCGCACGCCGCATCCGGACAACCTGCCCGTGTACCGCATCAGCACCAATGTGCAGCGCTTCGAGTCCGTGATGGGCCAGTATGCGCTGATCGATGCCGTATGGAGCGTGCGCCAGCTGGCCAGCAACAAGGTGGTGACTTGCCGCACGATAGCCAATGAAAAGGTGGGCGCGGGCTACGATGAATTGGTGCTGGGCCACCGCCGCGCCGTCGGCCGCATCGCCGCCGATACGGCGAGCGTCGTGCGTGGCTTTGACGCCGGCAACGCCGCCTGTCCGGCCGCCTGAGCCGCTTTCCGCTACCCAGTCCCGGCGGCCGCTGGTAAAATGCGGTCATGGGAATGACCTCTTTCACACGCCGCTGCGCCGCCTGGATCGCCTGTTTCGCGATCCTGCTGGCGGCGCTCGCGCCATCGGTTTCCCAGGCCGTCGCCAATGCCAAGCAGGAGTCCGGCTCCGGCTGGGCGGAAATCTGCTCGGTGGCCGGCATCCGTTTCGTCCAGGTCGAAGAGGATGGCGGCGCCGACGGCAAGTCCGGCGGCAAGGCCATGCAGATGGAGCATTGCGCCTTCTGTTCCACGCATGCGGGTTCCGTGGGCTTGCCGCCCAGTCCCGTGCTGCCGCTGCCCGTCGCCGGCGGCACGGCCATTTTCCCGGCCCTGTACTACCAGTCGCCGTCTCCGCTGTTCATCTGGTCCACCGCGCAATCGCGCGCGCCGCCCGCGCTCGTCTAAGTCCTTGCATTTTCAATGTTGGCGTTGTCCGCCTTGCGGTGCGACACGCCGCATCCGCACACTTAAACGAGAATCACATGAACAAGAAACTGTTGGTGCTGGCCGCGGCCATCACCGTGGCTTACCCCTGCGCGCAGGCGCAATCGGATCACACCATCGACACCGTCGTCGTTTCCGGCTCGCGCGCGCAGTCGTGGCTGTCCGAAACGCCGCAGGCCATCGGCGTCGTCAATGCCAAAATGCTGGAACGCGACAAGCCCAAGACCATGGGCGATATCCTCAACCGCATCGCCGGCGTGTACTGGAATGACCTGGGCAACGAACAACACAGCATGAGCATCCGCCAGCCCATCGGCACGAATGCCGTGTACCAGTATCTGGAGGACGGCATTCCCATCCGGCCGCTGGGCGTCTTCAACCACAACTCGCTCAACGAGATGAACATGGCCGGGGCCAGCGGCGTGGAAGTGGTGAAGGGGGCCGCCTCCTCGCTGTATGGCAGCAATGCCGTGGGCGGCGCCGTCAATTTCCTCACGGCCGGCGCCAGCGCCACGCCGACGGCCACGGTGGGCGTGCGGCGCGATAATGTGGGCGGCTACACGCGCTACGACACTGCCGCCAGCGATACGTGGGGGCCGCTGGGACTGCGCTTTTCCCATTACAGTTCGCGCCGTTCGCGCGACAACTGGCAAGAGTACAGCTACGGCGACAAGGACTCGTTTTCGCTGCGTGCCGACTATGCGCTCAGTCCCGTTTCGCAGCTGCGCGCCACCATCGTCCACACGGATCTCGATGCGGCCATGACGGGCAGCCTGTTCGAGAACGACTACCGCAATGACCCGGGCAAGAGCCTGAACGCGTTCACCTACCGCAAGGACAAGACCACGCGCATGAATCTGGCGTGGGAAGGCGAGACGACGGCCAATGGCACGAGCACCGTCACCGTGTTTACGCGCAAGAACGACCATGGGCAGATTCCCGCCTATTCCATCGGCAACTGCACGGGCATGCTGTGCAAGGGCGTCATCAACAACAACCATGTCGATTCGCTGGGCCTGGACGTGAAACACCAGCAGAATTTTGCGTGGCTGAACTCGCGCCTGATCGCCGGCGTGTATGTGGACAAGAGCGACAATCCTTTTGTCAGCGATAACCTGTCCATCGTGCGCGATGCCGCCACGGGCCGCTACCTGCGCTACACCCTGGCCAATGCCGCCAATCCGCTGGGCGTGCGCGACTACCAGACGGACATCCTGAACACCGCCGTCTTCGCGCAATGGGAATTTTCTCCGCTGGCGGGCACGCGCGTGGTGCTGGGCGGACGTTCGGACGCCATCCGCTACGACTACCATAACAATCTGGC
Source organism: Janthinobacterium sp. FT14W (assembly GCF_009208755.1). Lineage (NCBI taxonomy): Bacteria > Pseudomonadati > Pseudomonadota > Betaproteobacteria > Burkholderiales > Oxalobacteraceae > Janthinobacterium > Janthinobacterium sp. FT14W. The sequence continues at coordinate 69,357 of NZ_WFLL01000011.1, read as the reverse complement.
GCCCGGCGGCAGCGTCAATTACGGCGCGCCCGACGAGTCGCGCAGTTTTTCCCACGCCAGCCCGAAGCTGGGCGCCACCTACGCCATCGGCCATGCGGGCAGCGTGTATGCGAATGTCAGCCAGGGATTCACGCCGCCCGAAGTAAGCCAGCTGTATGGCAAGACAGGCATCGCCGACCTGCAGCCGTCGGTCTACAACAACTATGAACTGGGCCTGCGCTGGGCCTTCCTGCAGGGGCGCTTGAAACTCGATACGGCCGTGTACCGGCTCGACGGGCGCGACACCATCGTCAGCTACACGCTGTCGCCGGGGAACAGCGAAAACCGCAACGCGGGGCGCACGCGCAGCGAGGGGCTGGAGCTGGGCCTGAACTACGACAGCGGCCCGTTCGACGCGCGCTTTGCGACGGCCATCGCGCGCCACCGCTACCTGCGCTACCAGGTGTCCGCCAGCCTCGATTACAGCGGGCGCGACATGCCGCAGGCGCCGCGCGACATCACCTCGTTCGAGGTCGGCTACAAGCCCGTGGCCGGCGCCAGGGTGGCGCTCGAAGCCGTGCACCAGGGCCGCTACTGGATGAACAATGCCAACACGGTGGAGTATGGCGGACACGCGCTGTTCAACCTGCGCGCCAGCTATCGGATTGCGCGCGGGCTGGAGGCATGGGCGCAGGTGCGCAACCTGACGGACCGGCGTTATGCGGATTCGGCCAGCAGCAGCTATTCGGGCGCGGGCAGCTACGCGGCCAATACGCAGAACCAGTACACGCCCGGCGCGCCGCGCAGCGTGATGCTGGGCCTGTCCTACACCTACAACGCACTGTGAGGATGACCATGGACGATCTCACCTTTCTCATCGCCCGGCGTAAGAGCCTGTACTGGCGCATCCACTTCTGGGCCGCGCTGATCGCCTCGCCGTTCGCCTTGCTGGCGACCTTGACGGGCATCCTGTACGTGTTCACGCCGCAGATCGAAACGGCGCTGTACACCCACCTCGACCATGTGGCGCCGCAGGGCGCCATGCGGCCGCTGGACGCCGCCGTGGCGGCAGCGGAACGGGCGGCGCCGCGTGGCTGGGAAGTGCAGCACGTGGTGCCGCCGTTTGAAAAGGATGACGCGGTGCAGGTGGCGTTTGCGCCGCCCGGCGGCGCGCAAGGCGAACATGCTGAACATGGGGGCCACGGCGGGCATGCTGCCGCCAGGCCGAAATTCGGCTTGCCCGCGCAAGCCGTCGTCGTGTATGTGAATCCGTATGACGCGCGCGTGCTGGGCAGCCTGGCCAGCAGCGAACGCTTCGGCAACTGGGCGAAGAAGCTGCATTCGCGGCTGCTGCAAGACGACGGCTGGCGCTGGATGATCGAGCTGGCGGCCAGCTGGCTGATGGTGATGCTAGTGACGGGCGTGGTCCTGTGGTGGCCGCGCGGCGCGCAAGCGGGCTTGCCGAAGCGGGGCGCGCGCGGGCGCAATGGCTGGCGCCAGTGGCATGCCTTCCTGGGCGTGGCGCTGGGGCTGGTGAGTGTGGTGATTCTGACGACGGGGCTGACGTGGAGCCAGCAGGCGGGCGCGCGCATCCGCGCGCTGCGCGACGTCAGCGGCCAGGCATCGCCGCCCGCGCCGCGCGGCCTGCAGTCAACCGAGGAAGGTGCTCCGCTCGACTGGCAGGGCGCCTGGCAGGTGGCGCGCAGCCATGCGCCCGCCATCGCCGTGCAATTGACGGCGCCCGCCAGCCAGGACGATGTGTGGCGCGCCACCATGGCCGACCGCAGCCGGCCCACCTTGCGCTTCGACCTGCAGTTCGACGCCTACAGCGGCAAGCCCCTGTACTACGCGGGCTGGGATGCGCAGACGGCGTTCGGCAAGGCCACGGCCATCGGCATCCCCTTCCACCGGGGCGAATTCGGCTGGTGGAACCAGGCGCTGTTGCTCGTGTTCGGCGCCAGCGTGCTGTTCTCGCTGGTATCGGGCTGGGTGATGTTCTTCAAGCGGCGCCTGCCAGGTTCGCTGGGCTTGCCCAAGCTGCTGCCGGGCGCCTGGACGTCGCCCTCGGCCCTGGCCTGGCTGACGGCGGCGGGCATGTGCGCGCTGATGCCGCTGCTGCTCCTGTCCGGCAGCCTGCTGATGCTGCTGGAGCTGGGACTGGCGCGCCATGGCCGCCGGCGCCGGCTTGCGCGATGAAGGACCACATGGCCTGGCGCTGGCTGGGCTAGAATGCAAGGGCGCGGCCAGGCTCGTTGCCATGGGCCGCCCCTTGCATAGGCTGAACCATGGTATTCATCGATTTTCCCGCCCTGTCCACCCTGGCCGCTGCGTCGGCCTCGGTTACCCAGAAATGCAGCTGCTGCGCCGTCCCGCTGGACGCCTGGCAGCGCCTGCCCACCTCGCTGGAGCTGGACCGCTTCGAAGAAGTCGGCACCCTGCGCGAAGACCCGTACGAAGAACCCACGTTTGACGAGTACCACCCGCAGGGCACGCGCTACGACAGCGTGGACGCGCCCATCGCGCCGCGCTTCTATCCCGCCAACCTGAGCCAGGTGGCCCGCTGCCTGAATTGCGGCCGCCACTATCTGCGCTACAACGAGGCGGGCGGCTACTTCACGGAACTGCGCATCCGCGCGCTGCGGCCCGAACTGCTGGCCGACGCGCCGCTGTAGCAGGCGGCTGTTACAGGCTTTCCTTGACGTGCGCAATGCCGTGTTCATCGTAAATCGAATACACGGCAGCGAGAATGTTTTCCAGCTCGGGCGAGCGGTCCATGTGCCGCATGCTGAACAGGATGGGCGAGAACGCATGCTTGTCGTCCAGCTTGCGGTACACCACGTTGCGGTGATGCATGGCCTGCACGCTTTCGGGTACGATGGAAATGCCCTGGCCGGCCGCCACCAGTCCCATGGAAATCTGCAGCTCGCGCACTTCCGTGACGGGGCCGGGCGTGACGTTGCCGTCGCTGAACATGGCCAGCACCTGGTCGGCAAAGCTGGGGCGCGGCGCTTTCGGGTAGACCAGCAGGGTTTCATGCGTCAGGTCGGCCAGGCGCAGGCCGCCCTCGCCATGGGCCAGCCGGTGCCCGGGCGGCAGGGCCACCACCAGGCGCTCTTCGCGCAGCAGGATGCGGCGGATGCTGGGGTCCTCGCTTTTCAGGCGCCCGAAACCCACGTCGATGCGGCCTTCCTTCAAGGCCTTGATCTGCTCCACCGTCGTCATTTCATGCAGGGTCACGTCGACCTCGGGATGGCGTTCGCAATAGCGGTGCACGACATCGGGCAATTCGCCGTACAGGGTCGAGGCGACGAAGCCGATCGACAGGGTGCGTTCCAGCTTGCCGATGCGCTGCGTCATCGCCTTCAGGTCGCGCACCTGGTCGAGCAGCGGGCGCGCGTGGGCGAGGAAAAACTCGCCCGCCTCCGTCAGCCGCAAGGGACGCGAACCCTTTTCGATCAGCGCCACGCCCAGGGTTTCTTCCAGCTGCTGCATCTGCCGGCTGAGCGGCGGCTGCGCGATATGCAGGCGCGTGGCGGCGCGCGTGAAGTTCTTTTCTTCGGCAACCGCAACGAAGTAGCGCAAGTGGCGTAATTCCATCTTCATACCTTTCAGGTATAGGTTCCATACCAACTCGGTGTTGGACGTGGGGACTTTGGGGGCATATCGTGTCACCACTCCACAGAATTATACGGAATAAATATGATTCAAAATATCGAGACCTTCCTGGTCGATGTGCCCACCATCCGTCCGCACAAGCTGTCCGTCGCCACCATGAATACGCAGACGCTGGTACTGGTGCGGCTGCGCTGCGCCGACGGCATCACGGGCTGGGGCGAAGCCACCACCATCGGCGGCTTGAGCTATGGCGGCGAAAGCCCGGAAAGCATCAAGACGAATATCGATACCTATATCGCGCCCCTGCTGGTCGGCATGGAAGCGAGCCAGGTGGCCAAGGCCATGGCCAGGGTGCGCAAGGTCATCCAGGGCAACCGCTTCGCCAAGTGCGCGATCGAGACGGCGCTGCTCGATGCGCAGGCGCGCCGCCTGGGCGTGCCGCTGTCGGAATTGCTGGGCGGCCGGGTGCGCGATGCGCTGCCCGTGGCCTGGGTGCTGGCCAGCGGCGACACCGCGCGCGATATCGCAGAAGGGGAAAAAATGCTGGAACTGCGCCGCCACCGCATCTTCAAGCTGAAGATCGGCTTGCGCGACGTGATGGACGACGTGGCCCATGTGCTGGAGATCAAGCGGGCGCTGGGCGAGCGCGCCAGCGTGCGCGTCGATGTCAACCAGGCCTGGAGCGAGACGGACGCCGTGCGCGGCATCGCCGCGCTGGAAGCGGGCGGCATCGACCTGATCGAGCAGCCCGTCAAGGCGGGCAACCGCGCCGCGCTGGCGCGCCTGAAGCAGCGCTTCGACGTGGCCATCATGGCCGATGAAGCCCTGCACGGTCCCGCCGATGCGCTGGCGCTGGCGCAGGCCGATGCGGCCGACGTGTACGCGGTGAAGATCACGCAGTCGGGCGGCTTGCTGCCCGCGCTGGAAGTGGCCACCGTGGCGCGCCTGGCCGGCGTCGGCCTGTACGGCGGCACCATGCTCGAGGGCGGCGTCGGCACGGCAGCCACGGCCCATGTCTGTTCCACGTTTGCGGAACTGGCCTGGGGCACGGAACTGTTCGGGCCACTGCTGCTGACGCAGGAAGTCTTGCGCGAGCCCCTCGTGTACCGCGACTTCATGCTGCAGGTGCCGACGGGACCGGGCCTGGGCGTGGAGATCGATACCGACAAGCTGCGTTCCCTGCAGCGTCAATAAAGGAGACACCATGTTATTCCATGTACGCATGAACGTGAACCTGCCCGTCAGCATGCCGGCGGAACAGGCAGCGCAGCTGAAACAGACGGAAAAGGAATTGGCCCAGCGCCTGCAGCACGAGGGCAAGTGGCGCCACCTGTGGCGCATCGCCGGCCAGTACGCCAACATCAGCGTTTTCGATGTGGACAGCGTGGACGAGCTGCATAACTTGCTCACTTCGCTGCCCTTGTTTCCCTACATGCAGATCGACGTGATGCCGCTGTGCCGCCATCCTTCGTCCGTGCGCGACGGCGATGCCTGACCCGCGCTGCGGCACAAGCAAAGGAGCCAAGCCATGAAACACACGGATACGGGAATCGTCGTGACCACCTGGAACGGGGACGATACGCTGCTGCATTACCGCACCGATGGCGAGCGGGGCAAACCATGTCTGCTGCTGTCGAATTCCCTGGGCACGGACCTGTCCATGTGGGATGCCCAGGCGGCAGACCTGGCCAGCGACTTCTATGTCGTGCGCTACGATACGCGCGGCCATGGCCGCTCGGCCAGCGGCAGTGCGCCGTTCGGCATCGAACGCCTGGGCCTGGACGTGGTGGCGCTGCTCGACCACCTCGAGATCGCCCGCGCCGCGTTCTGCGGCATCTCGATGGGCGGCTTGACGGGGCAGTGGCTGGGCATCCACCAGCCGCAGCGCCTCACGCATCTGGTGCTGGCAAATACGGCGGCGCGCATCGGCGCGGCCGACGCGTGGCTGGCGCGTGCGGAGCAGGTGCGCCGCGACGGCATGGACGCGGTGGCCGACGGCGCCGCCGCGCGCTGGTTCACGCCAGCCTTCATCGCGCGGGAAGCGGCCACGGTGGCGCGCATGATCGCCACCTTGCGCGGGCAGGATGCCGAAGGCTACGCAGCCTGCTGCGCGGCGCTGGCGCAGGCGGACTTGCGCGCACAGGCGGCCACGATTGCGGTGCCCACCCTGCTCATCGCCGGCGAGCACGATCCCGTCACCACGGTGGACGATGCGCGCTGGCTGCAGCGGCAGGTGACAGGTGCGCAACTGGCCCAAGTGCCCGCGTCGCATTTGTCGAATGTCGAGGCGGCGCCAGCCTTCACGGCCCGGCTGCGCGCCTTTGTATCGCCGCCGGCAGGGTAAGATTTCGCTTTGCCCCTGAGCACCGCCACCGGCAAGGCCGGCACGCGGCAGGGGAAGCTTTTTTGAAAAAATAATAAGAAAAAAAGCAAACTTGGAGTAGACAGATGGAAAACAGATTGATCATCATCGCGGCGATCACGGTGGGCTATTTCGCCCTCATGTCGTACATTACCTATAGCGTGCGCAAGCACGCCAACAGCGCCGAAGGCATGACGGCGGGCGGGCGCAACTATCCCGCCTACTTGATCGGCGCACTGTTATTGTCGGAATTCATCGGCAGTTCCGTCAGCATCGGCACGGCGCAAAAGGGCTATGAGCTGGGCATTTCCGCCGCCTGGAACCTGGTGGCGCTGTCGCTGGGTTTTTTGCTGCTGGCCATCGTGCTGGTGAAAAAATACAAGGAAAGCGGACAGTCGACGATTTCCGGCATCCTGGCGCAGACGTATGGCGAACCCGTGCGTTATGCGGCGTCCATCCTCACCATCGTCGCGCTGGGCATCGTGGCCGTGGCCCTGTACGCGAGCGGCGGCGCCGTGCTGGCGGCCGTGCTGCACATCAATAAAACCGTGGCCATCCTGCTGGTGGGCGCCATCACCGTGATCTATGTCAGCCTGGGCGGCATGCGTTCGGTCGTGTACACCAACTTCGCCCACTCCATCGTCAAATACCTGGGCGTGATCCTGGCGCTTGCGTATGCGCTGGAAGCGAGCGGCGGCATTGGCGCGCTGCAGGCGCAGTTGCCGGCCAAGATGTTCAACTGGGTGGAGATCGGCTGGGGCCAGATCATCGCCTGGATGATCGGCGGCATCGGTTCCATCTTCGCCACGCAATACGTGATCCAGGCGCTGGTCAGCACGGACAACCCGGCCGTGGCCAGGCGCGCCTGCTATTACGTGTCTTCGCTGATGATTCCATTCGGCCTGATGGCCGCGCTGATCGGCATGTGCAGCGCCGTGCTGTATCCGGGCATGAAGTCGATCGACGCGTTTCCCACGCTGATCGCCCACATGCCGGCTTTTTCCGCCAGCATCATGATCGTCGGCCTGGCCGGCGCCCTGTTCGGCGGCATTTCCGCCACCACCCTGGCATCGGCGACCCTGGCCATGAAGGATTTTTATGATCCCTGGTACAACAAGGCAAAGAACGACGCGAAATCGCTGATGTTCCTGCGCATCGCCATCGTCGTGGCAGGCTTGCTGCCGCTGGTGCTGGCGCTGTATGCGGAAAAACTCCTGATGATCGCCTTCCTGGGCAAGGCCCTGCGCGCCACCCTGGCCGTGCTGGTGCTGATGGCCTTCTATGCGCCGAAATTCGGCACGCCGCGCGGCGCCTTTGTCGGCGTGATCGTCTCGGTGATCGCCACGATAGGCTGGTTTCTCGCGGGCAATCCGTACGGCGTGGACAGTTCCTATCTGGCGCTGGCCGGTCCGCTGCTGAGCATGGGCATCAGTCACCTGCTCAAGCCGGCGCAAGGGGACGTCAAGCTGGCGTCGTCCGCACGGCCGTAGGGGGTACCCGCCCTTACACCAGTCCTGTCATGTAATAGATGGCGATCACGAAAAACACGACCACGGTCTTGATGATGGTGATGCCGAAAATGTCGCGGTAGGACTGGCGGTGCGTGAGGCCCGTGACGGCCAGCAGGGTGATCACGGCGCCATTGTGCGGCAGGGTATCCATGCCGCCGCTGGCCATGGCCACGACGCGGTGCATGACTTCCAGCGGAATGTGCGCCTGCTGCGCTGCCTGGATGAAACTGTCGGACATGGCGGCCAGCGCGATGCTCATGCCGCCCGAGGCCGAACCCGTAATGCCGGCCAGGGTCGTCACGGAAACGGCCGCGTTGACGAGCGGATCGGGCACGCTGCGCAAGGTGTTGCTGACGGCAAGAAAGCCGGGCAGCGCCGCGATGACGCCGCCGAAGCCGTATTCGGACGCCGTATTCATGGCTGCCAGCAGGGCGCCGCCCACGGCTGCCTTGGTACCTTCCGCAAAGGCGGCGCGGATACGTCCGAAGGCCGTCACGCAGACGAGCAAGATGCCCAGCAGCAAGGCGCCTTCCACGGCCCAGATACCGGTGACGGAAGCGATCGACGTGGTCACGGGCGCATGCAGCCCTGGCAATGCTTCGGCGGTGAGCGAGTAGCTGGCGCCGTACCAGTGGGGGATCAGCCGGGTCAGCGCGTAGTTGGCCACGCCGACGAGCAGCAGCGGTGCCACCGACAGCAGCGGATGGGGCAAGTCGCCCGCGCCGGCCGTGGCCTGTTCGGCTTCGGCCCCATAGCCTTCGCCCGTCGCCATGACGGAGCGCCGGCGCCATTCGAGGAAGGCCAGTCCCATGGCCACCGTCAGCACGGCGCCGATGGTGCCCAGCCATGGCGCGGCCCAGCCCGTTGTATTGAAAAAGGTGGTGGGGATGATGTTCTGGATCTGCGGCGTGCCGGGCAAGGTATCCATGGTGAACGAGAACGCGCCCAGGGCGATGGCGCCCGGCATCAGCCGCTTGGGGATATTGCTCTGGCGATACAGCTCAGCCGCAAACGGATACACGGCAAACACCACCACAAACAGCGACACGCCGCCATAGGTGAGGGCACCGCAGACGGCAACGATCACGGCATTGGCCCGCGAACTGCCGATGTAGCGGATGGCCGCCACGACGATGGACTGGGAAAAGCCGGACAGCTCGATCAGTTTGCCAAACACGGCGCCGAGCAAAAAGACGGGGAAATACAGCTTGATGAAGCCCACCATCTTTTCCATGAAGATGCCGCTGAAGACGGCCGGCACGGCCGATGGATCGGTCAGCAGCACGGCGCCCAGCGCGGCGACGGGTGCAAACAGGATCACGCTGTAGCCGCGGTAGGCGGCCAGCATCAGGAAGGCCAGTGCGGCCAGGACTATCAGGAAAGACATATCGAACTGATCCTTGCGCAAAGTAGGTATTTAATTAATTGCTCAATTAATATCATGCTTTTCAACAGGGCGCCAACACGCAGGTCAAGGATTGCCCGGCGCAGGCAGATGCGCTGGTGGGTAAAGATGCCAATGGCCAGCTATCCCACTGTCGCGTTGACCCTGCCGATGAGCGAGCAACCGCAAGCCGTCTTGCAGCCATGTACGGCCACCGGAATACCTCCTGCGGTCAGGGTCTCGTGGGCGGTTACAATTTTATTGACGCCATGCGGCGCGCCACCGGGATAGCGTTGTGGGCACATGACGTCGTCGCCCAGTCGCGCAATTGCCTTGCCACCGATATCGTGCGTGGGTGAGCCGCTGATGACTTTCCCTCCATGGTCGGTGGCATCGCCGACGGTGATGATTTTCAGGGTCATGGGGTTCTCCTCGTTGGCTCAGTACGTGGGTTTGTCGTATGACTCTGGCTCGACCGCGTCCTCCACACCGGACCAGGGTGGCAATTTTTCAGGAGGCAGCGGAAGCACTTGGTCGAGCCTGTTTAGTTTCATGTCAGGATTGATTTTCAATGCTTCGAAAATGGCCCTGTATCGGCTGCCTCGATCCGAGTCCGCCGCGACCCCAAGCAGCTTGAGATTAATCTTCTCCTCCTCACTGGAACTGGGCCAGCTACCATCACCATCGAATAATAGCCACAGAGATGATGCGCATTCTTGACTTCCAAACTTCACTCCCTGCTGATAAATCTTAAAGGCCGATAGATACTCCTTTTGGATTCTAGCTTTGAGACCTAACCGATAGGCTGCGGGACCATGGCCTTGTTGAAAGGCACATTGCAACATGATTTCTTCATCATTTAACCTACCTTCTCCAGCATAGGCGTCGGCCAAAGCCATCTGAGCTTCCGGGCTACCAAGCTGTGCAGCTCTAAGGTAATATGCCCACGCCAAATCGACATCGTATGGTGCCCCTCCATAACCATGCTCGTGAGCGACACCGAGGTCGTATAATCCCCAAGGTTGCATTGCCTTGGCTGCCAGGCGGACGATTTCGACACTCTTGACAGGGTCTGCATCAAGTACGTGGTTGGATTCGAGAACGCCGAGTCCGTGCAGATAAAAATGCGCCATTAATGCACGCGCTCCCCAGTCGCCCAACTCGGCCGCCTTTTTCACATCGGTGAGTATGCGCGTGGCCTCCTCTCGCGTGAATTGCCACGCTATCTTGCTGCGCCATATCTTGCGAGCCTCGATATAGAGCCGGTATGCAGCCGGGTCGCGGCTGGCCGGCATGTGCTCCTTCCAGCGCGCGCATGCGGGTAGCGGGGCGGACATACTGAACTTCTTGAATCCATATGGCAAGGCATGCAAGTCTCTCTCCTGTAAGTAGCTTGAGAGGAAAAAAGCCGCAGCGACGAGCGACGCCAGCAGAATAAGGCGATATAGCCATCGTCGACGAGAGCCGTCTGCAAGCGCGTGAGATGTGGCGGACATTCAGGTGAGGTCAGTACGTAGGTTTGTCGTATGACTCTGGCTCGACCGCGTCCTCCACACCGGACCAGGGTGGCAACTTCGCAGGAGGTAACGGAAGTATTAGGTCGAGCCTGCTCAGCTTCAGGTCGGGATTGATTTCTAATGCGTCGTAGATGGCGCTGTAGCGCCTCTCTCGCTCAGCGTCTACTTTAATTCCCAACGGTCTTAGTGCATCTTTCTCCTCGTCGGAGTCTCTATCCCAATACCCTTGGTTGAACATAATCCGAAGGTCGCGCGCGCACTCCGAACTTCCAAACTTCACTCCTTCTTGGCATATCCGTATCCCTTCCTGATACCTGCCATTCACTCCCGCTTTTACAGCCAACTTATAAGCTGCTGGCCCGTGCCCTTGCTGATATGCACATTGCAGCATAATTACCTCATCACCCCGACGACCTGCTGCGCTATAGGCTTGTGCCAACGCCATCTGTGCTTCGGGGCTGCCGAGCTGGGCTGCCCTCAGATAGTATGCCCAAGCCAAATCGACATCATAGTGTGCTTCTCCGTAGCCATGCTCGTACGCGACACCGAGGTCATACAGTCCCCAGGGTTGCATCGCCTTGGCTGCCATGCGGACGATTTCTACGCTCTTGTCGGGATCTGCATCAAGTACGTGATTGGATTCGAGAACACCGAGCCCACGCAGATAAAAATGCGCCATCAGTGCTCGTGCTCCCCAGTCGCCCAAGTCGGCCGCTTTTTTCACATCGGTGAGGATGCGCGTGGCCTCCTCACGCGTGAATTGCCACCCTATTTTGCTACGCCACACCTTGCGCGCCTCGATGTAGAGCCGGTATGCTGCCGGGTCGCGGCTGGCCGGCATGTGTTCCTTCCAACGGGCACACGCTGGTAGCGGGTCGTCCAAGCTAAATTTCTTAAACCCATATGGTAGGTCGTGCAAGACTCTCTCCTTTAAATAGATATTGAGGAAAAATGTGCTCGCCGTTAACACTGTTAGCAGGCACAAGCCATAAACTAGCTGCTGCAGTCGCGAATTGTTCATAGCTAGACGACAGGCACGCCGGGCTTTCGGTCAACATAGAAGGGTAACAATTGACTGTCCAATTGAGCCCCCTCGCCCTTATGTTCTACATTTTTAGAAGCGCTTGCTAGCCATTTTTCGAACGTGTTCTTCATATCGCCAAACTGCGCCGGCCCCGCCATCCCAGAGCACTGGCTGAACAAATCACAGCGCAATTGAAACGCAACCTCCTTCGCCTCGCTCAACACGTTAAGCTCGCTGTCTAGTGCCATGCTGCGGAGATTCAGGTTGGCCGAGCCTATCGTGAACGCGGCGTCATCCACAATCGCCACCTTGGCGTGGATGTAGATTTCTTCATAGTCCGTCGCTTGCAGCCTGTCTTTGTCCCTGGCGCAAGTCCAAAGCGACCCCATAAAAACGTTGATGCCACGCTCGGCCAGTTCTTCTGTGGTAATCGGCGGTTTGCTCTTTTTCTCCCGCGCCAGCTTCAATGCCTCTTCGTGCTCCACCTTCATTGCCTCACTCCTGCCCACTTTGCTGGCTACATCGTAGGTCGGCACATCCATGCCATCATTTTCCGGGGTGGAGGTCAGGATGAACACATATATCGGCTTCAGGTAGCCGGCCGAGCGCAGGCGCCCGACGCATTCGATGAGATGCTCCGCCCAAGGCTCATACTGGATATATTGGTTCTGTATGAAGATGTAGCGAAGAGTTTGCCGGGTCAGATTGGCGTAGCATTCCTTAATGGTCTTCTCTGTATGCTGCGGCTCGGTGCGCAGCAGTTGTACATTGTGCAAGCCGTTTTGTAGTCTGAACGCGCTCAATGGTATCTTCGCGCGCCGCGCGATGAACTCCGGGTCCATCTCATCATGAAGCCAGTCTCCAGCTTTCTTAACGATACGCTTGATTGGCGGATTAAAAAACCAAGCCGTGTCCATGAAGAGAGAGGTAGGCCTGGTTGACTTTCCCCACGCTTGGCAGAAATTATGATTGAGGTCGTAGAGAATCGGACCATGCAAGCGGCAGGACACATCCTGATACGGTTTGACCACATGGCTATTCTTGTCGATGTATGATTGGACAAGCCGCTCCTTGGCCGCCTGTTGCTGCGAGCTCAATTGGTATCCTGGACCAGCACTGTCATAACACTCGCCTTCCTTCCAAGCGGCCTTCTGTAGCTTCACATGCTCCATGTGGTAGATGCGCTCGCGCCTGACGTCGCGGAAGTGGTGCGCCGACGTGTCCCAGAAGTCGGTGACGGAATTGTGTCCCATCACATAACCTATTGCACTGACCGGATTTTCATAGTCTATCAACAGCATTTTCTGGTGGTGCGTGGCAAACGCTTGGGTTACCTGTGCCATAAAACCAGTGGGCGCCAGCTCTCCCGATAATGACTTTTCTAACAAAGCGATAGGAACTTTGCGCACATGAAAATGAATATTCGGTATCGCGTCGCCGCAAACCTGCGCATACCATTCTGCGTTATAGGCTTGGTGCGATTCGCTAAAATAACCGCCCATGGCGCATCCGATATATGGAAATCGTCTGCCGTAGTAGCCTGGATTATTTTTCATTAACTTTTGCGTCACGGCGCTGTCGTGCCATACCAGCAAACGAACTTTGACCGGATTGGGCGTGCGCGAGGCAATCTTCTTCAGCAAATCTCCATAACGTATGCCATCCTCGGCGCTCTTCCCGCGCACCAGCACCATGCCGGGGTCGAATCCCCATGTGATGATGTCGACGCTATGCTTGGCGCTTTCCAAGTCCTTCGCTATTTTCCTAAAGACCGTTTCTCCGCAAATCAATGGTTCAATAAAACAGCGATAACGTGGCGGATGGACGGGATATGGAACATGAACAAACCAAGGCTGAGCGAGGCATTGGTAGGGCGCGTCGTTGTCGCGATAGGATAGAGTTTGCTTGTAGAGGTCTACGTTGCTGTTCATGCCACTCATGGTGCAGTCCTTAAAAAGTCAGCGATGGCGTCATGCTTCGGATGACTCTTCGCCGTCGTCCAATGCAGGATTTGACAGCACACGACTCTGTTCCAGCGTCGCGTAGCCCTCGTTGGCAGCCCCGCCCGAATTGGCGTACCCGTGGTAGCCGATGCCAGCGCTCATTTCCTGTTTCTCGTCATGTGGGTTCGACGCGACGGTATAGCGGTTGCCGTTGGGAAGCTCCAACTCGTAGGTGGACTGCTTTTCCAGCTCGTGCTGGAAAGTCATGTTGCCATCGTCGTCAAACACCCCTTGCTCCGTCAGCGCGCCATCCTTATAGAGTTTGTAGGGCAAGCCGGCATTGAGGGCGCCGCCCGCCGCCGGATGACTGTTCAAATGAAACGTGCCCGCGCCCTTTAGCTGGGCTTGTGGCGGTTGCACCTGGGCTATCTGCATGTTCTTCGGGCCGAGCAAACTGTGGCTCACTGCGTGCGCGACAAAGGTGCCGTTGCTGCCTTGTTCGATGCCGCCGGCGCTGAACCTGGCGTAGCTGCCGCCGCCGTTGATGAGCACCTCCTCCTTGGCGCTGATGGTGATGCGGTTGGCCGTATGCGTGATGTTGAGCTTGGCAAGGATGTTGATGCTGTCCTTCAACGCCCGCACATCGATATCGCCGGCTGCCGCCACCAGCCGCATGCCGGCCTGCTGCACGAACAGGCGCAATGCTTGCCGCACGCTGGCGAACAGGCTGGCGCCGCTGGCGATGGAAAGGTCTTGTCCGGTGGTAATTGCCGTATGCTGGTCGCTGGCCAGATGGGTGCTGCCGCGGGTCGTGGTCTCGATGCCGGCCGGGCTGGCCAGTACCAGGTGCGGCGCGGCCAGTTGCGGAAAGCTGCCCTTGGCGCCCGCGCCGCCCGTGATGCTGTCGTTCTGCGTCTTGATGGCGGCCACTGCTCTGGCCTGGTCCTCGCCGTCCTGTGCGCCCGATTGCGCGGCCAGCCCGGCCAGCGCCTCTTGCCGGGCATGAGCGGCCTTCAGACGCAGCTGTGTCTCCCCCATGTCCTTCATGTGCGAGGCGCCGTTCGGCCGCGCCTCGGTGGTGAGGAGCATGCCCCGGTTCGCGCGCGCCACGCCCCAGGCATTGGTCGCCAGCTCCCAGCCGTCGCCGCGCGCGTCCATGCGCCCGTCGGACGTGTCGATACGGGTGATACTACCCAGCGACAGCTGGCTGTGCTCGTGGTCGCTCTTGAGCTGGGCCTGCAGAGCACCCTTGGTATCGTCCAGCACCAGATGGTTGCTGTTGCCGTCGCCGCCGCTGTTCAATTCGCGGCTGCGCAATCCCGCCAGCGAGCGTTGTGCCGGCAAATGCCAGGGCGGCATGTTGTCGCGGTTGTAGACGACGCCGACGACGATGGGGTGGTCCATATTTCCATCGAGGAACTGCACCAGCACTTCCTGGCCGACGCGCGGCAAGCACATCTGGCCGAAGTACTGGCCGGCCATGGGCATCATGACGCGTATCCACGGTGAGCTGGCCTGGTCGAATGTGCCCAGCCGGTCCCAGTGAAACTGCAGTTTGATACGGGCCAGCGCGTCGGTATAAATGTCTTCGCCGGGCGGGCCGACGACGATGGCCGTCTGCACGCCGGGATTGTCACACGGCTCGCTGTTGTAGTGCCGACCTGGACGCCAGCGTATGTCGCGGCGTATGCAGACGAGGCTGTTGCTGTATTCCGATTTGCCGTCCGGGCCGGCGGGATAATTGTTGCTCGCGACATGTTCAACCGACACGATGAGGTAGTCGCGCGCAGCGATGCCCGGTTTCCTGTCTTCGCCTGGTGCCGGCGCCTTGACTTGCGCACTGAAGTGGCCGCTCAGCTTGAACGTGCGGCCTGGCTGCGCGGCGCGGTCGTTGCCGCCCGCTTCGAAATACTGGGTGCGCTGGTCATGTTCTTCCATGCGGCGCTGCGCCAGGCTCTCGCCGTCACGCAGATTCGGGTAGCCGTAGGCGCCGGTGTTTTCGTAGAGTTCGTAGCCGTCCACGTCGCCCTGCGCGTTCAGGGAGCTGCCCTGGACCCGTTGCGGATGCGGGCTTTTGTAGTTGAAACTGGCCAGTGTCAGTTTGCCGGAGCCGAGTTCCCGCACCGCTTGCCAGTCGTCAATCCCGTCCGCCTCCTCGGACCCGGCCTGGGCGTGAAAGTGCATCTGGTCTGCGCCATCCGCGACATGCGCGTCGTCGATGGCTTCGGCGAGGGTGGAATTGTCGCTGAGAATGAGCGTGTGGCCATCGGCCCGGTGCTCGTAGTGGTAATACAGTCCCGCGTCTTCCCAACGGCGGTGCAGATGGTTGTAGTCCGTCTCGTTGTGCTGGTTGGCGCAGCTCAGTTTTTTATCGTCGTAACCGGGCTCCAGCCTGGTCTTCCAGTCGCGCTGGCGGTAGTACGCGAAGGTGGTTTCGGTCAGTTCGATGGTGCTGCGGTGGTGAAAGGAGACGTTGTCCTTGCGCAGCCTGGCGAAGGCCAGCCAAGGCGACAGCAGCATCTGGTAGTAGGCGAAGCCGCCGTCGGTGCGGACAAAACGGAAACTGCCGACGTAGCCGTTCATGTAGCGCAGGCTGCCGTTCTCGCGCACCAGCGAAATGGTGATCATCCTGCCCATCATGCTTTTGAGGGGGATGCCGGCGTCATCCGACAGCACCTCGGCCTCGATGCGGAAGTCGCGCGATAACTCTTCGCCCATGCGCACCTTGTTGACCAGCATGACGGTGTTCGCGGGACCATCTTTTTGCGGGAAATCCATGCGCATCAGGCGGTTGGCTTGCGATTGGGTGCCGAATACGGATAGCGCCGCCATGCCAGCGTCGACGATGTTGCGTATCATGCAGCCTCCGATGTGCTTCCCGCCGACGGCGGATGAGATGGGTCGTTATTTATCCTGTATCCGCCACTGTAGGTGCGTGTCGGGGTGAGTGTATTGAGGGGAGTCAAGGGAGCTCATCACTAGTGAACCGGTCCGCGTGCACTATCGCCGCAGGAGCCTGCATCCATGGACCGCAACAGGTAGCCGGCCGTGTCTCTGGAGACTTTGCCATCTTGTCGCAACAAAAAGGCGTCCCAATTCAGACGCCGTCCCGCGCCGGGTTTGCTCGTCAGGATGAGGCGTTGCAGGCATGACGGCTTGAATAAGATCCGCACCTCGAATTGCAGATTGGGCAGTCCGAACATTGCCAACCTTTGCGCCAGCCCCACGGCGGCGCTGCCGCGTGGCAGAAAACGCTCGGCATCGGCCTTGTCGATGGGGCCGATGTTCAAGCGGACGCGCAGGTCCTTGCGCCGCAAGCGCCCGCCCAGCGCCGCGCCAAAACCCAGCCTGGCGACCCTTCCGCCGAGCTTGCTGCGTTTGTTTTTCGGGATGACGTCCCAGACTTCGACGAAAGGTTCGAGCTCGACCTGCACCCCGAAGTGATGTGTCAACACGCGCGAGACCGAGCTTGCCGCCACCGGCCGGGTGCGCAACAATGCGGCATGGAATCCCGCCATATCGCAGGCGGCATCGTCTGCGCCGCCGGGTAGCGCGTCACGGCGAATACCCGCCAATGCCGTCAACAGCGCCAACTGGCCATCCTCGCCACCCATGTCGAGCCGGTGCTCCAGGCGATACTTGCCCCAGGCTTGAAAAAACATGGCCACCATGCGCTGGGAGAATAGGTCGATAAACGCGTGGGCGCTGTCGTCCCCGTCCCAGCGCTGCGCGGCGCTCATCCGCTCCGTGTGATGTAAAGGCAGGCCAGCGTTCACGCCAAGGAGTCCCAGGAACGCGGGCGTCAGGAATATCTTCGTGCCCGGCGCTTCCCGCATGGCCCGCAGCAACTCGATATCGGTCTCGCACGTCGCCGGCTGCGGCCCCAGCGCCTCGATTTGGCTGGCAGGAAAGCTCAGCGACAGGCTGTTCTGAAAGCGCAGTACCTGGGACAGTGCCTGCTCGTCATCGTAAGACAGGCCGGCCTGGCGCAGCCAGCGTACCAGGATGCGCACAGCCTGGACAAAATGGAACCGCTGGGGTTCATCCATTAAACCCTGGATTACGCTAACGTCAGGTAGCCGCTTCTTGGCTTGCATCGCATGAGTTCCTTGTCGGATTGTTTGGATAGAACAACCAATTCGATGAAGCTGTTCACCTGCACATACAGGCCCAGGAACTGGTCGATGACCTCCACAAACAGCAGCAAGCCGCTGCCCACAAACGCTTCTTCGTCGAGTGTCATGCGCATCTCGGTTCCGTGCACCAGCGCGGCGCCATGCTTGTGCCGCATCCAGGTCACCGTCGCCGCTTGTTGCAAGTCAGTGATGCCTTCTATCTGACGCCGCGAAATCGGCGAGTGCGGCAGGTCGTACAGGGCCAGCATTTCGCGGAAAGCCGGGAGTCCGCCTTGCGACAGCGCGTGGTGGTTCACCGTCAGATGGGAAATCAGACGCCATTGCTGGCTCCCTTTGGCAAAACGGCAGGTGCGGGTCGGCCGGCGCAGAAGACGAACCGAGTAGCTGTCGGCGTCGCGCAAGGGTGTCAAGTCGCCGCCGGCCTGCCCGTACTTCAGCGCATTGGGCAAGTCTCTGTTGGTGCAGCTCAGCGCAATCGACAGGCTGGTCTTTTCGACCTCCATGGGATTGAAGTCGCCGTCAATCAGCGTGATGCGCTTTTCATGGCCGGGGCTGAGGGTGGCCAATTCGGCATCGTTGCGCAGCATCCAGTAATGCCCGTTCTTTGTGGACGCGTCCTCGCCGTGGCGCAGCGAATAAAACGGCCGGAATTCGGTCACTGCCTCCTGCTGCCCGCGCCGGCGCACCATCTTGACCGAGTCTATCGTGTACACCTCGAACGACTTGGCGTGCGCGGCATCGGCCACCACCGCATAGTCGGCAGTCAACTGCGTCACGGATATCGGCTGGCCCGGCCGCTGGAACAGGTTGACCACCGGGCTGCAACCGAGCAGCAAATTCGTCTCCGACAGGCTCGCCAGCATACGGGCGCGCGAGGAATCCGGCCGCAGTCCGGCCAAGACCACATGGAGCGTAAAGCGACGACATCCCTGTGGCAGCAGGGCCCGCAACGCCACCAGGTCGATGTCGAAGAAATTGAACTTTTCCGGAAAGACAAAATACTCGCTGAGCACCCGGTATGCCACGTGCGAGCGGGCGTCAAACGGGATGAGCGCCTCGTCCTCGGCGAAACCGACCGGCGCCAGTGGCACGGCCGGCAACGCCGTCCAGCGCCCCGGCTCGGTTTCAACATAGGCGCACACGGCGTGCATGAAAAGCGCGTCGCGCAGGGCCGCGCAAAACGAGGGTTCGCCGTCGATGAACACGCGCAGGGCGGGAAGGTCCGTCGGCGCGGCGCCGTCGATGACGATGCTCAGTACGGCGCTGGCAGACGCCGGCAAGGTGACGCAGGAGGGCGCGCGTACTACCGGGTCGAAGCGGGCGGCGGCCAGCGTCATCGGCGAGAGCACGATGCCGTAGGCGGTCTTGAAACTGCAGCGCACGCCGTCGACGGCGCTGGAGTCCATCTCGGTGCCGCGCGGGATGGCCATCACCGGCGCCTCGCCCGCCGACTTGATGGAAGGATACGTGGCGCGCACTATCGAACAGGAGGGGAAGGGCCTGAGGTAGTGCGGAAACAGTGTCTCCAGCAGCGCTTCGGTCAATTCAGGATAGCTGTCGTCGAGCCGCTTCGCCACGCGCGCGGAAAGCAGCGCGACGGACTGTATCAATTGTTCGACATGCGGGTCCGGGCAAGTGTCGTCGCCCAGCTGCAGGGCGCCGCCCACCCTGGGATAGCGCTCGTAAAATTCGCGGCCGAGGCGGCGCAGATACACCAGTTCACGCTCGAAATACGGCAGCAGGTCTTCCATCAAGCTCTCCTTGCCCCTCACGGACGAAAGCCGTGTGCAGATGTTCAAGTATTAATCAAGCGATGGCGAATATGTTGCGGTTACGCAATACTGGTGACAGTGGCGGCTTGTGCTCGTCATCGTGGCAACGACCGGGCTTGGGACCTTTCTTGTGAAAACTCAATGAGTTTCCTAAATGCAGCGTCAAACTCTATCGACGAGCAATGCATTTCAAGGGAGAGGACATGAGCATCTCATTAAAAGTCTTGTGGGCCGAAGGTCTCACGCTCGATGCGCAGCATTTCCAGCAGTTGGACCGGTATCACGAGGCCCGCTTGCGGCACATCGCCTCTGCCATCAATCCCTACACCTGGGGCGTCCAGCTTGCACGCTGGAGCATTGAAGGCGTAACGAGCAACACGTTGTATGCGCAGGCGCTGACCCTGATTTTCAAGGACGGAGAAATCTACCAGGCACCGCTGGCCGATGAATTGCCCTTGGCGATAGACTTGGGCAAGCTGCCCGCGGATGAGCAAAGCTTTGTCTTTTATGCGGCCCTGCCTGTCGTCAAGGCACATGGCGGCAATTTGGCCAGCGGCGAGGCTCCGTACGATGACACCCGGTACTCGCCATTCGATGCGCAAACGCTGGACCTCTACACCGACGCGCTCAGCACCAACGTTTCCTATATGAGAAAAAAACTGCGGCTGCTGTCGCATCTCGATGTGCGTGATGCCTACGACTGCATCCCGCTAGTCAAGGTGCGCCGCAAGGAGGACAGCACCTTTGAAATCGACCCGACGTTCATGGCACCGAGTCTGTCGGTCGACGTTGACCCGGCCATGCGGGAAATGCTGCGCGGCTTGCTCGGCAAGTTGGCCGCGAAAGCCGAGGCACTCTACCGTCTGCAACGGCAGCCGCGGGGAAGCGCCATTGAGGCGCACAGTGGCGACGTGTCTTCATTCTGGATGCTCAGCACGGTCAGCGCCGCGAACGCGTCCCTGGCCCATTGCGCCAAGTCGGGACACTGCCATCCGGAGCGGCTGTTCGACAAACTGATGGTGCTCGCGGGCGGCCTGATGGCGTTTTCCCGCAAGTATTCGGTATCAGATTTACCCGCCTACGACCATGAGAATCCGGCTCCCGGTTTCGACGCGCTGAACGCCATCATTTGCGAACTGCTCGATACGGTGGTGTCGTCCAGATACGTCGTCATTCCCCTTACTTTTGACAAGGACCTAAGCCCTTACCATCAGGGGAAAATCGACGCCACCTTGACGGACCGGAAAGCCGGCTTGTACCTCGCCGTCACCGCCAATATGCCGGCGCTCAATCTGGTTGCGGAAGTGCCACGTCAGTTAAAAATCGCGTCGCCGCATGATATTGAGGCCTTGATTCGCAGCGCCTTGCCCGGCCTGCAACTGGTGCACATGGCCCAGGTGCCGATGGAAGTACCGGTCCGTCCGAACGCTTATTATTTTTCGATTGATAACCGTGGTGAGCTTTACGAGGCGATGATCAAGGCCCAGGCGATAGCCATTTATGCGCCCAGCACCTTCACAGAACTGCGGATGGAGTTCTTCGCCATCACCGATTAGAGTGTCATTCCCACCTGTGATACATCTCATTACAAATGATGATTGGCGAAATATGGCGCAGTGCAGCATAATTTAGCTGTCTCCTCCAACTCCTCCAAGAATTGGATTCAACCCGCCCTCAGTTGGCGGGTTTTTTTTAGCCAAAAATTCAGTTTTCAGGACCAATGCAGATGATCTGCAGTGCTTGACTGTGGGTTCACCTGAGCCCATCGCACTGACTAATATCGTCTGGCACTATAGCCGCGAAGGGCTTGCGAATGAAACACGAAGCAGGTGACGGTACGCGCATTTTCCTGCCCGAAGGCTTGTGGAACGTCTTGCCTTCCAGGCTAGGGTGCGGATTCTTATGGTCGGCGTATGCCTGGGCGATGTCCACTCGCGCAAGCCCTGCATCGGACAACAGGGTATTGATTATGGAGCCTGCGACCTTGAAGCCTTTGTGAAGGGGAGACACCGCGCGAAGATATCGGGCCAGCAGGTCGGCGAATGTCACGCTGCGGCCCTTGGCATAGTCCACGAACAGACCGTTGCGACGTTCTAGTTCCAGGCGCTGCTTGATGTCGATGGCCTCCTTTTCGCTAAGCGCACAGAGGCATTGGGGGCGCTGGACGGCCTCGCGCACGCGGATGGCGAAGCTGTCGTCGGTGCGGCCCAGTTTGGGTTGGTAGCTGCCTGCCTTCAGCTCCGCGAGGTAGAGCTTCAGCTGCTTTTCGCGGTTGCAAGCAAAGGTTTGGGTCAGGTCTTCGCGAGTTTGAACAGTGACGATGAAGCGGGACCGGTTTTCAATAGATGCCATGAGATTGTGCTCCTGGGTGTTATGGAACAGAGTCTATTGACGTGGGGTTATATGTTTTGCGGCGAAACCGCAAGCTTTGCCACTAATTTGCCACTAATTTGGGCAAAAAACTGTCAAAACCACATTTGTCGAAACCTGAAAAACCCTTGATTGATAAGGGAATTCTTGGTCGGGGTGAGAGGATTCGAACCTCCGGCCTCTGCGTCCCGAACGCAGCGCTCTACCAGGCTGAGCCACACCCCGCTTTCCTTCATTACAGCAGATGGCGGAACGGGTTTCAAGCGGCGGCATCAAGGTCTATTTCTTCTTTTCTTGCTGGGCCTTCCTGATGTCCGCTTCGCTGACTTTTTTCGCCGGTGCATTCGTCGCCGGCGAAGCGGGCGCCTTGCGCGTGGCGTTTGCTTGTGCCATGACGGCGGCGCAGTCCGTGTCGGGGGCCTTGTCGACGCTGACCAGCGGCAGCAGGGCGGCCAGCGGCGTGACGACGGTGGCCAGGGCCACGGCGGCGCCCGCCTTCAGGGCCAGCGGGCCTTTTTGCGGACCCACGTCCGGGTTCTTGAACGTGCCTTTCGCATACAGCGGCGTGCGCAGGGTGATGATGCGGGCGCCCTTGGTGCGGGGGCGCACGTCCAGGTCCAGGGTTTCGTGGGCCAGGTTGACGTTGCCCGTGACGTTGACGACGGCGCTGTCCGTGTCGAGCACGAAGCGGCGCACGTCGGCCTGGCCGTTCGTCACGGCGAAATCGCTGGCCATGCAGTTCAGGTGCACCTGCTTGTCGCCGAAGATCTTCACGAAGACGGCATTGGCCAGGTTCAGGCCCGCCAGTTCCAGCATGAACTGGCTGACGGAGCCTTCGCTGACGGTGGCCGCCAGTTCGCCATTCGCGCTGGCCAGCATGGCCGAGACGGAGTTGCCGTGGCCCGTGAGGGCCGCGTCGCCATACACTTCGCCGAAACTCGCTTGCATCGATTGCAGCTTGGGAAACAGTTCGCGTATCTTCAGGTGGCGCGCCGCCACCTTGGCTTGCGCGGCGATGCTCTTTTGACGGCCGTCGAGCGTGATATTCGAGGTGATGTCGCCGCCAGCCACGCCGAAGTTGAGCGGCGTCAAACTCAGCACCTTGTCTTTCATGTGGATATTGGCGACGATGTCGTTGAATGGAATGTCGTGCGTGCGCACCAGTTTCTTGCCAGTAAACTTTACGTCGGCATCGAGCGCATCCCATTTGGCCGTGTTGAACTGTTCCACGGGCAGCGCTTTATCGTCCGGCTGCACGGGAGCCTTGCCGCGCGCCTGTTTCTGCGCATTGCTGTCGGCGCCGATGGTGGGGCCCAGGTCTTCCAGGCGCAATTGCTGCGATGTCACTTCGCCGCGCAGCAGGGGACGGGGCTGGCGCGGTAAATACTGCAAGGTGCCGGCCAGGTCGCTCTGGCCCACCTTGCCCTTGAAATCCTGATAGGTCCAGTCCCAGCTGGCGCCGTCCTTCCTGCCCAGCAGCCGGCCCCTGGTGGCGTAGTCGGGCGTTTCCGGCAGCAGCACGCCCGTCAGCGGGTACAGGTCGGCCATGCTGGCGCCGGCCAGGCTCAGCTGCAAATCGATGCCGGACAGCGAGCGCGGGTCCGTCAAGGTGCCGGCTATGCTGGCCTTGTTCTTGCCCAGCACGGCGTGCGCCTGCACGGGATACACGGTGTTGTTGTTGGTCAAGGACAGGACGGCGCCCGCCTTGCCGCCGCCCGTCACGGGCGCCTTGCGATAGGTGCCGCCCAGGGTGAATTCGATGCCGTATTTTTCCATGGGCGCGCTGCCTGACGCATCGCCTTGTGTGGCGTCGGGCGCCGTCGAGCTGACCTTGGCGCGCAGGTCCAGCGCGATGCCCTCGTCCAGGTAACGGATGGCGCCGTCGCCGAAGGCCATGCGCTGGATTTCCACTTCCCATGGCGAGGGGCCGTTGTCCTTCAAGGTCCAGCTGTTGCTGCCGTCGGCGCGCCGCTGCAGGGCGATCTGCGGGGCATCGAGCGCCAGGTCCGTCAGCACCACCCTGTGTTGCAGCAGGGGCAGGGGATGGATGGCCACGTCGATACGCCTGGCGCTGGCCATCTGCGGGCCGGCCGTCGCCCAATCCGGGTTGCTCATGCGCACGTCCTGGGCGCTGATGAAGGGGCGCGGCACGTAGCGGCGCCAGCCCGGTTCCGTCGTCAGTCCCTGCCGCCATTGCACCCGCAGGTCGCCGCCGATGACGAAGCTACGGCCCGTGCTTTCGGAAACGGTGCGGTTGATATAGGGGCGGGCGCGGTTCCAGTCGAAGGTCAGCACAAGGATGAGCATGATGGCGATGAGGGCCAGCAGGGCGGCCAGGCTCCAGCCGAGGATCTTCAGGGGTGTCGAGCGTGTCATGGGATGCCGATCGCAGTGATTTTTCATCAAGGTAGACCGACAGGCCATATCGGTCGGTGCGCCAGGTTACGTACGCAGCGCGATCGCTGGCATTGATTCCATAATTCGATTATTATTGAAGTATGGAAAACGAAACTACAAGCGCAGTGCAGGCTGCGCCTCTGACGAGCACGGCAGCCATCGCGGCCTTGGCGGCGCTGGCGCAGGAATCGCGGCTGGCCGTGTTCCGCCTGCTGGTGCAGACGGGGCCGGAAGGCATGGCCGCCACGAAAATCGCAGAGGCGCTGGCCATTGCGCCGTCGTCGCTGTCGTTCCACCTGAAGGAATTGGCGCATGCCAACCTGGTGGCGGCCAGCAAGGCGGGGCGCTCCATCATCTACTCCGCCAACTATGCGGGCATGAATGGCTTGCTGGCCTTCTTGACGGAAAACTGCTGCGCGGGCGCACCTTGCTGCGTGCCGGACATCACCACTTTATCGAAGGAAACCACGACATGACGATCACCATTTACCACAACACGGCGTGCGGCACCTCGCGCAATACCCTGGCCCTGATCCGCAACACGGGCGTCGAACCCGTCATCATCGACTATGTCAAGAACCCGCCCACGCGCGAGCAATTGCTGGACCTGATCGCCCGCGCGGGCCTGTCCGTGCGCGCCGTCATGCGCGACAAGGGCGCCCTGTACGACGAGCTGGGCCTGGCCAATCCGGACTTGCCCGACGCGGCCCTGCTCGATGCCATGCAAGCCCATCCGATCCTGATCAACCGCCCCATCGTCGTCACGGAACTGGGCGTGCGCCTGTGCCGGCCATCGGAAAAGGTGCTGGAGATCCTGCCGCTGCCGCAGCAAGGGGCATTTGCCAAGGAAGATGGCCAGGCCGTGGTGGGCGCCGACGGCAAGCCGGTGGCCTGAGATGGCAGAGCTTGCCAACGAGTTGCCCAACATCAGCGCCGCGCACCTGGACGTGCCGGACCTGGACAAGCTGGCGCCGGCCAGCGTGTCCACCCATGCGCCGCGCATCCTGCTGCTGTATGGTTCCTTGCGCGAGCGCTCGTACAGCAAGCTGCTGACCCTGGAGGCGGAACGCATCCTGCGCCACTTTGGCGCCGACACGCGCGTGTTCGACCCGCACGGCTTGCCCATGGTCGACAGCGTGTCGCCCGAACACCCGAAAGTGCAGGAACTGCGCGCGCTGTCGCTGTGGTCGGAAGGGCAGGTCTGGTGCAGCCCCGAGCGCCATGGCGCCGTCGCGGGCGTGTTCAAGTCGCAGATCGACTGGTTGCCGCTGGAAACGGGCAGCGTGCGGCCCACGCAGGGACGAACACTTGCTGTGATGCAAGTGTCGGGCGGCTCGCAATCGTTCAACGCCGTCAACGGCTTGCGCGTGCTGGGACGCTGGATGCGCATGGTCACCATTCCGAACCAGTCGTCGGTGGCCAAGGCGTACCAGGAGTTCGACGATGACGGCCGCATGAAGCCGTCGCCGTATTACGAGCGCCTGGTGGATGTGATGGAAGAACTCTACAAATTTACTCTGCTGGTGCGCGACCGGCGCGACTACCTGGGCAGCCGCTACAGCGAACGGCTGGAAGCGGAGCCGGCCATCGTGCAGGAATTGGCGGGCGCGGCAATGGAACACGAGCGCACCTAGCTTTTCTGCAGCACATAAAAAACGGCGCCGTCGGCGCCGTTGTCTTTGCTGCAAGATCAATCCCGATCAGTGATTGCGGTCCACGGCAAACGAGCACAGTTGCAGCATGGATTGCTTGTAGACACTGTCCGGCCAGCCGGCGATGGCGTCGGCGGCGCGCTGGCCGGCGATTTCCGCCTGCTTGCGCGTGTAGTCGAGGGCGCCGCTATTGGTGATGGCCGCCAGGATGGCGTCGAAATGCTGCTCGTCGCCCTGCTCGATGCAGCTGCGCACCAGTTCGCGTTGCTCTGGCGTACCATTTTCCATCAGCCAGATCAGCGGCATCGTCGGTTTGCCTTCGCGCAAGTCGTCGCCCACGTTCTTGCCGATTTCCGCGGCGTCGCCTGCGTAGTCGAGCACGTCGTCGATCAGCTGGAAGGCCGTGCCCAGCGAGCGGCCGTATTCGGCAGCCGCTTCGATATCGGCTTCGCTGGCGCCGGCGATCAGGGCGCCCAGTTGCGCCGACGCTTCGAACAGCTTGGCTGTCTTCGAGCGGATGACGTTCAGGTAGCTCTCTTGCGTCACGTCCGGATCGTGCATGTTCAGCAACTGCAGCACTTCGCCTTCGGCGATCACGTTGGTGGCGTCGGACAGGATTTGCATGACGCGCATATTGTTCAGCGAGACCATCAGCTGGAACGAGCGCGAGTGCAGGAAATCGCCCACCAGCACGGAGGCGGCATTGCCGAACAGGGCGTTAGCCGTCTGGCGTCCGCGGCGCATCGACGATTCGTCGACGACGTCGTCGTGCAGCAGGGTGGCGGTGTGGATGAATTCGACCACGGCGGCCAGTTCATGGTGCGCCGTGCCGCGATAGGCGTGGGCATTGGCCACCAGCAAAATCAGCACGGGACGGATGCGTTTGCCGCCTGCGCTGATGATGTATTCAGCGATCTGATTGATCAGAATCACATCGGAGTGCAACTTTTGGCGGATCACCGTATTGACTGCGTCCATATCGGCGGCAATCGTTTGCACGATGGTGTTTTGGTTAACGTGTTTGTTAGCGTCAGACAAGGCGAACCTGCATTAGATTGTGGGTGCCGCGATTATACGACAAGGCTTGCGCGTGCGTGACGTTTGCCTATGGCTGTAGAGCAATTGATTGACCTGGTTGGCATTGGCGCGCGCTTTTCTGTCCGCCTGGCGCAAGCCTGACACGATGGTCAGGTTGTCGACATACCACGATCGTCAAGCTTTGTGAATACTTTTTGACGCAATTTCTCAGGCCGTGTATAATCGCTGGTTCCCCCTGTTGTGTACGGCTTGCTTTGCACGGCAAAGGGACAAATTCTTTCAACATTTGATGAGGTTTCAAATCATGTACGCGGTCATAAAAACCGGTGGCAAACAATACAAAGTTGTCGCTGGCGAAAAACTTAAAGTAGAACAGATACCGGCAGACATTGGTTCCGAAATCACCATCGATCAAGTTCTCGCAGTAGGCGCGGGCGACAGCATCAAGTTTGGTGCTCCATTGGTCGAAGGTGCAACGGTACTGGTTACGGTTGTGGCGCATGGTCGCCATGATAAGGTCAAAATTTTCAAGATGCGTCGTCGTAAGCACTACCAGAAGCATCAAGGCCATCGCCAGAATTTTACCGAAATCCAAATCGTTTCGATCAACGGCTAATCGCCGCTGTTTGAATTAATCAGCTATCAAGGAGTCTTAAATGGCACATAAAAAAGGCGGCGGCACAACGCGAAACGGCCGTGATTCAGAATCAAAACGTCTGGGCGTTAAAGTCTACGGCGGCCAAGCTATCAATGCTGGCGGCATCATCATTCGTCAACGCGGCACCCCAGTGCGCGCCGGCGAAGGCGTAGGCATGGGCAAGGACCACACGTTGTTCGCGCTGATCGCGGGCAAAGTGAAGTTCGTTGTCAAAGGTGCTGGCTCGAAGCAATTCGTGACCGTTGTACCAAACGAAGCAGTACCAGCGTAATTCATACACGGAGCGCCAGTTCGCTCCGCAATGATCGCATGATGTAAGGCGCAAGCCTTCAATCGAAAGGCTCTGCCCAAGGTAGAGCCTTTTTAGTTTTATGGCGGCAAAATTATGAAGTTTATCGACGAAGCAAAAATCGAAGTCATCGCGGGCGATGGCGGCAACGGCTGCGCCTCTTTCTGCCGTGAAAAATTCCGGCCTTTCGGCGGTCCCGATGGCGGCGATGGCGGCAAGGGTGGGTCCATCTGGGCTGTCGCCGACCGCAATATCAACACGCTCGTCGATTTCCGTTTTTCCAAAATGCACAAGGCTCGCAATGGCGAGCCTGGCCGTGGCGCAGATTGCTATGGCAAGGGCGCGGATGACATCCACCTGCGCATGCCTGTGGGCACCTTGATCATTGACAACGCGAGCGGCGAAATCCTGGCCGATTTGACCGAACACGGCCAGAGCGAATTGCTGGCCAAGGGCGGCGAAGGCGGCTGGGGCAATATCCACTTCAAGTCCTCGACCAACCGCGCGCCACGCCAAAAAGGCGAGGGCAAGGAAGGCGAACGCCGCGAACTGCGCCTGGAACTGAAAGTGCTGGCCGACGTGGGCCTGCTGGGCATGCCGAACGCGGGCAAGTCGACGTTCATCTCGGCCGTGTCGAACGCGCGCCCGAAAATTGCCGATTACCCATTTACCACCCTGCACCCGAACCTGGGCGTGGTGCGCGTGTCGCACGAGAAGAGCTTTATGATCGCCGATATTCCTGGCTTGATCGAAGGCGCTTCCGAAGGCGCGGGCCTGGGCCATCAATTCCTGCGCCACTTGCAGCGCACGGGCTTGCTGTTGCACATCGTCGACCTGGCGCCGTTCGAAACCAACGTCGATCCTGTCAAGGAAGCCAAGGCGCTGGTCAAGGAGCTGAAGAAATACGACGAGTCGCTGGCTG
The DNA here is from genome assembly GCF_009208755.1 of Janthinobacterium sp. FT14W. Taxonomy (NCBI): domain Bacteria; kingdom Pseudomonadati; phylum Pseudomonadota; class Betaproteobacteria; order Burkholderiales; family Oxalobacteraceae; genus Janthinobacterium; species Janthinobacterium sp. FT14W. The sequence goes on along the minus strand of NZ_WFLL01000011.1, from coordinate 40,788 downwards.
ACAAGCCCCGCTGGCTGGTGTTGAACAAGCTCGACATGGTGCCGGAAGACGAGCGCAAGAAGATCGTCAAGGACTTCCTCAAGCGTTTCGCCTGGAAAGGTCCTGTCTTCGAGATCTCTGCGCTGAACCATCAGGGCTGCCCGGAACTGGTCAATGCGATCTACCAGCATCTGGAAGAGAAGAAACACAGCGAAAGCCGTGCCGAAGAAACGCAGATGACCGAAGAAGCGCGCGGTATCTCGTCGATCGACCCGGATGATCCGCGTTTCAAGATCATCGACTAAGGCTTTACTCCGATGTCTTACCAGGCGGCCGCTGTCGCGTCAGCGCGCAAGCAAGCGTGGCAGCGCCGTGTATTGCATCTGATCGCGTATGCTTACGGGCTGAGCGCGGTCGCCTGTTTGCTGTTCGCCGATGAGATGGCGGCCGGCATGGGCATCTTCCTCAATGGCGTCAACGGCTACAGCCAGTTCTACGCTTCCCATGTCGGTGTCTGGGGCGCTACCGCGCTGCTGGCACTGTTCGCAGCACGGCAGGGCGAACCGCCTGTCCTCGGCGATATCACTGCAATGTTGGTCCTGGCGCAGCCCGCCGGCCGTTTGTTCGCGGCCATCAGCTTCGGCTTGCCCCAGGGTTTTGTGTTGTTCATGTGCGCGATGGAGCTGACGGCGGGGCTGGCCTTGCTGCTGCTGCGTCCTGCGCGCTGACGTCTATTAAGTGAAGAGCGCCGCCCCATGGATTCCGTGATTCAAAAAGCTACCCGCATCATCATCAAAGTCGGCTCCTCGCTGGTCACCAACGATGGCCGCGGACTCGACCATGCCGCCATCGCCCGCTGGGCCGCGCAGATCGCCGGTTTGCGCGCCCTGGGCAAGGAAGTCGTGCTGGTCAGTTCCGGCGCCATTGCCGAAGGCATGCTGCGCCTCGGTTTCGAGCAGCGCCCCACCGATATCCACGAATTGCAGGCCTGCGCCGCCGTTGGCCAGATGGGCCTGGCGCAAATCTATGAAAGCAGCTTCCGCGCCCACCAGCTGGGCACGGCGCAAGTGCTGCTCACGCACGCCGACCTGGCTGACCGCGAACGCTACCTGAACGCCCGCTCCACCCTGACGACCCTGCTGCGCCTGGGGGTGGTGCCGATCATCAATGAAAACGACACGGTCGTCACCGATGAAATCAAGTTCGGCGACAACGATACCCTGGGCGCCCTGGTGGCCAACCTGATCGAGGCCGATGCGCTGGTGATCCTGACGGACCAGCATGGCCTGTTCTCGGCCGACCCGCGCAAGGACCCCAACGCTTACCTGATTACGCAAGGCATCGCCGGCGATCCGGCCCTGGAAGCGATGGCCGGCGGCGCCGGCAGCAGCCTGGGCCGTGGCGGCATGCTGACGAAAATCCTCGCCGCCAAGCGCGCCGCCAAGTCCGGCGCCCATACGATCATTGCCTGGGGCCGCGATAGCGATGTGCTCAGCCGGCTCGCCCAGGGTGAAGCGATCGGCACGGAGTTGCGGGCGCAAACGGGGCAGTTGACGGCGCGTAAGCAGTGGATGGCCGATCATCTGCACACGGCAGGCGCCGTCGTGCTGGACGCGGGCGCCGTGCAAAAGCTGCGCCAGGAAGGCAAGTCGCTGTTGCCGATCGGCGTGACGGGCGTGAATGGCGAATTCGGCCGCGGTGCCGTGATCACCTGCGTGGACGCCGACGGGCATCCGGTGGCGCGCGGCCTGTCCAACTACACGAGCGGCGAAGCACGCCGCATCATGCGCAAGCCCTCCACCGAGATCGAGGCGATTCTCGGCTACATGGAAGGCCATGAACTGATCCACCGCGATAATATGGTTTTGCTGTAGGCGTCCGCTTGCTGCGAATGACAAAAACGGCCCTTGCAGGCCGTTTTTTTTTGCCTTACACCACGGCCGGCATCGGCGACTTGTCCTTGTAGTCGCACAGGTCGGCAATCATGCAGTTCCAGCATTGGGGCTTGCGCGCCGTGCACGTGTAACGGCCGTGCAAGATGAGCCAGTGGTGGGCGTCGTGCAGGAATTCCTTGGGGATGAATTTCAGCAGTTTTTGCTCGACGATATCGACATTCTTGCCTGGTGCGATGCCGGTGCGGTTCGAGACGCGGAAGATATGCGTGTCCACGGCCATGGTCGGTTCGCCAAACGCCGTGTTCATGACCACATTCGCCGTCTTGCGGCCCACGCCGGGCAAGGCTTCCAGCGAGGCGCGGTCGCGCGGCACTTCGCTGCCGTGCTGTTCGAGCAGGATCTGGCAGGTGGCGATGACGTTCTTGGCCTTGGTGCGGAACAGGCCGATGGTGCGGATGTAGCTGGCCAGCTCGTCGACGCCCAGGGCCAGTATCTTGGCCGGCGTATTGGCGACCGGATACAGCAAGCGGGTCGCCTTGTTGACGGACACGTCCGTCGCCTGCGCCGACAGCAGCACGGCGATCAGCAGCTCGAACGGCGTCGTGTACTCGAGTTCCGTTTTCGGGGAAGGATTGGCAGCGCGGAAGCGCGTAAAGATTTCCAGGCGTTTGGCGGTGTTCATGCGTCTTTTTTCGGGGTGGCGGGGGCGGGCGGTTCGGTCTGGGCCGCGGCAGCGGCCTTGGCGCGCGCGCGCTCCATGGCGGCGGCGATGATGGCGCGCTTGCGCTCTTTCTCGGCCAGTGCATCTGGCGTGACGGGCACTTCCTGCGTCACTTCCTGCATCTTGGCGACGGCCTTGGCAGCCAGGCGGGCGTCGTTGGCCTCGCTTTCGCGGCGCAGGCGCTGCGTGCGGAAATCGTGGCGCGCGCGCGCGTCGTCGGCTTCTGCCTGGCTCCAGGCATCCCAGCCCGTGGCGTCGCCGCTGACCGGGTACATGACGATGCAGTCGACGGGGCAGGGCGCCACGCACAGGTCGCAGCCCGTGCACAAGCTCGTTACCACCGTGTGCATCTGCTTGGCGGCGCCGACGATGGCATCCACGGGGCAAGCCTGGATGCACAGGGTACAGCCGATACACAGCGATTCGTCGATGTAGGCGACCGATCGCGGACGTTCGAGGCCGTTGACGGGATTGAGCGGAATGACTTTCTTGCCCAGCAAGCCGGCCAGGCGCACGATGCCTTGCGCGCCGCCCGGTGGGCACTGGTTGATGTCGGCGCTGCCTGCGGCAATCGCTTCCGCATACGGGCGGCAGCCGTTGTAGCCGCATTTGGTGCATTGCGTTTGCGGCAGCAAGTCTTCGATCTGGTCGGCAAGTGAGGGAGAGGCGGGATGCGGCACGGTCATCTTCAATACGGTAAAACGTCATTATCGGCCATCTGGGCCGCGCACAAGTAAAAACCTGTTTTTTGAGAGGGGATAGCGCCTGCCGTGGCAGGCTTGTTGCAGGCGCGCCGCAATCGTATTTTATTTCCTACGGGAATGTCAAAGTGCAAATAAACAACTTTGCAATTCCTTTTTTTTGTGGGAGCATGATTTTGATCAAGTCTGTAATCAAAAAGCCGACCGCCAGTCCTGTTGCTGCGCTTGCATTGCAAGGCGCGCCAGGCCATAGGAGCAAAACATGCGTTTCCTCCGGACAGTTGGTTTGCCCTTCTGTTTGTTCATGCACTCTACACTTGCCGTGGCGCACGGGCAGGCTGGCTCTCCCATGGCGGCGCCGGGCGCGGCCGGCTCGCGCATCGTCCGCTTCGCGGCGGAGGACTGGCCGCCCTTCATTTCCCGCAGCCTGCCTGCCGACGGCATGTCGGGCGCCATGGTCAGCGCCGTCTTCGAGCGTCTCGGCTACACGGTCAAATATGAATATTTCCCCTGGAAGCGCGCCATGCAGTTCGGCCTGGCCAGTCCCCGCTATGCGGGTTTCCTGGCCGTCTGGCGCACGCCGGAACGGGAAAAGCTCTGTCACTTTTCTGCTCCCGTTGGCAACACGCAGGGGGTGCTGGCCTACCTGAAAGAGGATGGCGCGCCCGGCGCTACCCTGGCGGAACTGGGCAAGCTGCGCATCGGTACCGTGGCCGGCTATTCGAACGGGGAACAGTTCGATGGCATGGTGGCGCGCGGCGAGCTGAAGACGGAAGAAGGCTTGAATGACGCCACGAACCTGAAGAAGCTGTTCATCAAGCGCTACCGCGTGATCGTCATCGAGCGCCATGTCCTGCAGCACCTGCTGATGGGGCGCAACTTCAGCAAGGCCGAGCGCGAGCGCATCGCCATCATCGACACCGTCTTCAAGGAGCGCCCCGTGCATGTGTGCTTCAAGCGCGATGACGAAGGTGCCGCGCAGCAAAAACGCTTCAACGAGGCGGCGCGCGATATCGACACGGCCAGGCTGGAGCGCGACTACTGGAAACGGCTCGACCAGAGCCTGGCGACGGCTCCTCCCGGTCCCTGACACCCCGCGCCCTGTTGTTAGTTGCCAAAACGAAATATCTAAATACGAAACCATTCGTTCTTGTTTGTTTGTCCATCCTTTAGTCTGCAGCCACTGTGTTGACGACTTTGAAAGGATGTTTTCGTATGCCGGAACCGATTCACAAGCAAGATCCTGCTCCGCGCCTGCGGCAACTGGCGCACACCGTCTCGGCCGCCGTGCTGCTGCTGGGAGTGCCAGGCGCAGCGTATGCGCAAGCCGCGCCGGACGGCGCTGGCGCGCTGGCCGGCACCCCGCCCGATACCGTCATCGTCACGGGCGCGCGCGGCACGGGCCGCACGGTGGCCAACAGCGCCGCGCCCGTCGACGTGATCAGCGCGCAGCAACTGCTGGCCACGGGCAAACTGAACTTGCTCGACGCGCTGGACACGGCCTTGCCATCGTTTAATTTGCCCGCACGCGTGCAACCGGACCTGGGCAGCATCGTGCGCGCCGGGCAGCTGCGCAACCTCGACCCCTCGCATACCCTGGTGCTGGTCAATGGCAAGCGCCGTCATACGACGGCCATCGTCAACGAAGATGGCTTCCCCGGGTCCGTCGCCACCGACCTGGCCCTGATTCCCACGGGCGCTATTGCCCGCGTGGAAATCCTGCGCGATGGCGCTTCGGCCATCTACGGTTCCGACGCCATTGCGGGCGTCATCAACATCATCCTGAAATCCGATGACAAGGGCAGTTTCAGCACGCAGCTCGGTTCCACCTACGATGGCGACGGCACCAACGGTTCCGCGCGCATCGACGGCGGCACGCGCCTGGGCGAGCATGGCTTTGCCCACTTCGGCGCTGAAGTCCAGCGCCAGGGTATTGCCGTGCGCAACTTCGGCCTGAATCCCGGCTATCTGTCGTATCCGGCTGTACGCAACAGCGATGGCCAGCTGGTGAAATTGGGCGCGAACAACAGCTTGCCAGCGGGCGCTTCGCCGAACCCGGCCGAAGCGAACCGCAACAGCAATCCGTGGCGCAATACGGGCGTGCCGCAAAGCACGACCGCCTCTCTTAGCGCCAACCTCGGCTACGATCTGTCGAACGAGGTGCAGCTGTACGGCTTCGGTACCTACGCCCACCGCAATGCCCGTTCGGCGCAGAATTTCCGCCTGCCCAATACCATTTTCAATAACAACCGGGGCTTGCTGTCCGTGTATCCGGATGGCTTCACGCCGTATGAAACGACGAGCGAAAACGATTTTGCGCTGACGGGCGGCATCAAGGGCGAGACGGCTGGCTGGAGCTGGGATGTCAGCAGCACCTACGGCCGCGACGATATCGACGTGGGCGTGGAAAACTCGGCCAATTACTCGCTGACCTATCCGGGTGGCAAGACCGACTTCCGCATCGGCAATCAGCGCTACAGCCGCTCGACCACCAACGCCGACGCGCGCCGTCCCGTACCGCTGGGATTGAGCGAGCCGGCCGACCTGAGCGTCGGTCTCGAGTACTCGCATGAAACGCAGCAGCGCAGCCCCGGCGAACCCGCTTCCTGGCAGGGCAGCGGCTCGTCGGCGCTGGCCGGCTACCTGCCCGTCGATGCATCCGATACGGCGCGCCACAGCTACGCGGCGTACGTGGGCCTGGGCGCGAAACTGACGCCGCAATTGCTGCTCGATACGGCCCTGCGTGCCGAAAAATATTCGGATTTCGGCAGCAAGACGACGGGGCGGCTGTCCGCCCGTTATGACGTTACGCCCGCCGTGGCCGTGCGCGGCACCGTCAGCAATGGTTTCCATGCGCCCAGCCTGGTGACGCAATCGTATTCGAATACGTCCGATCATGCGGGCGTGCCCTATACCCTGGCGCAGCCGAATTCGGCTGCCGCGCGGGCACTGGGCGCGCAAGCGTTGAAACCGGAAAAATCGACGAATCTGTCGGCCGGACTGACCTTCAATCCTGCGTCCACCCTGCGCTTTGCCGTTGACGCGTATCAAATCAAGGTCAGCGACCGCCTGGGCGTGTCGTCGAACATCGGCATCGACCGCAGCTCGGGCGTGGCGCTCGACGGCAGCGGCCGTCCGCTGACGGCCGCGCAAGCCATGGTGATTGAAAACCTGCTGCGCTCGGCGGGATTGACAGTCGGCAATGGCCTGGTAGCGCATTATTTTGCCAACGTGGGCGACACGCGCACGCGCGGCATCGACTTGACGGCCGAGGATGTGCTGCGCGTGGCCGATGGCAAGCTGCGCTGGACGGCGGCCGCGAATTTCAACCACACGAGCCTGGTGGGCAAGGCGGCCTTGCCCGCCGTGCTGCAAGGCTTGCCGAACATCGGCACCCTGAGTAAATCGGCCGAGTACGACCTGCTGTACCGGGCGCCGCGCGACAAGGAAATCGTCACTGTGGCGTATGAAAAGGCGGGCTGGACGTTCAACCTGCGCGAGACGCGCTACGGCAAGCTCAAGCGCCTGAACGCGATCACGGGCGGCGACTACCAGCTGAAGGCGGCCTTCGTGACGGATGTCAGCGTCGGCTACGACATCAGCAAGCGCATCAACGTGACGGTGGGCGCCAACAATGTCTTCGACCAGAAACCGGGCCAGGTGCCGCGCGAGGCGCGCAGCGCCGCCAGCCTGGCGCAGTACACGGGCGCGTATGACAACTCGGGCCCGCTCGGCGTATTGGGTGGCTATTACTACGCCCGTGCCACTGTGCACTTTTGATCTGCCTTCTCTCCATACTGATAATCAAGAACAGGAAATCCTATGTCTGACAACAATCAACACGCGGCCATCGATCTGGAATGGGCGAACCTGCTGTCGCCGCAACGCCGCACGGTCTTGCGCGGCGGCGGCCTGGTGGCGGCATTGGCCGCTTCCGGTTTGGCGGGCTCCGCCCTCGCGCAGGATGGCGCCGTCAAACGCGTAAAAGACGAACAACCAGCGGCAACCGGCAAGAGTCCGTGGGGCGAACATACGGATACGGCGCCCACGCCGCGCCCCGTCAGCGTGCGGCCCGGCGAGGAAAGCTTGCCCTCGAAGCCGCGCGCCTACACGGATATCGAGAGCTATCACGCGCACATCTATTTTGACGAAGACAGCTACCAGAAGGCGGCGCTGATACGCAAATGGGCGGCCGAGCGCTTCCAGATCGAACTGGGCGACTGGAACCTGGAACCGCGGGGCCCGCACGTGACGCCCTCGTTTTATTTCGGCTTTACCAATGACTTGTTGCCCGTGATCGTGCCGTGGCTGCAGTTGAACAGCCTGGGGCTGACGATCCTGATCCACCCGAATACGGAAGATCCCCGCGCCGACCACCTGTATTACGCGCTGTGGGTGAACCGCTCGCAGCCCGTGAATGGCTATGCGATGAAAAAGCCGGGGCCGGGCGAGCCGAGAGTGGAGCAAATTTTTGTCAATACGCGCCCGACGGTGAAAATCGAGCGCGCATGACCTAGGCATAAAAGAAAACGGCACGCCAGGGTTGCCTGGCGTGCCGTTTTGACGGAAACACTGTGGATCAGGAATGTTTCTGGATGAATTCGCCGATTTTCGGGCAAATGATTTCGCGCCAGCGGCGGCCCGAGAAAATGCCGTAATGACCACATTTTGGTGCCACGAAATCCTGCTGCATGTCGGCAGGGATACCTGAACACAAGTCATGCGCCGCCTGCGTCTGGCCGGCACCGGAAATGTCGTCCAGTTCGCCTTCCACGGTGAACAGCGCCACATTCGTGATGTCTTGCGGACGCACCAGCTGGCCGCCCACTTTCCACGTGCCCTTCGGCAGGCTGAATTCCTGGAAGACAGTCTTGATGGTTTCCAGGTAGTACTCGGCCGGCATGTCCAATACGGCGTTGTACTCGTTGTAGAACTGGCGGTGGCCTTCCGCCGGCTCGTCGTCGCCCGTCACCAGGTGCATGTAGAACTCGCGGTGGCTTTGCGCGTGGCGGCCCGGGTTCATGGCGATGAAGCCGGCGTGTTGCAGGAAGCCGGGATACACCTTGCGGCCAAAGCCCGGATAGTTCGGCGGCACCGCGTAGATCACGGTGTTTTCAAACCACGAGAATTTCTTTTCCGTCGCCAGGTTGTTGACTTGCGTAGGCGAGCGGCGCGGGTCGATGGGGCCGCCCATCATCGTCATGGTTTTCGGCATGTGCGGATCTTTTGCCGTCGCCATCAGCGAGATGGCAGCCAGCACGGGCACGGTCGGTTGACAGACGGAAATGACGTGCAAATCAGGCGCCAGCAGGCGGATGAACTCTTGCACATAATAAATGTAGTCGTCCAGGTGGAACGGGCCTTCCGTCAGCGGTACCATGCGCGCGTCCGTCCAGTCGGTGATGTAGACATCATGCTCGGCCAGCAAGCCGCGCACGGTGTCGCGCAGCAGGGTCGAGTGGTGACCGGACAGGGGGGCAACCAGCAAAACTTTGGGCTGTTGCAAGCCAGTGGCTTCTTTCTTGAAGTGGATCAGGCGGCAAAACGGTTTTGTCACGACAACGTGTTCGCGGATGTCGACGCTCTCGCCTTTGACGAGAACGGATTTGATGTCGAATTGTGGTTTTTCGTAGTCTTTGCCAAGGCGGTACATCAGCTCGTAGCCGGCTGCGATGCGTTGCGAAAACGGGGTGTGGGCCAGTGGGGAAACCGGGTTGGTAAATAACTTGGAGGACATGTCTGCCCATTGCATCACCGGAGTGAGGAAAGAGCGTTGCAGTTCGTGCAGTTGGTAAAGCATATAGAGTCCTTGTTTAATTCCAAGCGCCAATGTCGGCTCAAATATCATAATCCAATTTTACGATATTTGTTGAGGACAAAATGTGCTTTACCGCGCATAGGTCCACGCTTTGCGCATTGCTGTGACTGCGCGCCACATTTGCGTGGATAGACCTGCAATGATGTTTTAAAGGTAAAAAAGCAGCGTTTCCGCTGCTTTTTGTGGCTCTTTTTTGCTGCTACGCCCCTGCGGGGACGGATGTCCCCGCCGCAATGGCCGCGGCAGATGCCGTGCGCTTAGCGCACCAGCATGTCGAGCTTGTCCTTGACGTCCTTGTATTGCTCGGCTTCCGGCAAGGCCGCCTTCGTCTTGGTGATCGAAGGCCAGTTGCGGGCCAGATCGACGTTGATCTTGATGAACGCTTGCTGGTCGCCCGGCACGTCTTCTTCCGCGAAAATCGCGTTCACCGGGCACTCTGCCACGCAGACTGCGCAGTCAATACATTCGTCCGGATCGATTGCCAGGAAGTTCGGGCCTTCCCGGAAACAATCTACCGGGCAGACATCGACGCAGTCGGTATAGCGACAGGCGATGCAGGATTCGGTGACAACGTGGGTCATAACAGTCCTATCAATATGGGGGGAGGTGCTGTAGCGCCTGCAGGAACCTCGGCGGCGCATACTAAAGCAAAGCATTGTATTTTAAGGCAATTCGCTATTTCTCACAAATCCCGCTTATATACAATACATATAAGCAAATTCATTTTTTCGCGTTGTCCTTGCCGCGCAGAGCGGGCAATTCAGCGACTATCCGGGACGTTGCCATGAAGAACGCGGCAAGAAAGCGACAGTCGCCCGCCGCAGCGGGGGGGCTGGGCGGGCGGGGGACTGTCTTGTCGTGTGGTGTTTTTGTTTTACTCAAATCAAGACCGGTACAAAATAAGTGCCAGAAACATCAGGCGCTGGCGCGTATTTGCTTCAGTAACTGTTGCCAGTGTGCATTTTCGGCACTGCCATCCTCGGCAAACGTGATGGTGCGGCGTGCAGTGGGCGCATCGACGGTGATCTGCCATTGGGGGATATCGGCGCCCACCTGGGGACCTGTGGCTTGCTGGTGCGTGAAAAAACCGCTACTGGCCAGCGTTGCTTCCAGCCCGGGACCAGCCGGATGGGCTTGGGTATCGATGTCATATTGTTCGCTCAGGCCGGCAAAGCCGCCGCTGCTGCGGGCTGAAATTTTCATGGTGCTCCTTGCTGTCGATGGTGGTGGGGACATGATGCAGCATGCCGTCGCCTGCGGCTGGCTGCGGGCGGGCCCGCAGCGCACGGCGTCTAGTCTATGATCGGGGACCGTAACTGCGGCACCAGGCGGCCAGCGCAGCGCGCTCCTCCTCGAGCAATTGTTCCGATTCGCTGCTGTATTCTGCGTGGTTCATGGTACCGCAGCAGGCGCGCCTGTCCTGCACGGCGCCATCCTCGTCGACGACGTCGGCGGCAAACGTGATCTGGTCCGCCGTCACCATGGCATTGGCCTTGAACACTTCGCGTACGGTAAAGCTGTTGCGGATGAAGTCCAGATAAGCAGTATTGCCGTCGGCCTGGGCGATGCTCAGCATCTGGCCGGCTACGTCGGCATACGTGGCGGCCTGGTCCGGTGCCGCCACCAGGGAGCGCAGGACCAGGCTGCGCAGGTAGTCGCCGCAGCGGTGCAGCACGGCCGCGTCATCTTCCAGCTGGGGCCGGCGTTCGTGGGCGAAGATGTCGGCCAGGATGTCGTAGATAGCGCCCGTGAATACCTGCGAGATGGCGTGCACTTCCGTGCCAGCCTCGGACAGCTTGATGTCGTTGTCCGCATTGCGCAAGCCGTTGGGGCGGCCCAGGGCCAGGCCGAATTGCTCCGCCAGGTCGGACAGAAAGGTCTTGTCGTGCAGGTCGGACTTCGTTTGGGCAATGACTGCTTCCACCTGGTCCAGCTGCGACAGGGCCAGGAAGATGGCGGTCAGGTCGCCAAACGATTCATGCAAGCCGCCCGTTTGCGGCGGATTGTTGCTGAGCAGCCAATTGGGCTTGAGGCCGTCGAGCACGGCGTGTCCCGTTTCATGGGAGACGATGTCGAGCGAGCGGCAGGTGTAGACGCGTTCGGTGGCGCCGTTGGGAATGAAGTCGCCGAACTTGAGGGCCTTGTCGCTGCGGCTGTAATACGCGTTCATGACATTGGGCAAACCGTGCGGAAACACGCTCAGGGGCGCCGTGTTGCTGGCGCCATTCCATTGCCACGGCAGGGGCGGTGCCGCGTCGTTGCTGGCCAGTGCGCGCTGGTACATGGTGAGCGTCATGCGCACGATGGAAAACGTGTGGACTGCGTCGAACTGGTCCGTGTTGGGCGAGACGATGAAGTCGCCGAAGGCATTCGGGCTGACCTGGGGAATGCCCGGTGCGCCAAACGTGATGCGCGCGTCGCGCGGGCCTTGCAGGATCAGCCCGGGCAGGAAGGCCTTGCGCGTGCCCAGTTCGGTGACGGACGGGTCCTGCTTCCAGATCAGCACGCGCGAACCGACGGGCACGGCTTCGAGCTTGCGGGTAACGGCGTCAAGCAGGCGGGGTGGCCCCGGCTGCAGGGTCAGCTGCGCATTCTTGCGGTGCTGCCGGTATGGCGCCGAGGGGGTGGGAACATAGCCGACTGGCAGGGATATGCCATTAGTCAGCACGGCTTCGACTGGCACGATGACTTTCTGGTCCATGGTAGCTCTCCAAAAACGCGCAACTGGAACTGAAATAGTCGGACTGCTTCGATACGTCCGGTTTGATCTTGCGCAAACGACGCGTGGGAAGATGCGGTTTTTTTCGTTCTCCCGGCACCGGCTGCCGCCGTGCCCGCCGCATGGCGGCTGGTATGATGCTGGCCGTATTGCCCCCGTTTTTAATAAAAGGATCGTTTGATGGCGGATATAAATATAGTTCAGCAACATAAGCTGACAGCAGCAAAGGCGCGCGAAGCGGCGCAACAGGTGGCCGACAAGCTGGCCCAGGAATATGACCTGGCGTGCGCCTGGGATGGCGATGTGCTGCGCTTCGAGCGCAGCGGCGTCGATGGTTCGCTGACCCTGGAAAAAGAGCAGGCGCAACTGCAAATCAAGCTGGGCTTCATGCTCAGCGCCTTTGCTTCCACGATCGAAGGCAAGATTGCCGAGAAGATGCGCAAGGTGTTTGCCGAGTCCGTTTGATGGCGTTGCCCCCGCTTGTCTGCCGCCGCTTTTGGTGGTAGGGATCGTGTTCGGGTGGCGGGCGAAAAGACGATGCAGGCAGGTCGCTTTTCGCCCCTTTACCCCCTTGTTTTGCGCTTGACGGTACGCTGGCGAACATTGCTAGCACATTTCTATTTGGAAAGCCATTGGACTTTGGTGGCTTTTTGCGTTATACTTGAGTCATATTTACAACAGCTACACCGCGTTTCACCTTCTGCTTCGCAGTACTCCCACTCGCTGAGTGGTGAATAATTCTTCGGGTTTTGCACCCGCATCCAGTTAAGTAGCTTGGTCGATTTTTTTTCGGTCAAATACATTTGGTGCCATGTATTTGCATGGCGCTAGCGTTGTTAAAAGTCCTGAACCACAGCCTCTTTTAGCACGCACACGGCACCCCGGCACCGGCTTTGGCCATCCGCTGGTCACACGCGTGTCACCCCCTGTTTTCTGTCGCTCCCGTGCGCTTGTTGCGCCGTGGCGTAGCCGACGCAACAGGGTTTGCTGATTCCCGCCGCAAGCTGGCAGCTTGCTGGGTTTCATTCCATTCGTCAAATCGAGGGAGAACCACATCGTGGCAAAAAAAATCATTATCGACCATGTGTTCAAAGTGTTCGGCGACAAGCCAGAAGAAGCACTTGAACTCGTCCGCCAGGGCGCCAGCAAGCAGGACATCCTGGCCAAGACCGACTGCACCATCGGCGTTTTCGACGCCACCTTTACCATTGAAGCGGGCGAGATCTTCGTCATCATGGGCCTGTCCGGTTCGGGCAAGTCGACCCTGGTGCGCATGCTGAACCGCCTGATCGAGCCCACCGCCGGCCGCATCCTGATCGACGGCAACGACATCAATACCCTGCCGGACGCCCAGTTGCGCGCCCTGCGCCGCAAGGACATCAGCATGGTGTTCCAGTCGTTCGCGCTGCTGCCGCAAATTACCGTGCTCGACAACACCGCCTTCGGCATGGAACTGGCCGGCATGCCCAAGGCCGAGCGCCATGCGCTGGCCCAGCAAGCTTTGGCCCAGGTGGGCCTGGACGGCTACGGCGCCAGCTATCCCGACGAATTGTCGGGCGGCATGCAGCAGCGCGTGGGCCTGGCCCGTGCCCTGGCCTGCGATCCATCGATCCTGCTGATGGATGAAGCGTTTTCCGCGCTTGATCCGATTATCCGTACGGAAATGCAATCGGAACTGCTGCGCTTGCAGCAGATCAAGCGCCGCACCATCGTCTTCATTTCGCATGACCTCGACGAAGCCATGCGCATCGGCGACCGCGTTGCCATTATGAAAGACGGCCACGTGGTGCAAGTGGGCACGCCGGAAGAAATCCTGCGCAAGCCGGCCAACGATTACGTGCGCAACTTCGTGCGCGGCGTCGATGCGGCGGCCGTCTTCAAGGCCAGCGATATCGCCCGCAAGAGCCAGATCGTGGTGTCGGAATCGCCGAGCCGCGGCTCGCGCGCCGCGCTGTCGATGCTGGAAGAGCAGGACCGCGCGTTTGCGTATGTCGTCAATCCGCAGCGCAAGTTCCTCGGCGTCGTCTCGGCCGATTCGCTGCGCAATGCGCTCGACGGCCATGTGGGCCCGCTGGGCCTGGCGCATGCCTATCTGCCCGACGTGCAGACCATCAATGCAGATGAGCCAGTCGCCGGCCTGTTCGGCCAGGTGGCGCAACTGCCTTACGCCGTCCCTGTGGTGGCCAACGACGGCAGCTTCCGCGGCGCCATCAGCAAGACAACCTTGCTGAAGTTCCTCGACCGCGATACGCCAGCCATTGCCGAGCCACAACAACAGAAAGGACAAGCATGAACCCAAGCACCGTTTCCACAGTAGAACCTGTTGTTGAACAGGCCGCCCAGATCAATCCCTGGGCGCTGACGCCGCCCACCGACGCCAGCACCGCCTGGCTCGATGCCGCCGCGCTTGCCGTGCAGCCGGAACACGCGGCCGGCTTTCACCTGACGCAGATTTTCGACGGCTCGCTGCCGCTGGAAAGCTGGATCAACCAGGGGCTGGGCTGGGTCGTCGCGCATTTCCGCCCGTTTTTCCAGGCCGTGCGCGCGCCCATCGACAGCGTGCTGTCCGGCGTGGAAGGCGTGCTGCTGGCCGCCCCGTCGCTGACGGTGATCGCCATCATCGGCTTGCTGGCATGGCAATTTACCAGCCGCACCCTGGCCATCGGCACCGTGCTGGCGCTGCTGCTCGTGTCCATGCTGGGCATCTGGCCGGAAGCCATGACGACCCTGTCGCTGGTCTTGACGTCGCTGGCGTTCTGCCTGGCCATCGGCTTGCCGTTGGGCATCTTTCTTGCCAGCAGCGACCGCGCGCAGAACATCCTGCGCCCCCTGCTGGATGCCATGCAGACGACGCCGGCCTTCGTCTACCTGGTGCCCGTCGTCATGCTGTTTGGTATCGGGAATGCGCCGGGCGTGATCGTGACGATCATCTTTGCCCTGCCGCCGCTGGTGCGTTTGACCAACCTCGGCATCCGCCAGGTGCGTCCTGACCTGATCGAAGCGGCCCGCGCGTATGGCGCCTCGCCGTGGCAGTTGCTGAGCCGCGTGCAGTTTCCGCTGGCCATGCCGTCCATCATGGCCGGTATCAACCAGTCGCTGATGCTGTCGCTGTCGATGGTGGTGATTGCCTCGATGATCGCCGTGGGCGGCCTGGGCCAGATGGTATTGCGCGGCATTGGCCGCCTGGACATGGGCCTGGCCACCGTGGGCGGCCTGGGCATCGTGCTGCTGGCCATCACCCTGGACCGCTTGACGCAGGCGATGGGCCAGCCACGCCGTGGCGTGCGCCACTGGTACCAGACGGGGCCCGTCGGTTGCGTGCTGCGCCTGGTGCGCGGCAATGCGGAGAAAAATAATGTTGAACAGCAAGCTACGCTGGCCAACGCACAATAAAGGATACCCATGCATCAAATCGAACATTTTAAAGCGACGCAAAAATCGCAACGCAAGTTCCAGCTGTATTCCGCCCTGGCGATTGCCGCCCTGGCCCTGACCACCAGCCTGGCCATGGCGCAGACGCCGGCCGCCGATGCGCTGCCCGGCAAGGGCGTCAAGGTGCAGGCGCTGCAAAGCTCGATCGCGGAAGAAACCTTCCAGACCATGCTGGTCGACAAGGCGCTGGAAAAGCTCGGCTATGAAGTGCAGCCGATCAAGGAAGTGGAATACCCGACCGCGCATATCGCCATCGCCAACGGCGACGCCACGTTCATGGCCGTGCACTGGGACCCCATGCACAAGGATTTCTATAACAATGCGGGCGGCGACGCCAAGCTGCTGCGCACGGGCCAGTATGCGGGGCCTGCCGCGCAGGGTTACCTGATCGACAAGGTGACGGCGGAAAAGTACAACATCACGAATATCGACCAGTTGCGCGATCCCACCCTGGCCAAGCTGTTCGACCACGATGGCGACGGCAAGGCCGACTTGACGGGCTGCAACCCCGGCTGGGGCTGCGAAGCGCTGATCGAGAACCACATGGATGCGTATAAACTGCGCGAAACGGTGACGCACGTGCAGGGCAGCTATGCGGCCCTGATCGCCGACACCCTGGGCCGCTACAAGCGTGGCGAGCCGATCCTGTATTACACGTGGACGCCGTACTGGGTCAGCGGCGTGCTGGTGCCGGGCAAGGATGTGATCTGGCTCAAAGTGCCGTTTTCGGCCAATCCGGACAAGGTGAATACCCGCCTCGACGATGGCAGCGATTACGGCTTTGCCGTCAACACGGCGCGCATCGTGTCGAATAAAGCCTGGGCGGAGAAGAACCCTGCCGCGGCCAGGCTGTTCGAGGTGATGCAACTGCCCGTGGCCGACATCAATGCGCAGAACGAGCGCATGCGCCGCGGCGAAAACACGCAAGCCGATATCGCGCGCCATACGGCCGGCTGGATCAAGTTCCACCAGCAGACGTTCGACGGCTGGATCGCGCAAGCGCTGGCGGCAGCGAAGCAGTAAGTTTCAGCGCTCTCCGGCTTTGAAAGAAGTGGCTACCGATTCGGTAGCCACTTTTGCGTTAACGGCCTGTTTTGGTGGTTTTTCGTGAGTTTTTAGGCCATTTTGGCCAGTTTCAGGTGCAAAATGGGGAAAGGCTGGCCAAACGGATCGCGTTCCGAGCGGTTTTCCTCGATAAAGCCCAGGTGGCGGTAAAAGCCGTGCGCTTGCGTGTTGTGCTCGTTGACGTCGACGGCCGTGGCGTGCAGGCTGCCGATGGCATGCCGGACCAGGGTGCGGCCGGCGCCGCTGCCGCGCCGGTCGGGATGGACGAACAGCATCTCGATCTTGGCGTGCTCGACGCACAGGAAGGCATAGGGGACACCGTCGGCAGCGCGCAGCACGTGCAGCAAGCCTTCGGCGGCGACCCTGGCCAGCTCGTCGCGCACGAAGGGCATCAGGACGCCGATATCGCTGTCGGCGAGGAAATCGTGGGTGGCGCGTACGGACAGGTGCCAGACGTCGAACAAGCGGGGCAGGTCGGCGGCGTGCGCCAGGGAAACCTGGGGAATCGGTGATGGTGTCATGCAGAAATTATACTGCCCCGGCAGGCGCCGGGGCAGGGAGCCATCAGTCCTTCAGGTCTTCGATCAGGTCGATGTACTGCTGTTGCGCCTCGTCCTTCGAGGTGCCGGCCAGGGCCGCCCAGGCGTCGAACTTGGCGCGGTTGACGAAATCGGTCATGCCAGGACGCTCGCCCGTGGCGTCGCCGCTCGACGCTTGCTTGAACAAGGCGTAGATTTTCAACAAGGTCATATTGTCCGGACGCTCGGACAGGGTCTTGGAATCGAGCTGCGCTTGTTCGAATTGCTCTTGTAAACTCATGATGGCTCCTGTGTGCTGATGGAATCGCTGGAAAAGTGCGGCAGGCCCGGCGGAGTGGCCGCCGTGCGTGCTGCAATGCCTGACATCATAGTGAAAAAAGGGCGCCGTGCATTAGAGGACATACTCAAAACAAAAACGCCGCCGCTCGGTGACGAGGGGCGGCGCCTGGCGCGGTCATGCGAACGCGGCCGGTTTCTTATACGCCCAGCAGTTCGACGTCGAAAATCAGGGTGGCGTTCGGTGGAATCACGCCGCCGGCGCCGCGTGCGCCATAGCCCAGGGCTGCCGGGATGATCAGCTGGCGCTTGCCGCCCACTTTCATGCCTTGCACGCCTTCGTCCCAGCCTTGAATGACGCGGCCGGCACCCAGCGGGAATTCGAATGGGTCGTTGCGGTCCTTGCTCGAGTCAAATTTCGCACCGGCGCTGCCGTCGTCGTTCTGCAGCCAGCCCGTGTAATGCACGACAACATTGTTGCCGGCTTGCGCTTCAGCGCCTTCGCCGACGGTGGTGTCGATGTATTGCAGGCCGGAAGCGGTAGTGGTGGTGGTCATGATAATCCTTGTGTAGGCGATGAAAGCTTCAGATTGTAGAGCAATGAGTTGCAAAGCGCCATTCCAGGCCCCGGACGGGGAAAAAGAGGCGATTACGGCGATGTGTGACTGTTGCTCGCATTTAAGGGGGGATTTAATACAAAAAATACAGTGTTCCACGTAAAATGCATGTTTTGTATTTAACAGTGATTTCTCCCATGTTCCGCAGTCTACGCCGCCTTGTTTTTTCCTCGCTGTGCCTGGTTTCCGCAATATCGACGGCGCAAGCCGAAGTGGTGGTGGTGCTCAATTCCCGTGATGCTACGGTGCAACTGCTGGACCAGAAAACCTACGCGCCCCTGTCCACCTTTGCCGTCGGCAAGGAACCGCATCATCTGATGGAGACGCCGGACGGCAAGTCGCTGATCGTCGCCAGTTCCGTGGGCAACGAGCTGATCTTCCTCGACCCCGTGTCGGGCCAGATCCAGCGCCGCATCAGCAATATCCTCGACCCCTACCAGATCGGCTTTTCGCCGGACCAGAAATGGTTCATCTCAAACTCGCTGCGCCTGGACCGCATCGACCTGTACCGCTACGACGGCAAGAACCTGACCCTGGCCAAGCGCATCCCGCTGCCGAAACTGCCCAGCCACATGGCGTTCACGGCCGACAGCACCATGGCCTTCATTACGCAGCAGGGCAGCAACCAGGTCAGCGCCATCGACCTGGCCACGCAGACGGTGAAGTGGACCATGCCCGTCGGCCCCGCGCCGGCCGGCATCACGATGACGCCCGATGGCAAGCATTTGCTGGTGGGCATCATGGGCAGCGATTACGTGGAAGTGATCGACTGGCGCGCGCAAAAGACCGTCAAGCGCATCAAGGCGGGCGCCGGCACGCATAATTTCCGCGCGCTGGGCGACAACCGCATGACGTTCGTGTCGAACCGCGTGTCGAACACCATCAACATCATCGACCAGCAAACCCTGGAAAACGTGGGCACCATCAATGTGCCCGGCGGCCCCGACTGCATGGAAATCACGCCCGATGGCAAGACCATGTGGGTGACCTTGCGCTGGATCAAGAAAGTGGCCGTGATCGACCTGACCACGCGCAAGGTGATCAAGACCATACCGGTGGGCCGCTCGCCCCATGGCGTGTATTTCGCCACCCACTCGCCGCGCATGTGATGCGCCATTGATGATGACACGCTTCGTTCTCGCGGGCCACGCGCCCGCCATGCTGCTGTGCGCCAGCGCCATGTGGTCGCCCGCGTCCGCGCAGGCGAGCGCGCCTGCCGCCGCATTTGTCACTGCAGCTGTCGCTGCACCTGTCACCGCAGCTGCCAAAGCGTCTGCCGCCACGCCTGCCGCCGCCTCTGCCACCCCCGCGGCCGCGCCGGCCGCCTGCAAGGGCACCATCTACATGACGTTCGACACGGGCAGCCAGTCGCAGGCGCAGCTGATTGCCGACGTGCTGAATAAACGCCATGTGAAGGCGACGTTTTTCCTGGCCAATGAAAAGACCACGCGCGGCGACTATTCGCTGGACCCGTCCTGGGCGCCGTACTGGAAAGCCCGCGTGGCCGAAGGCCATGCGTTCGGCACGCATACGTTTGACCACGTGTACTGGAAGAAAGATCTGGCCAACGGCTTGATCCAGGTCAAGCCTCAGTTCGGCAAGGACGGGGGCAAGCTGGCCTCGTTCACGGATAAGCAGTTCTGCGAGCAATTGCGCCGGGTCGATACGCGCTTCCAGGAACTGACCGGGCGCAAGCTCGACCCGTTCTGGCGCGCGCCGGGCGGCTACACGTCGCCACGCACCCTGGCGGCCGGCAGCGCCTGCGGCTACCAGCACGCGGGCTGGGCGCCGGCCGGCTATTCGGGCGATGAGTTGCCCAGCGATAAGTATCCGAACGCCATGCTGCTGAAGAAAGCGCTGGCGAACTTGCGCAGCGGCGACATCTTCATTGCACACATGGGCATCTGGTCGCGCAAGGATGCGTGGGCGCCCGCCAACCTGGACGCGCTGATCGCGGGCTTGCAGGACCAGGGTTTCTGCTTTGCCACCCTGCGCGCGCATCCTGCCTACGCGCAGAAGAAGGGTCAGCCATGATCGCCGCCGATATCGCCAGCTTCGCCGCTGCCGCCATCGACACTGTCGTCGACGCCTTTGGCGTGGCGCAAGGCTGGCTGTTCCAGAGCGTGGTCAATCCCCTCGTGTACCACCTGGGCTTTGGCGAATTCACGGAAGAAGCGTTCGAGGGCACGGAGTGGCTGCTGATCGGCCTGTGCGAGCTGGTGCTGCTGTTTCTCGTGCTGCGCCCGCTCGAAGCCTGGATTCCCGCGCAAAAGATCACGGATCCGCGCGCCCGCTGGAACGATTTTCTGTATACCGTGCTGCACCGGGTCGGCCTGTTTTCCGTGCTGGTCTTCTTCACGCTCGATCCGCTGATGGATGCACTGGCGGGCGCCTTGCGCTTCGACAATATCCATCCCCTGAACCTGGAGTCGCTGTTGCCCGGCATCAGTCCCTTGCTCAGTTTTATCATTTATTTTGTGATACTGGACTTCGTCGACTATTGCTACCACCGCGCCTCGCACCATTTCGGCTGGTGGTGGGGCTTGCACAGCCTGCATCACAGCCAGCAAAACATGAACTTGTGGAGCGATGACCGCAACCATCTGCTCGACGACTTCCTGCGCGACGTGGTGATGGCGCTGGTGGCGCTCGGTATCGGCGTGCCGCCTGGGCAATATGTGCTGCTGGTGTCGATTTCGCGCATCCTGCAAAGCTTGCAGCATGCAAATGTGAGGATACACTTCGGCCGCATCGGCGAGCGGCTGCTGATCTCGCCCCGTTTCCACCGCACGCACCATGCCATCGGCGTGGGGCATGAGTCGAAAGGCAAGGGCAGCATGGGCGGTTGCAACTTCGGCGTGGTCCTGCCAATTTGGGATATGCTGCTGGGCACCGCGAACTTCTCGGCGGGCTATGCGCGCACGGGCGTGCGCGACCAGCTGGCCCGCATCGACAGCAACGGTATTGGCCGGCCGGGACGCAACTATGGCCGCGGCTTCTGGCAACAGCAATGGCTGGGCCTGCGCCGCATGGTGGAATTTGCAAGATTGAAACGAAAAGGACGCCGCTGATGCGTAATGTGTTGAATTCGTATGGCCGCGCCTTGCTGTCGCAATTGCACGGCAAGATACTGCTGCTGAGCGTCGTGCCGTTCATCCTGTCGCTGATCCTGTGGGGGGCCCTGCTGTATGTGGGCCTGCAGCCGCTGATCGACAGCCTGCATGCGCTGTTTACCGAGTACGATTTCTTCCGCACCAGCGGCCAGGTGCTGGCCGCCTTCGGCCTGGGCGTGCTGAAAGCCGTGATCGTGCCCCTGATCGCCATGTTCATGCTGTTGCCGCTGATGATCTTGACGGCGCTCATTTTCATGGGCCTGTTCGCCATGCCGGCCATCGGCCGCCACATTGGCGGGCGGCATTTTCCGCAACTGGAAAAGAAACATGGCGGCAGCCTGCTGGGCAGCGTGGGCACCTCGCTGGCCACCTTCCTGCTGTTCATCATCGTCTGGGTGCTCATGTTGCCCCTGTACGCGTTCCCGCCCGCCGCGCTGGTGGGCCAGGCCCTGCTGTGGGGCTGGCTGACCTACCGCGTGATGGCGTACGACGCCATGGCCGATTACGCCAGCGTGGACGAGCGCCACGCCATCATGCGCACGCAGCGCTGGCCCCTGCTGGCCATCGGCATGGTCTCGGGCGCGGCCGGCGCCGTACCCGGCATGCTGTGGATGGGCGGCGTGATGTCGGTGGTGTTCTTCCCCTTCCTGGCGGCGTTCGCCATCTGGCTGTACGTACTGATCTTTATCTTCACGGGGCTGTGGTTCCAGTATTACTGTCTGGAAGCACTAGCGCGTTTGCGGGGCGTACGCGGCATGACCGACGTGGCGCCGGCGGACGCCTGACCTTATTAATTGAATCGAACGAGGAAGTTCCATGGCTATCGGATTGATCATCATCGGCGACGAAATCCTGTCGGGCAAGCGGACGGACCAGCATTTCCCGAAAGTGGTGCACATGCTCAAGGCGCGGGGCTTGCAGCTGAGCTGGGCGGAATACGTGGGCGACGAGCCGGCCCGCCTGGTCGCCTTGCTCAAGCGCAGCTTTGCCAGCGGCGACATCGTTTTCAGCTTTGGCGGCATCGGCGCCACGCCGGACGACCATACGCGCCAGGCGGCGGCCGATGCGCTGGGCTTGCCGCTGGTGCTGCATCCGCAGGGCAAGCAGAATATCCAGCAGCGCATCACGGAAATGGGCGAGGAGGCGGGCGTGCCGGCGGACTTGCACTCGCCGGAAAACCTGCACCGCCTGAAAATGGCGGAATTCGTGCAAGGCGCCGAGCTGATTCCGAATCCGTACAACAAGATTGCCGGCTTTGCCGTGCGCGAGCATTATTTCGTGCCGGGCTTTCCCATCATGTCCTGGCCCATGATCGAATGGGTGCTCGACACGCATTATGCGCACCTGTTCAACCAGGTGCCGCATGCGGAACACGCCTTGCTCGTGTATGAAACGGCGGAATCCCTGCTGACGCCGCTGATGGTGCGCCTGGAAGCGGAGTTTCCGTTGATCAAGGTTTTCAGCCTGCCCAGCGTGGGCGACGCGCAGACGCGCCGGCATATCGAACTGGGCGTCAAGGGCGAGCCGGCGCAGGCGGCGGCCGCCTTTGCCGACATGTGCGCCACGCTCGACGCCATGCAGGCGCAATACACCACCATCTGAGGTGCTGCCGGCCCGGCGCCGGCGGCTTTTGCGCCGGCGTCCCGCCTGCCGTGCATCCATGCACGCAAGCGTACGTTCCAAGACGTTGTTTTTTTGCGAAAATCTTTAATGAAGCAAGATTTTTGTGCGCGCTCGTCAGTCGTTTTCATGCCGATGTGGTGGAATGGTGAACAGGGGCCTTGCGTGTCAGACGCGGGGTCGCCTGCCTGTGCAGTAGCGTGTTTTTTCGATTTACCGGTATGGACATCATGTTAAGCAAGCTTTGTTGTGACCGGCCCTGGCTGGCTCTCGTCTTACCCTGCGCGGAGCGGTATCGCTGCCGCATTTTCCGCGCCGTCCAAAACCAACCTTACCCCAGCATCCCATGAAAGACACAGGCGTCAACCTGGCCGCGCAAGAGCGGCCCCCATCCGATCCAGCTGCCGAGGCGCCGCCGCCGGCGAGCCCGCCGAAGAAGCGCCGTTCGCGCATCTGGCCCATCTTTGCCATCATTGTGCTGGCGCTGATCGCCGGCGTGGCGTGGTTCGTCATGCGCGAAGTGCGCACCTCGGCCCTGCAGGCAGAGTTTTTCACGCGCCTGGACCGCCAGCTGACGTTCAAGGTCGAACCAGGTCCCGCCCCGGCGGGCGCCATCCGCTATCCGCAGCACGGCCCGTATGACGAGCGGCTCGGCTATGCCAGCTTGCCGGACTTCATCACCAAGCTGAACGCGCGCGACTATGCCGTCACGGCGCAGGCGCGCATGTCGCCGAAGATGGTGCAACTGGCAGACCGGGGCATCTTTGCCACCTATCACGAGAAAAACCGCGCGGGACTGAGCATCCTCGATTGCCGCGCCGCGCCCCTGTTCGCGGCCAGCTATCCCGAGCGCATGTTCGACGGCTTTGCCGAAGCGCCGCCCGCGCTCGTGCAAAGCCTGCTGTTCATCGAAAACCGCGAATTGCTCGACCCTGGCACGCCCCGGCGCAATCCGGCCGTGGAATGGGACCGCCTGAGCAAGGCGATTCTGGACAAGGCGCTGAACCTGTTCGGCGGCCACCGCGGCGGCGGCGGCAGCACCCTGGCCACGCAGATCGAGAAATACCGGCATTCGGAAGACGGCCGCACCAGCTCCATGCAGGACAAGCTGCTGCAGATGCTGTCGGCCAGCCTGCGCTCGTACCAGGATGGCGAAAACACCATGGAAGCGCGGCGCAAGATCGTCGTCAACTACCTCAATACGGTGCCGCTGTCGGCGAAAAGCGGTTTTGGCGAGGTCAACGGCATTGGCGACGGCATGTGGGTCTGGTATGGCCGTCCGTTTGCCGACGTGAAGACTTTGCTCAAAGGAAATATGGACCAGCCGGGCAGTGCGCTGGCCTACAAGCAGGCGCTGAGCCTGCTGATCGCGCAGCGCCGTCCCTCGCATTACCTGGTGGCGGGCGGCGCCGACCTGGAAGTGCTGACCAACAGCCATCTGCGCCTGCTGGCGCAGGCGGGCGTGATTTCGCCGCAGCTGCGCGATGCGGCCATCGCCGAGAAGCTGCGTCCGTCGACGGCCTCGGGCGTGCAATCGGAAGCGTCCACCTCGTTCGTCACGCGCAAGGCGTCGAATGCCGTGCGCAACCACCTGGCCAGCATGCTGGGCGATCCCCGTTTGTACAACCTGGACCGCCTGGACCTGAAAGTGGTCAGCACGCTCGATGCGCAGGCGCAAAACGCCGTCACCAAGGTCTTGCGCGAGCTGCGCGACCCGGAAGTGGCGAAAGCGGCCGGCTTGACGGGCAAGGGCATGCTGGGCAATGGCGACCCCGCCAACGTGGTCTACAGCTTTACCCTGTTGCAAAAGGGCGAGCAAGCCAACTTGCTGCGCGTGCAAACGGATAACTTTGACCAGCCGCTGGACATCAACGAAGGCGCCAAGCTGGACCTGGGTTCCACGGCCAAGCTGCGTACCCTGGTCACCTACCTGGACATCATCGACCAGCTGCACCAGCGCTACAGCGGCATGGGCGCCGCCGAGCTGAACAAAATCGCCGTCGATCCCAAGGACATGCTGTCGCAGTGGGCGATTGCCTACTTGAAACCTTTGCCGCTCGGCGAGGCGCGCAAGCTGCCCGCCATGCTGGCCGCCGCCATGGAGCGCAAATATTCGGGCAATCCGGGCGAAGGCTTCTTCACGGGCGGCGGTTTGCACCATTTCGGCAACTTCTCCAAGCTCGACGACAGCCGCATCATGACGGTGCAGCAGGCGCTGCGCCAGTCGACCAACCTGGTGTTCGTGCGCCTGATGCGCGACGTGGCCCGCTACTACATGTTTTCGCGCCCCGATTCGTCGGCTTCCTTGCTGGCGGACGCGGACGATCCGCGCCGCGCCCAGTACCTGAGCCGTTTTGCCGACAAGGAAGGGCGCGAATTCCTGCACCGCTTCTACCAGAAGTACCGCGGCAAGAGCGTGGACGAGCAGGAAAAGATCCTGTTGGCCAGTATCCGCCCGACACCCGTGCGCCTGGCGAATATCTTCCGCACCATCAATCCGAAGGGCACGGTGGCGGAATTTGGCGATTTCCTCAACGCCAACCTGCCGTCGCAAAACGAAGTGCCGCCCGAGCGCGTGGCCAAGATGTACCAGCAGTACGCGATGGAAAACTGGTCCCTGGCCGACCGGGGCTACCTGGCCAATGTGCATCCGCTGGAACTGTGGATGGTGGCGTACTTGCGCCAGCACGAGGGTTCCACCCTGTCGCAGATGGTGGCGGCCAGCGAGAAGGAACGCCAGGAAGTGTATAAATGGCTGTTCAATACGCACCGCAAGCATGCGCAGGACCGCCGCATCGCCAACTTGCTGGAAGTGGAGGGTTTCCTGGAAATCCACCGCCAGTGGAAGAAGATGGGCTATCCCTTCGATTCGCTGGTGCCGTCCTACGCGACGACCCTGGGCGCGTCGGCAGACCGTCCCGCCGCGCTGGCCGAGTTGATGGGCATCATCATCAACGATGGCGTGCGCAAGCCCAGCGTGCGCATCGATTCCATGCATTTCGCTGCCGCCACGCCGTACGACACCATGCTCAAGCGGGGCACCAAGGTGGAGGCGGAGCAAGTGCTGTCGCCGGACGTGGCCAAGGCCGTGGCCAAGGCCATCCGCGAAGTGGTGTCGGACGGCACGGCGAAACGGGCCAAGACGGCATTCGTGGGCGCCGACGGCGTGCCCATTCCCATGGGCGGCAAGACGGGCACGGGCGACCAGCGCTTCGACGTGTATGGCGCGGGCGGCCGCCTGATCGAGTCGCGCTACGTGAACCGTTCGGCCACGTTTGTCTTCAATATCGGCGAGCGCTTCTATGGCAGCATGACGGCGTACGTGCGGGGGCCGGAATCGAAGCACTACGATTTCACCAGCGCCTTGCCCGTGCAATTGCTGGTGTCGCTGGCGCCGAGCCTGATGCCGCTGATCGAACCGCAGGCGCCAGCCGAAGGCGTGGCCAAGCAGTGCACGAATTAAATCGTTGCTGTAACTTAAAAGCCGGCCTGCATGGCCGGTTTTTTTATGGAGGAAAACGTGACGATGGACAGGACGCAGCAGCTCTTTGCGCAATATCACCGTTTTGACGATGGGGCGCTCGTATCATTCGAGCACGTGTATGGTTACCAGGGCGTGCAGGCCGTGCGCATCGTCTTGTACGCGAGGAATCATGGGCTGGAAGGCAATGTCTGGCGCCAGGTGGCCATCACGGTGGGCGACGTGCGGGAAGTGCTGGTCAGGATGCCGGGCAACTTCATCAACCGCATCTGCTGCGGCGTGAAGCTGCTGCGTTTCGGCGACGTCTGGTGCGTCGATGTCGACGGCACGTACACGTACGATGATCCGGCGACCCTGGAGGAAGTGCGCCGCGATGGCGATTGCTACGTCATCGGCGGCACGGTCGAGGCTGTGGAGCTCGATTAACCGGCAAATTCTGCCGTCTTGCCGGCCAGGCGCGCGTGATACGCGGCAATGGCAGGGTAGTCGGGACGCTGCATGGGCGCCATCAGCCAGCGCTTGACGGACAGGCCCAGCACGATATCGGCCAAGGTAAATTGCTCGCCGCACACATACGCGCCCGTGCGCTGCAGCTGCTGCTCCAGGATGCCCATCATCTTGTTCCATCCGGCAATACCTGCCGCCAGCAGCGCCGCATCCTGGTGGGCGGGGCTGTGGCGCACCAGCGACATGAAGGCGTAGCGCCAGCTGTTGTTCAAATCGCCCATTTGCCAGTCCATCCATTTTTCCACTTCCGCGCGGGCGCGGGGCGTGCTTGGCAGCAAGTCGTCGCGGCCCGCCTGGGCGCACAGGTAGCGGCATATGGTGTTCGATTCCCACAGCACCAGGTCGCCGTCGAGCAGCACGGGCACCATGGCGTTCGGGTTCAGGGCCAGGAAGGCCGGGTCGTCCGTGCTGCGAAAGCCGCTGCCCCAGTCTTCGCGTTCGTAGGGCAGGTTCAGTTCCTCGCACGTCCACAGGACTTTGCGGACATTGATCGAGGCGGCTTTTCCAAGAATTTTCAGCATGCAGGGCTCCGGGGGCAGGTGGTTGATCCGCCACTGTAGCGGATTTGGCCACGCCGCGCCTGTGAAAGTGCCTTGCATAGTTGCGCTTTTCTTGGCATCGTAGCCACCCATGAAACCTATGCGCCATCACATGTCCAAAATCCTCGCGTTCAGCCGCTTTTCCGTGCGCGATTTCCTCGCCACCGCCGGCCCTACCTTGCTGCTGGTGGGCGCATTTTGCGCGCTGGCGTACTGGCTGGTCGACCCGGCGCCGCCGCGCCAGGTGAGCCTGTCGACGGGACAGGACAACAGCGCGTACGAAGAGTTCGGCAAGAAATATGCGGCCACCCTGGCCAAGCACGGCATCAAGGTGACCTTGCAGCCGTCGCTGGGCTCGCAGGAAAACCTGCAGCGCTTAAACAGCGGCAAGACCGATATCGCCTTCGTGCAAAGCGGCTCGACGGAACACGCGGATGCCGAGCGCCATGGCCTCATTTCGCTGGGGAGTCTATTTACGGAACCCGTCTGGCTGTTCATGCGCGAAGACAAGGCGGTGACGGAACTGACGCAATTGAAGGGCATGAAGATCAACCTGGGGCCGGAAGGCACGGGCGTGCCCAGCCTGTTCCGGCAGTTGCTGTCCGTGAATGGCGTGGAAGCGAAGGAATTGACGGTCAGCGACTTGCAGAACACGCCCGCCACGGTGGAGCTGCTGGAAGGGCGCATCGACGGCCTCGTGTTCAGCTCGGCGCCGGAAGCGCCGCTGATCCAGATGCTGCTGCAAACGCCGGGCATCAAGCTGTTTGATTTTTCGCAGGCAGAGGCGTACACGCGGCGCCTGCCTTTCCTCACGCATGTCGTCTTGCCGCGTGGCATCGTCGACCTGGGACAGAACATCCCCCCGCAGGACTATCACCTGATCGCGCCGACGGCCACCCTGGTGGCGCGCGAAGACTTGCATCCGGCCCTGGTCGACCTGTTCGTGCAGGCGGCGGCCCGCATCCACGGGGGCACGGGCTGGTTCCAGCAGCAGGGGCAGTTCCCGTCCGCGCGCTACACGGAAATTCCCGTGGCGCCCGAAGCGCTGAAATTCTACAAGGATGGCGCGCCCGTGCTGCAGCGCTATATGAGTTTCTGGCTGGCCAATTTCTTCGACCGCATGTGGGTGCTGGTGGTGGCCCTGGGCGCCCTGATCCTGCCCCTGTCGCGCGTGGTGCCGCCCCTGTACGTGTGGCGCATCCGCTCGCGCGTGTACCGCTGGTATGGCCAGTTGCGCACGGTGGAGCAGGCGCTGGAAGACGTGCCGCAAGAGCAGCGCGCGCACGTGTATGCCGAGCAATTAAGACGGCTGGACCAGATCGAGGAAATGGTCAACCAGATCTCGATACCGCTGTCGTTTGCGGACGGCCTGTACGGCTTGCGCAGCCACATCAATTTCGTGCGCAAGCGCATATTGACCCTGATGGGCGAACATCCCGAGGCAGGCGAGCCGGCCTGAGCGCTTAACTCGCCTAAACGAGGGTGATCGACAGCTTGCGGCCCACCAGGGCGGCGGCCCGCTCCAGGGTGGAGAGCGTGACGTCGCTGCTGGGGTCGAGCAGGCGGTCGAGCTGCGAGCGGCTCGTCTGCAGCAGGGCCGCCATGCGCGTCTTCGACAGCGATTGTTCCTGCATCGCCTGCGTCAGTTGCCAGGCGATCACTTCCTTGATGGCGCGGGTTTGCGTTTGCTCGAAGATGCCTTCCTCCTTGAGGAAGTCGTCGAGACTGCTGCCGAGGTGGGGAACGGTGGCGTTCATGTCAATTCCTTCAAGCGTTTGCGGGCGATGGCCAAGTCATCGTAGGGCGTGGCGCGGGTTTTCTTGATAAAGCCGTGCAGTGCCACCAGGCAATCGCCGTGATGGCAGATCAGCACGCGTGCAATGCGGTTGCCGGGCAAGCTGCTGCGCACTTCCGACAAGTCTTGCCCCAGGTGACGGCACAGGGGCATGCCCACGGGCCAGCGCCATTGCGCATGCATCAAGTCTTGCCCGATCACATGGCGCTCTTCGATGGGTAAAGACTTGAGCCAGTCGCGCACGGGTTCGCCGCCATGGTCGTTCGCATAGAACAGCAGGGTAATTTGCCGCAAGCCGGAAGCATCCATGACGCACCTCTACGTTGTACTATATAAGGTACATGTTCGCAAGGTAAATCTGCGCCGCTCTGGAGAAAATCGCGCGCGCATGGATGGTTGTAGCCGATGGCGGGCCGCAGCATGGCCCGCCAGATCAAACACTGTTCAGATAGTCAGGCGGCCAGCGTCAGGCGCCCAGCCAGGGCAGGCCCGCCTTGCACCAGCCGCCGATCTGCTTGCGGTGGCCGTCGGCGTCCTTGTCGCCTTCGAAGCCTTCGAGGATGTCGAAGCAGTTGATATAGCCGTGCTCGGTGGCCAGCTTGGCCGCATGGCGCGAACGCACGCCGGAGCGGCACAGGAACAGCAGCACCTCGTCCTTGCCCGCCTGGGCCGCCAGTTGCGTGAGGAAGTCGGGATTCGGCACGCCGCCCGGGTAGGTGGCCCACTGCACCGCGCCATGCTGGGTATCGGCGATGTCGACCCGGCCGACCCAGTCGCGCTCGGCATTCGTGCGCACATCGATGAGCTTGACGGCAGCATCGCCTTGCAGCAGCGCATATGCTTCCTGCGGCGTGACGGCGCCGGCATACGGCGTACCTTCATTGGCCCGGCTGCGGGCGATGGTCAGGATGTCGGCGGCGGTAGTCATGGCGTCCTCGGTGAAAGTGGGCAGGTGTGTACGATTATAGTGCGCCGTCCGCGCCCCGCAAACGGGAATCCATGGTGCACGGCGCCTGCACCACAAGGAGGCGTTTTTCAGGAATTCACATAAAATGCACGATAATGGTGCGTTATTCGTTTTTTGCACTTGCTTAGTGCATTCTTGATTGGACGCAAACGCCGCGTGGAAATCGCGGGCATGAAAACTTTCACTGGGATGGCCGTAATTTTGCTGCCTGCCCCAGGGCGCTCCGGGAGCTGGCATGGAATCTGCTATGATCCTTATGAGTTTTGGTGGCACGCAATGTTTGCTTCGCTTCATCAGCCCGGACGCACTTAGGTCGGCTCACCCCACATTCATTTAGGAGATACGCATGGCAATGACAGCCGCAGAAGTCTTGAAGATGGTAGAAGAAAACGAAGTCAAATTCGTTGATTTCCGCTTTGCCGATACCCGTGGTAAAGAGCAGCACGTGACGGTTCCCGTGTCGCACTTCGACATGGACAAATTCGAGTCGGGCCACGCCTTCGACGGTTCTTCGATCGCTGGCTGGAAAGGCATTGAAGCCTCCGACATGATCTTGCTGCCGGATCCAAACACGGCGAATATCGACCCGTTCATGGAAGAAACGACCCTCTTCATGCAGTGCGACGTGATCGAACCGTCGGACGGCAAGGGCTACGACCGCGACCCGCGCTCGATCGCGAAACGCGCCGAAGCCTACCTGAAATCGTCGGGCATGGGCGACACCGCCTACTTCGGCCCTGAGCCGGAATTCTTCATCTTCGACAGCGTGCGTTGGAAGATCGACATGTCGGGCTGCTTCGTCAAAATCGGTTCGGACGAAGGTTCGTGGTCGACGGGCAAGGACATCGAAGGCGGCAACAGCGGCCACCGTCCTACCGTCAAGGGCGGCTACTTCCCCGTGCCGCCAGTGGACAGCTTCCAGGACATGCGTTCGGAAATGTGCCTGATCCTGGAATCGCTGGGCATCCCGGTTGAGGTACATCATCACGAAGTGGCCGGCGCCGGTCAGAATGAAATCGGCACCAAGTTCTCGACCCTGGTCGAGCGCGCCGACTGGACGCAAAACCTGAAATACGTGGTGTGGAACGTGGCGCACAGCTATGGCAAGACCGCCACCTTCATGCCGAAACCTATCGTTGGCGACAACGGTTCGGGCATGCACGTGCATCAATCCGTATGGAAAGATGGCAAAAACCTGTTCGCTGGCGACGGCTATGCCGGCCTGTCCGATTTCGCCCTGTACTACATCGGCGGCATCATCAAGCACGCCAAGGCACTGAACGCGATCACCAACCCGGGCACCAACTCGTACAAGCGCCTGGTACCAGGCTACGAAGCGCCGGTGAAACTGGCTTACTCGGCGAAAAACCGTTCCGCTTCGATCCGTATCCCGCACGTGGCCAATCCAAAAGGCCGCCGCGTGGAAGCGCGCTTCCCGGATCCACTGGCGAACCCGTACCTGTGCTTCGCCGCACTGCTGATGGCAGGCCTGGACGGCGTTGCCAACAAGATCCATCCGGGCGAAGCCGCCTCGAAAGATCTGTACCATCTGCCGCCGGAAGAAGACGCACTGATCCCTACCGTGTGCGCCTCGCTGGAAGAAGCACTGGACGCCCTGGACAAGGACCGCGAGTTCCTGACCCGCGGCGGCGTGTTCAGCGATTCCATGATCGACGCTTACCTGGAACTGAAAATGCAGGATGTGCAGCGCATGCGCATGACCACGCATCCAGCCGAGTTCGACATGTACTACTCGCTGTAATGGCGCCACGCCGGCAAGGTGCCGGTAGTGAATAAGAAACGCGGGTGAGGCGATGGTCTTGCCCGCGTTTTTTTATGCCGCGGCCCAGTGCGGCGCCAGGGCGGTGTTGTATAGTCGGCCCAGGAACGTTGCGGCATGCGCCGACAGGAGTGGAGATTGAGCAAGCATTACAGAATGGCGCTGATGGCAGGATTGCTGGGCGCGGCCGCACAGGCGCACGGGCAGCTGTATGTGTGCGCCGATGCGCAGGGACACAAGACGTACACGGACAGGAGTGCCGGCAAGCATTGCCAGCTGCTCGATTTGCCGGGCGCCATGACGGAGCCGCCGCGCAAGACGGCGCCGCTGGCGGGCG
This sequence comes from Janthinobacterium sp. FT14W, assembly GCF_009208755.1. Taxonomy (NCBI): domain Bacteria; kingdom Pseudomonadati; phylum Pseudomonadota; class Betaproteobacteria; order Burkholderiales; family Oxalobacteraceae; genus Janthinobacterium; species Janthinobacterium sp. FT14W. The sequence continues at coordinate 8,887 of NZ_WFLL01000011.1, read as the reverse complement.
CGCCGGCACGGCCCGCCACGCAGGCGGTGGCCACGGCGGCGCCCGCCGCCGGCGCGTTTCCCAAGGTCGATGGCGCCGAGCAGCGCGCGCGCGACCTGGACCGGCGCCAGATCCTGCAGGACGAGTTGCGCAGCGAAGAGCAGAAACTGGCGGCACAGCGCCTGGAATTTAACGGCGGCCAGCCTGAGCGCCAGGGTAACGAGCGCAACTATGCGAAATACCAGGAAAGAGTGGCGCAGTTGAAGGACAACATCAGCCGGACGCAGCAGAACGTCGAGGCCCTGAAACGCGAGATCGCCAATATCAGATGACGAGACCATGACCATAGACAACCATTCCACCCGTCCCGCCCACCTGGCCGGCCTCGATTTGCTCGCTTCGGCCGTGATCCTGCTCGATGGCGATGGCCGCATCGGCTATGCCAATGCGGCGGCGGAAAACCTGCTGGAAAGCTCGTTGAAGGCGCTGTCGCGGCAAAAGCTGACGGCCCTGTTCCTGAATCCCGAGGAGCTGGCCGGCATCTGCGCGCAGGCGCTCGAACACAAGTTTTCCGACTTGCGCCAGGACCTGACGCTGGAGCGCCTGGGGCGCGAGCCGCTGCGCGTGCACAGCATCATCAGCGCGCTCGACGCGCCGCGCGACGGCGTGCTGATCGAGTTGCGCGAGAACGTGCAGCAGTTAAAGCTCGACCGCGAGGAGCGCATCCTCGACCAGAGCCAGGTCAACAAGGAGCTGATCCGCAACCTGGCGCATGAAATCAAGAATCCGCTGGGCGGCATCCGCGGCGCGGCCCAGCTGCTGGAGCTGGAATTGCCGGCCCTGCACCTGAGCGAGCTGCGCGAATACACGCAAGTGATCATCAAGGAGGCGGACCGGCTGCAAACCTTGGTCGACCGCCTGCTGGCGCCGCACCGCCGCCCGCACATCGTGGGCGACGTGAATATCCACGAAGTGTGCGAAAGGGTGCGCAGCCTGATCCTGGCCGAGTTTCCCAGCGGCCTGACCATTTCGCGCGATTACGACGCCTCGATCCCCGAGTTTCGCGGTGACAAGGAACAATTGATACAGACCGTGCTCAATATCGCGCACAACGCGGCGCAGGCCCTGGCCGAGCGCATCGAGGCGGGCGATGCGGAGCTGATTTTCAAGACGCGCGTGGCGCGCCAGGTGACCCTGGCCAAGGTCCGTTACAACCTGGCATTAGACTTGCATATCATTGACAATGGACCGGGTATCGCACCCCAGATCCGCGACCGGATTTTCTACCCGCTGGTGTCGGGCAGGGAAGGCGGCAGCGGGCTGGGGCTGACCTTGGCGCAAACCTTCGTGCAACAGCACCTGGGCGTGATCGAGTGCGAAAGCCGGCCTGGATACACCGATTTCAGGATCGTTCTCCCCTTGCCATAAGCGAGGCAGTATCCCACCCATGAAATCCATTGCGGGACGCACACACTAATGAAGCCAATCTGGATAGTTGACGACGACGAATCAATCCGCTGGGTGCTGGAAAAAGCCCTGGCGCGGGAAAATCTCGCCACCAAGAGTTTTGCCAATGCGCGCGGCGCCATCGCCGCACTGGAATTCGACACGCCGCAAGTGCTCGTGTCCGACATCCGCATGCCGGGCGCGTCCGGCCTGGAACTGTTACAGACGGTTAAGTCGCGCTTTCCCGGCTTGCCTGTCATTATCATCACGGCCTTTTCCGACCTCGATTCGGCCGTCGCGGCCTTCCAGGGCGGCGCCTTCGAATACCTGGCCAAGCCCTTCGATATCGACAAGGCCGTCGAGCTGATCCGCCGCGCGCTGGAAGAAAGCCTGCGCGAAACGAGCGTCGAGTCAGGCCCGTCCGAAACGCCGGAAATCCTCGGCCAGGCACCCGCCATGCAGGAAGTGTTCCGCGCCATCGGCCGCCTGTCGCAATCGAATGTGACGGTGCTGATCACGGGCGAATCCGGTTCCGGCAAGGAACTGGTGGCGCGCGCGCTGCACAAGCACAGCCCGCGCGCGGCGCAGCCGTTCATCGCCCTGAACACGGCGGCGATACCGAAGGATTTGCTGGAGTCCGAACTGTTCGGCCATGAACGGGGCGCGTTCACGGGCGCCCAGACGACGCGCCGGGGCCGCTTCGAGCAGGCCGAGAACGGCACCCTGTTCCTCGACGAGATCGGCGACATGCCGTTCGACCTGCAGACGCGCCTGTTACGCGTGTTGTCCGACGGCCATTTTTATCGCGTCGGCGGCCACCAGCCCATGAAGGCAAACGTGCGCGTCATTACGGCCACGCACCAGAACCTGGAACAGCGCGTGCGCGACGGCCTGTTCCGCGAAGATTTGTATCACCGCCTGAACGTGATCCGCCTGCGCCTGCCCAGTTTGAGGGAGCGGCGCGAGGATATCCCCATCCTGGTGCGCCACTTCCTGGTGCAAAGCGCGCGCCAGCTGGGCGTGGAAGCCAAGCGCATGAGCGAGCCGACGATGCAGTTCCTCAGCAGTCTCGATTTGCCCGGCAACGTGCGCCAGCTGGAAAACCTGTGCAACTGGATCACCGTCATGGCGCCGGGCCAGACGGTGGAAATCAAGGACTTGCCGCTGGAATTGACGCAAGGGCAGGGCGATGGCGCCGCTGCCGTCTCCGCTGAAGCTGCGCCGGCGGCCGTGGCCCATCCGCACGGCGGCCAGGTGTTTGAAGCGGCCGCGCCCGCCAATGGCGCGCCGCCCGGCTGGATCGGCTTGCTGGAATTGCAGGCGGCCGGCATGCTGGGCGCGGGGCAGCAGGAAGTCATGGCCGTGCTGGGACGGCAATTCGAGTCGGCCCTGATCAAGACGGCGCTCAAGCATACGCACGGGCGCAAGAACGATGCCGCCGTGCGCCTGGGCATCGGCCGCAACACCATCACCCGCAAGATCTCCGAGCTGGGCATCGACGGCGCCAAGGACGATTGACGCATGAACGGACGGGGACTCCCCCGTCCGCTTTTCCGCACGGCGTCCCTCGCGCGCCACAACACGCACTGCAGGCGATAAGGTAAGCTGGCGCCTGCCGGACTGTTTCGTCCGGTGTTAACTTGAACTGTGGAATAGCATGCTCATAAACTGCGTGGCCTACCAGGATGGCAAAAAACTGGCCGACTTGCCGATCGACGACATCAGCGACTACGTCGAGCGCCCCGATTGTTTCGTCTGGGTGGCCCTGCTCGACGCCACGCCGGACGAGCTGAAACAGATGCAGCACGAATTTTGCCTGCACGAACTGGCCGTCGAGGATGCGCAGCGGGGCCACCAGCGCCCGAAAATCGAGGAATATGGCGATTCGCTGTTTGCCGTCGTAAAAACCGTGGAAATGGTCGAGAACGAACTGGTGCTGGGCGAAGTCGACATTTTCGTTGGCGCCAATTACGTGCTCTCGTCGCGCAGCAACAGCTCGCAAGGTTTCCTCGGCGTGCGCGCGCGCGCCGAGCGCGAACCGCACCTGCTGCGCCAGGGCTCGGCCTTCGTGCTGTACGCACTGATGGATGCCGTCGTCGACCGCTACTTTCCCGTGCTCGACGCGCTGGAATCGGAACTGGAACTGATCGAGGACCGCATCTTCGACCGTGGCACCGAGCGCGACAATATCGAACGGCTGTACCAGTTGAAACGCAAGGTGATGGTCTTGCGCCACGTGGTGGCGCCCCTGATGGAAGCCGTGGGCAAGCTGCACGGCGGGCGCGTGCCGCCCCTGTGCCACGATACCCAGGAGTATTTCCGCGATGTGCACGACCATCTGGCGCGCATCAACGGCACGCTCGACACGATCCGCGATACCATCAGTACGGCCATCCAGGTGAATCTGTCGATGGTGGCCATCGATGAGAGCGAAGTGAACAAGCAATTGGCGGCCTGGGCTGCGATCTTCGCCGTCTTCACGGCGTTTGCCGGCGTATGGGGCATGAACTTCAAGTTCATGCCGGAGCTGGACTGGCATTATGGCTACCCGGTCGCCGTGGGACTGATGAGTTGTGTCTGCGGTTATATGTATTACTTGTTCAAGCGTTCCGGCTGGCTGTAAAAAATTCCTGTACATCTGTATTATTGAACAATGTCCAGGGGTACAATCGCGGCAGGTCCGCTGGGGCGGGCCATGGCTGAGAGTCGCCGCGCCGGCAGGTGTGCCTGTGCTGCCGGTGCCGTGCAGGAGCATTCATGAGTATTCCGTTGTTTGATGTGAATTCGCAAGAACCCCTGTTCGATGCCGAGCAGCGGCGCACCCTGGCGGAGGCGGCCCTGCGCTCGATTACCGCCTCGACGGCGCACGCCCGTGGCGACGACTTCCTGCGCATCCTCGTCAAGGACCTGGCCGAAGCCCTCGACGTGCACTATGTGATCGCCGGGCGCCTGGTGCGCATGGACGATGGCAGCGAAGGCATCCGCACCCTGGCCCTGTGGGGCGGCGACGGCTACCAGCCGAATATCGAATACAGCCTGCAGCACACGCCTTGCCAGGATGTAACCTGCCAAAGCATGTGTTTTCATGGCAGCGATATCCAGCGTCGCTTTCCATTCGATACCCTCCTTGTCGACATGCAGGCGGAAAGCTATGTCGGCATGCCGCTGATCGATACCGATGGCAAGACCCTGGGCATCCTGTCGGCCATCGACACGCGTCCCATCGATGAAAACAAGCGCTTGCTGGCGCTGCTGCTGCTGTCGATCTTCTCGGCCCGCGGCGCGGCCGAGCTGCAGCACCAGGAGCGCACGCAGCAGCTGGAAGAGATCGTGCGCGTGCGCACCGAATCGCTGCTGGCGGCGCAGGCCAACCTGATCGAGCAGGAGCAGATGGCGGCCCTCGGCTCGCTGGTGGCCGGCGTTTCGCATGAGGTCAACACGCCCATCGGCGTGGCGCTCACGGCCGCGTCGAGCATGGGCAGCTATGCCGACCAGCTGGTGCAGCTGCTGGGCGGCGCCAAGGTCAGCCGCGCCGAGCTGATCGACCTGGCCGAATCGCTGAAAGGGGCGGCCGCCTTGATTGAACGCAACTTGGCGCGGGCCGCCGACCTGATCGGCAATTTCAAGCAGCTGGCCGTGGACCAGGTCAGCGAATACGTGGCCGACCTGGCGCTGCACGACTATGTGCACGGCCTGGTCTCGGCGCACAGCCCGGAACTGCGCAAGGCGGCGCTGGGCGTGGAGCTCGATATCGCGCCCGATTGCCAGGTGCGCCTGGCGGCCGGCAAGCTGTCGCAAATCCTGTCGAATCTGCTGATGAACAGCGCCCGCCACGGCTATCCGCAGGGCGGGCCTGGGCGCATCACGATACGCGCGCGCATCGAGGCGGACGGCGACGACGCGGATGCGCGCTGGCTGCTGCTGGAGTTTTCCGACGACGGCATCGGCCTGGCGCCAGCCGTGCGCGAGCATATGTTCGAGCCATTCTTCACCACCAAGCGGGGCCAGGGCGGCTCCGGCCTGGGCATGCACATCGTCTATACGATCGTGCAGCAACTGGGCGGCCAGGTGTGCGCCATCGACAGCACGCCCGGCTGCCATATACAGATCAGACTGCCGTTGGCCAGCTGACCACGCCTGCGTTTGCGCCGTCTCCGGGTGGCATGCCTATCCGACTTCTATATTTATTGCAATGTTGTATGCGCGCCATACAGGTGCTGAGTTCTGTTGACACTCAGATTGGCATTGTGATTCCATGTGATTCCCTAGTTAACTTTTAGTTGTCCAGTGTCTGCCTTCCGCACAGGTAGCGTGGCGCTCCGGCCCGGAGCCCGGGCTTGAAAACTGTGCGGTGCAAAGAGTGCCTTGATGTGAACGACAACAGTGCGGACACCAGATCCGCTGCTTGTATAACGTACAATGAGAAGGGTTCACCATGCTTAAAGAAACCGTCATTTCCCACGCCGTGCGCATCGTCTGCGCCGGTGGCGTGGCAGCGGCGCTGTCCGTCGCGTCACAGTCGGCGATCGCGCAGGATGCGCAAGGGGCCGATGCACAGATACAGCGTGTGGAAGTCACCGGCTCGTCGATCAAGCGCATCGCCGCCGAAGGCGCCTTGCCGGTCACCATCCTGACCGCCGAAGCCATCCGTACCTCGGGCGCCACGTCCGTCACCGACCTGGTCAAGAAACTCTCGTCCGCCCAAGGGGCAACGACGGAAAGCTCCTCGGTCGGGGGCAGCACTTTCGGTTTCTCCGGTATTTCCGTGCATAACGTGGGTGAGACGCGTACGCTCGTCTTGCTGAACGGCAAGCGCCTGGCCCAGTTCGGCGGCCAGACCCTGACTGGCTTTGCCGCCGGTTTCGACTTGAACTCGATCCCGATTTCCGCCATTCAGCGCGTTGAACTGCTGACCGACGGCGCGTCCGCCCTGTACGGCGCCGACGCCATTGCCGGCGTGGTCAACTTCATTACCAAGCACGACACGACGGAAGGCGACGTGAGCATCGGCTATTCGGCGCCCAAAAACGGCGCGCGCGAGAAACGCATCAGCGCCACCAAGGGCTTCGGCAACCTGGAGGACGATGGCTACAACGTGGTGCTGACCTTCGGCCACGACGAGCGCGACAAGCTGGGCTCGGTCGACCGCTCGTTCGCCAGCACGGGCAAGGTGCAGTTTTCGGCCAATGGCAAGCGCTATCAGAAACAGCAATTCTCGGCCAGCCCGATTCCCGCCAACGCCACCGATGACCAGGGACAATTGATCAGCCCTTATCAGAAGACCAACGGCTCCTGCCCCGACAAGACCTTCCGCGTGATCGAGCCATATAATGATGGCAGCGGCCTGGTCGACGATTACTGCGGCTATGATTTTGTGAAGGATCTGGAAATCTATCCGGAGCGCAAACGCGACAACTTCATGGCCTCGGGCACCTTCAAGATCGCCGGCCAGGAAGTGTATGCGGACGTGTTGCTGTCGCGCACCAAGCAGACGTCGCGCATCGCGCCCGTGCCGGGTGCCATCGCCGTCGACGCGGGCACGGCGCTGCATAACAAATATTTATTGCCAATTGGCATTACTGGCGACAGTACGGCTTTTTACCGGCTGTTCGACATGGGCCAGCGCACCTCGAAGGATACGGCGGACTTCGCCAGCGTGGTGGTCGGCACGCGCGGCGTGGCCGCCGGCTGGGACTACAATGCGTCGTACAATTTCTCTGAAAGCCGCGTAAAAGGCAGTATTTCCGGCTATCCTGGCGCCATCGCCGTCAATAACCTCACGTCCAGCGGCTTGCTCGATCCCTTCGTCGGCCCGGGCAAGCAATCGACTGCAGCGCAGGAGGCGATCAAGGCGGCCACCTTCTCCGGCTACTGGGATGGCGGCACGTCGCGCCTGCAAACCATCAATTTGAATGCGTCGACGGAAGTGCGGCGCTTGCCGGGCGGGGCCATGATGCTGGGCGTGGGTGCCAACATCAACCGCGAGGAATTCTCCGCCAAGCCGAGTCCGTTTGCGCAGGGCATCCTGGCCGATCCCGTAAAAGGCACCTTGTGCGGCGGCACGACGGGTCTGGAATGCGACCAGCGTTTCGGCGACGCGGCCAGCAGCCAGCCATACAGCGCCAGCCGCACGTCGAAAGGCGTGTTTGGCGAACTGATCGCACCCGTGCTGAAAGAATTGGAACTGGGCGCGGCCCTGCGCTTCGACGAATTCTCGGACTTCGGCGGCGCCACGACGGCCAAGGCCAGCTTCAAGTGGACGCCAGCGCCCACCTTGCTGATCCGCGGTTCCGTCGGTAACGGTTTCCACGCACCGACCGTGCCGCAAGTCAATGCCTTGCAGCGCGGCTATGGCGTTACCAGCGACAAGTACACGTGTACGCCGGCCCTGCAAGCCATCGCCACGCGCCTCAATGCCCAATGCCAGCCAGGCAATCGCCAATATGACCAGCTGGCCGGCGGCAACCGCGACCTGCAGCCGGAGAAATCGAAACAGGCCACCATCGGCTTCCGTTACGAGCCCATCAGCGCTATCACCCTGGGCGCGGACCTGTGGCATGTGCAGATCCGCGATTCCTTCGGCCAGTTGACGGAACAGCTGGTGTTCGCCAATCCGGCCAACTTCCCGAAATCCTGGGGCGTCAACAAGGATGTGGGCACGGGGACGACCTACCTGGCCTTCCTGGCCGATAACCAGAACCTCGGTAAATCGTTTGCCACCGGCGTCGACATCGATATCAGCGGCCGCTACCGCTCCGGCATCGGCCTGTTCACGTCGCAGCTGAACGCGACGCGGATGCTGCGCGAGGATGTGCAGCTGGAACGCAACGGCCAATACTATTCGGCGCTGGGCAACTTCGCCGATCTGGGTACGGTAACTTTCCGCACGCGCGGCCAGTGGACGAATACCTTGAAAACGGGTAACTGGGCCAACTCGCTGACGGTCAACTTCCTGTCCGGCTACAAGGACCAGGAAACGACGGTCGACGTGCTTGACGCTTCGGGCGCCGTGACGGGGCAGGAAAAGATCCGCATGCAAGTGGGTTTCTATTCGACGCTTGACTGGCAAACCGTGTGGACGCCAAGCAAGAGCTGGGTCTTTACCGCAGGCGTGCTGAACCTGACCGACAAGAGCCCGCCATTCGTGCCATCGACGGCGGGCGCGAATCGCGGCCAGCAGTTCGGCTATGACGACCGCTATTACGATCCGCGCGGCCGCACGGGCTACCTGAATGCCTCGTACAAGTTTTAAACGGGGTACGCAGGCATAAAAAAACCGGCACTGGGTGCCGGTTTTTTTCGTCCCGCCGCAGGGGAAGGCGGACGTGGCCTAGCTGTGATGTTTCAATAGGTTGTTGTGGTTCATTCGGATTGGATTTGAGACACTGGAAATCGCCAAACCCCCAGTTCTCAAGGAAACCAACCGAATGAACATCCATAAGAATGCCCGATTAACTCTGAT
>NZ_WFLL01000119.1:0-760 GCF_009208755.1 Janthinobacterium sp. FT14W | reverse complement strand
CGTGAAACAACTTTGCGCCGATGATAGTGCTGCAACCAGTGTGAAAGTAGGTTATCGTCAGGCTTGTTATTCGCAGTAGAGAAAAACCCCGCCAGCCATGGCGGGGTTTTTTTTCGTCTGGCGGTTTACTCTCCAGGCATGACTGGAAATGCAGTCGTCAAGCAGTGCTGTATCCCTTATTAAGGCTGTTGTCCTCGCCTGGCCGGCGTCGACCTGGTGCAGCTGCCCAATCAGTTCATTCATATGCAAGCGTCAATGGCCACCAGGGCATTCCGAATGGTGTTACCTGGTCAATTTGATGGCGGTATGACATCGCATAAACAAATTTCACAATTTCTTATAATAAACCTTGCTGCCTGCGTATAGCTTTGCTATAGTTCGCCTCCCCAATGAGACGCACTGGTTTGCGGCACAAAAGGGACAGCCTTCCGGGGCTGGGTAGTAAAAAGAAGGTGTTGACGATTGTGCTGAAATGCTTCATACTCTTTCTTCTTCGCAGCTGACAAACACAACGCTTTGTCGATAGCGCGAAAGCAGTAAATAAGCAGTACCAAATACAGTTCTTTAACAATTAACAGTCGATAAGTGTGGATATTTGATGCAGTGCAGCGCCGATCTTCGGATTGGCGTCATACTTAAAATATCAAATGTTCACGAAGAAATAAATGAAATAGGACGCTTCGCAAGAAGTGGCCTGTCAGTTGTTTTTGAAGTGAGCGACCCGTCAGCAATGACGGTGCCGGTAAAACGGCAAAGTAAC
>NZ_WFLL01000118.1:0-813 GCF_009208755.1 Janthinobacterium sp. FT14W | reverse complement strand
CGAAGTGGCGGCAAAGCCGCGCTATCGTTTCCGGCTTGAACAGCGTGGTGCTGTATTCCATGATGCAGGACAGGCCATGCGGAGCTTCCGTCACCTCCAGGCTCAGGTCGAACTTGCTGATGCCCGTTTCCAGCACGTAGGGCTGTACATTGCTGGCATGGATGATGGCATCGGTATTCTGCAGGACAAGCATGACCTGGAACAGCGGGGTGGTCGCCATGCTGCGCTGCGGCTTGACGGCATCGACGACTTTTTCGAATGGCGCGTCCTGGTGTTCGTAGGCTTCCAGGCAAGTATTTCTGACCTGTGCCAGCAGCGACAGGAAGTCTTGCTGACCGTCCACGTGCGTGCGCAAGGCCAGGGTATTGACGAACATGCCGATCAGGCCTTCTGTTTCTCCATACTGGCGGTTGGCAATCGGGCTGCCGACGCACAGGTCCGCCTGGCCGCTGTAGCGATACAGCAGGACATTGAAAGCGCTCAGCAGGACCATGAACAGCGTCACGCCGTGCTGCTCCGCCAGCATGTTCAATGCGCCGCTCAGTTCGGGGGGCAGACTGAACCTGTAGGTGGCGCCTGCATGGCTGTGTACGTTCGGGCGCGGGAAGTCCGTGAGCAGGTCGAGCTGGTCCGGTACGCCCGCCAGTTTTTTCTTCCAGTAATCCAGTTGCTGTTCCAGTGCCCCTTCTTCTTCCAGGCGCTTGCGCTGCCACACGCTGTAGTCGAGATACTGGATAGGCAGCACGGGCAGCCGTGCCGCTTCGCCGCGGCGCTGCGCATCCATGATCAGGCCCAGTTCCCGCACCAGTACGC
>NZ_WFLL01000117.1:0-878 GCF_009208755.1 Janthinobacterium sp. FT14W | reverse complement strand
CAGGACCGGAACAAGTGCTCGCTACGCGGCCGGAGCAAGTCTGGGTAGCCGACATTACCTATCTGCCGACCGCCGGCAAATTCGTCTATGTCAGCTTGGTAACGGATGCGTATTCGCGCAAGATCGTAGGCTATCACGTGCACGCAAGCTTGCAAACCGAAGAGGTCAGCGAGGCCCTGAAGATGGCCCTGCGAGCACGACAGCGCAAGATGCCGTTGATTCACCATTCTGATCGTGGAATCCGCCCAGTACTGCTCTACTTACTATCAAGAAATTCATCGTCGTCATGGACGAAGGGCCGGGGTCAGGTCCGCCATTCGTACACGATCTCAGCTTTGGCCATCCACGGCAAGTTGCGCTTTACTAAATGCCGCTATGGCTCGACTGACTGTCTTGCTCGAGACGTGAAAAGCGGAGGCAATATGGGCTATGGTAAAAACGGTTGAGAGATAGGAGACAGTCCATTGTCTCGTCTCTGTCGCTGTAGCGGGCCTGATATGGCGTTAATGACAGGGTGACAGGGGGACAGCGCGGTGCTGAAGATCGGCGTATCCTTAAATTCATCGGAGCGTTTTGATTGCTGCTGTGCTGAAATGAAGGCGTTGTCGCCCAGAAGAATCGGATGACAGGTGCGAGCAAGCGGGCTAGTGTCATCTATTCCGGCCGCGACAAACCGGCAATAGCGGACTTTGCTGGTGAGGGTATTTTTGAGGGTATCGGTACCTGAATGGTTGGGAAAACACTGAAAAATCGTAAGCGTCGCCTCACCACCGTCTTCCCTTAATCGCCGCAGATCCCGATGATTGAATTTGGGACGCAAATTGATTGTGTCCACAAATTTATTTATGGACACAATAATTCAACCAGTCACAACCAGG
>NZ_WFLL01000116.1:0-889 GCF_009208755.1 Janthinobacterium sp. FT14W | reverse complement strand
TGGTCGATCTTCCCGGCATCGATGCGCAGCGCACCGTTGCCGATGAGTTTGCCGCCCTGGCCGTTCAGGGTGCTGGCCGTGATGGCCAGCACGCCAGTGCCCGCATGCTCGATGCGGCCGTTGATGTTCGTCAAGGTCGCCGCACTCAGGTCGAGGTCGCTGCTGTTGACGGCGATGCGCCCGCCCGTGTTGTCCAGCAGGCCCGTGGCGATGACGGTCTTGCCCTGCCCCGTCTGCACGATGTCGCCGCCGCTGTTGTCCAGGTTTGCCACCTGCAGGGCCAGCTGGCCCCCGCTCAATTGTCCCTTGCCCGTGTTCACCAGCGCCTGCGCGCTGCCCGCATTGGCCGTGATCGACAGCAGGCCCGGCGTGCTTACCACCGCGCCGGTCGTGCTGATGTTGCCGGCACTCGCCGTCAAGGCGATGTTGGCCGCGCCCGTCTGGCTGCCGCTCAAGTCCAGCGCCGTGCCCGTCAGGCTGGCCTGGCCCGCCGCCAGGTTCTGCCCGCTGGCGATGATCGCCTGCGTGGCGCTCAAGGTCAGGTCGCCGCTGGCGCCCAGGCTGCCGTCGGCCTTGAGGCCCGCGCCCAGCAAGCCGCTGCTGCTGATGCGGTTGGCCTGCAGGGTCGTATTGCCCAGCGCGGCGATGGAGCCGCTGTTGGCCAGCGCGCCGCCCACCGTCCACTGCTGGTCGCGGCCCGCATACAGCAAACCTGTGTTCGTCAAGTCGCCCGTCAGCGTGGCGCGCACATCCTTGCCTGCGCTCAGCACGCCCTGCGCATTGCGCACGCTGCCGGCGTCCAGGCCGATGCTGCCGTTGCTGGCCTGCAGCGTGCCGCCGCTGTTGTCGACCGTACCCGCCTTTATTTGGATGTCCTGCGTGGCGGCAA
>NZ_WFLL01000115.1:0-894 GCF_009208755.1 Janthinobacterium sp. FT14W | reverse complement strand
GGGGCAGCGGCGGGAGCGGCCGCAGGCGCCGCCGCGCCCGCCTGCCAGGGTTGCCACAGCAGCAGTGCGGCAGCCACGCCCACGCCCACCCCGCCCAATGCCAGCCAGACGGGCGTGCGCCGCGCAGAAGCGGACGCTGCGGTATCGTGCAGCTGCACCTGCGGTGCATGAATCGACGGCAACTCGCCCAATTGGCGCTCGGCCTGCGATTTTTTTAGTGCTTCAAGTATGTAGGACATCTTATTTCCCCGCCACCATCGCCGTCGCAGCGGGCGCTGCCACGGCAGGAGCTGCGCTGCTCAGGCGCGGCTCCGAATTGTCACCCAGTTGCATCAGGCGTATGAACGTTTTCGGCCCCGCCAGGCCATCGGCCCGCAGGTTCTGGCTCTGCTGGAACACGCGCAGCAGGCGTTGCATCTCAGCATCGAGCGGCAGATTGGCGGCCGGCGCCGGCAAGCCCTGCTGTTGCGCCAGGCGCTGCCCCAGCCAGTCCACGTCGGCGCCGCGGGCGCCCGCAGGTATCTCGTCGCGCCAGTTGCGCGGGGCACGCCAGAAAGTGGTAAAACTGCCATCGCTGCGCTGCGCCAGCTGGGCCAGCGGCACGCCTTGCGGCTTGCCATCGAGCAGCACGGTGGCCGTCTCGTCCTGCAGCCGCGTCAGCAGCGCCAGCTGTTCCATCCCCTCCCCGTCGCGCAAGGTCAGCATGGCGGGACGGTCCAGCACGCGCAATTCGGCGATGCCGCCCCGGCTGTGCAGGCAGCGCAAGCCGGCGCGTGCGCCCGCCTGGCAAGCGTCGCCGGCCGGCAACTGCTCGCCCCACAGGGCGGCCAGCTGGCGCAGCACGGCGTTGCGGTCCGGCACGCTGGCGGGCGCGGGCGTGGATGCTGGCGTGGC
>NZ_WFLL01000114.1:0-996 GCF_009208755.1 Janthinobacterium sp. FT14W | reverse complement strand
GCAGCCGTCGCCGCCATTTCGGCCGCCGCCACGCAGCACGCGCAAGCCGATGATGCGGCCGCCGCCGCCGCCGCTCTCACCGCGTCGATCTCGCTGGCCGCCACCCAGGCCGCCCAGGCCGCCGATCTTGCCGTCGGCACGACTGCGGCCACGGCAGCGGCCGCACTGGCCGCCCTGAACCAGGCCCTGGCCGATGACAATGCCGCCGCGGCAGCCAGCACGGCGGCCGCCAACGCGCAAACGGCCCTGAATAACGCCACGACGACACTCAATGCGGCAATCCTGGCTGCCAGCAACTCGCTCGCCGCCACCAATGCCGCCCTGGGCGCCGACGCCACGGCCGCGAGCACGGCGGCAGCTGCCGCCGCTGCCCAGGTCATTGCGGACGCCGCACTGGCAGCCGACGCCGCCCTGGCGGCCCTGGCGACGGCAGCCAACAATGCGCTGGCTGCCGCCGCCGCCGCGCTGGCCGCCGACGATGCCGCCGCCAACGCAGCCCACACGGCAGCGCTTTCGGCCGCTGCCACGCTGGCGGCGCAACTGGCCGACACGGCGGCCGTCAATGCCCATGCCGCGCTCAACGCGGCCATCGCCAACCTGAACGCGGCGGTAACGGCCGATACCAACGCCCTGGATGCCGACAATGACAAGACGCTCAAGCTGAACCTCCTCATCTCCGCGCAGAACGCGTCCGATGCGGCAGCGCAGGCCAACGCCAATGCGGCAGCGGCCCATGCGGCGCTGGCGTCGGCCCAGGCCGACGATGCGGCAGCCGCCACCGCTGCCGCGAATGCGGCGTCGGCGCATGCGGCGGCCGTCGCGGCGCAAAATGCCGATGCCGTCGCGGCAGCGGCAGCGGCGCAGGCAGCCATCTCGCTGGCCGCCACGCTCAATGCCCAGGCGGACGATGCCACGGCGGCAGCAGCCGCCACGGCAGCGGCAAATGCACAGCTGGCGCTGAACGCGGCCCTCGCCGCCGACGCCGACGTCGCCGCC
>NZ_WFLL01000113.1:0-1012 GCF_009208755.1 Janthinobacterium sp. FT14W | reverse complement strand
GGGCGGATTCAACCGGTCCTCGCAACACCTTTAATCGGGGAGGTGTTTATGGGGCGACCAGCGGGGCGGATGAACAAGTTGACTGGGCGAAGGGCGATGCGCTCGCCAGGTGCGCCATCGCATCGCCGGGAAACCGAGCGGCGGTTCTGGGAACAAATAGCAACGGGGATTACAAGCGAAAAAGCTGCTGAAGCGGTTGGCGTGTCGCAAGCAGTCGGGACGCGTTGGTTTCGTCATAATGGCGGCATGCCACTTTCTATGTTGAACCCAATATCTGGAAGGTACTTGTCGTTTGCTGAGCGAGAAGAGATTGGACTTCTTTCGTGCCAGGGCGTCGGAGTACGAGAGATTGCGCGCCGTATCGGGCGTAGCGCATCAACGGTTTCCCGTGAGCTGACACGTAATGTTGCAACTCGCTGTGGCCGACTTGAGTATCGAGCTTCGGTTGCGCAGTGGAAGGCTGAGCTGGTTGCGAAAAGACCCAAGCTATCGAAACTGTTAACTGATCCACGTTTGCACGACTACGTTCAAGATCGCCTGGAGGGCAAGGTTCGTGACGCGAATGGTCGTGACATCTCTGGGCCTCGGCCAGCGCCGTTCATAGGAAGAAATAAGCCGCATCGCGGTGATCGTAAATGGGTCACCGGTTGGTCGCCCGAACAAATTTCCAACCGACTAAAGATCGACTTCCCGGATGATCAATCCATGCGCATCTCTCACGAAGCCATATACCAAGCACTTTATATCCAGGGTCGAGGAGCTCTCAAGCGCGAGTTGGTTGGCTGCCTGCGTACTGGGAGGGCATTGCGCGTACCGAGAGCAAGGGCACAAGCCAAAGCCTGGGCACATGTGAGCGAGGATGTAATGATCTCCAACAGGCCTGCAGAAGCCGACGATCGTGCGGTCCCGGGGCATTGGGAGGGTGACCTGATCATCGGACTAAACCGGTCTGCGATCGGAACGCTAGTTGAGCGTTCAAGCAGATTCACCATGCTTGTCCACCTGCCTCGCG
>NZ_WFLL01000112.1:0-1043 GCF_009208755.1 Janthinobacterium sp. FT14W | reverse complement strand
TGTGATGTTTCAATAGGTTGTTGTGGTTCATTCGGATTGGATTTGAGACACTGGAAATCGCCAAACCCCCAGTTCTCAAGGAAACCAACCGAATGAACATCCATAAGAATGCCCGATTAACTCTGATTCGTCGAGTCGAGATGGTCGAAGACGTCCTACATCACCGCCTGCCGGTCTGCCAAGCCGCTGTCCGCTATGCTGTGAGCGAGGCGACCGTGCGCAAATGGCTGGGGCGCTTCCTTGCCGAGGGCCGCGAAGGCATGATGGACCGCTCGTCGCGTCCCGCACACTGCCCTTTGGCACTGGACGCGGGCAAGGCGCTGACCGTTGTCGAGCTACGCAAGAAGCGCATGACGCAGGCCAGGATTGCCCAGTACCTGCAGATATCGAAGGCCACGGTCAGCCGTGTGCTGGCGCGTGCCGGCCTCTCCAAACTGAGCGATCTCGATCCCGTCGAGGCGGTGCAACGCTATGAGCATGCGCAACCGGGCGACCTGATTCATATTGATACCAAGAAGCTCGGACGCATTGAAGCCACCGGTCATCGTGCGACTGGAAACCGGCGCGACCGTGCGCGCGGCGCCGGATGGGAAGTCTTGTTTATCGCCATTGACGACCATGCCCGCATCGCCTTCACGGAACTCTACCCTGACGAAACCCAGGAAAATGCCAACAGTTTCCTCGCCAATACCCACGCCTATTTCTGCTCGCTCGGGGTGCGCCCCAAAGCCTTGTTGACCGACAACGGTTCAGCCTTTCGCTCCAGGTCATTCAAGGCGACTTGCAGTCAGATCGAAGTCAAGCACCGCTTTACGCGGCCATATCGACCGCAGACCAATGGCAAGGCCGAACGCTTCATCCAGTCAGCCTTGCGTGAATGGGCTTACGGCTTCGTTTATAACAACTCACTGGAACGTGCCCACATGCTCAAGGAATGGAATCATCACTACAACTGGCACCGGCCGCATCAGGGCATTGCTGGCAAGGCCCCGATGTCACGGCTCGGATCTAGTCCGAATAACCTCTTGCAACTTCACACCTAG
>NZ_WFLL01000111.1:0-1066 GCF_009208755.1 Janthinobacterium sp. FT14W | reverse complement strand
AGTGAGCGACCCGTCAGCAATGACGGTGCCGGTAAAACGGCAAAGTAACAGAGATTAAACTGAAGAGTTTGATCCTGGCTCAGATTGAACGCTGGCGGCATGCCTTACACATGCAAGTCGAACGGCAGCACGGAGCTTGCTCTGGTGGCGAGTGGCGAACGGGTGAGTAATATATCGGAACGTACCCTGGAGTGGGGGATAACGTAGCGAAAGTTACGCTAATACCGCATACGATCTAAGGATGAAAGTGGGGGATCGCAAGACCTCATGCTCGTGGAGCGGCCGATATCTGATTAGCTAGTTGGTAGGGTAAAAGCCTACCAAGGCATCGATCAGTAGCTGGTCTGAGAGGACGACCAGCCACACTGGAACTGAGACACGGTCCAGACTCCTACGGGAGGCAGCAGTGGGGAATTTTGGACAATGGGCGAAAGCCTGATCCAGCAATGCCGCGTGAGTGAAGAAGGCCTTCGGGTTGTAAAGCTCTTTTGTCAGGGAAGAAACGGTGAGGGCTAATATCCCTTGCTAATGACGGTACCTGAAGAATAAGCACCGGCTAACTACGTGCCAGCAGCCGCGGTAATACGTAGGGTGCAAGCGTTAATCGGAATTACTGGGCGTAAAGCGTGCGCAGGCGGTTTTGTAAGTCTGATGTGAAATCCCCGGGCTCAACCTGGGAATTGCATTGGAGACTGCAAGGCTAGAATCTGGCAGAGGGGGGTAGAATTCCACGTGTAGCAGTGAAATGCGTAGATATGTGGAGGAACACCGATGGCGAAGGCAGCCCCCTGGGTCAAGATTGACGCTCATGCACGAAAGCGTGGGGAGCAAACAGGATTAGATACCCTGGTAGTCCACGCCCTAAACGATGTCTACTAGTTGTCGGGTCTTAATTGACTTGGTAACGCAGCTAACGCGTGAAGTAGACCGCCTGGGGAGTACGGTCGCAAGATTAAAACTCAAAGGAATTGACGGGGACCCGCACAAGCGGTGGATGATGTGGATTAATTCGATGCAACGCGAAAAACCTTACCTACCCTTGACATGGATGGAATCCCGGAGAGAT
>NZ_WFLL01000110.1:0-1221 GCF_009208755.1 Janthinobacterium sp. FT14W | reverse complement strand
GCCGCCACCGATGCCGCCGCCCTGGCCGCCGCCTCGAATGCGGCCGCCGCCGCGGCAGCAAATGCGGCTGCCAACGCCAATGCCAGCGACGCCGCGGTACTGGGCATCGCCGCCACGGCCGCAGCGAACGCCGCAGCAGCAGCCAGCACGCAAGCAGGACTCACCGACGCCGTGACGCTGACCATGGCAGCGGATGCCGCCGCCGGCGTCGCCGCCTGGGATGCCTCGATCGCCAACGCCACCGATGCCGTAGCCCTGCAGGCCGCCGCCGATGCCGCCGCCACGAACGCCGCCAATGCCCAGGCACAAGCCAACATGACGGAGGCGCCCACCCTGGGGCTGATCGCCGATGCGGCGACCCTGGCATCGGATGCGGCGCAGGCGCAGGCGGACCTGACCGACGCCGCCGCGCTGGCCGTCATTTCCAACGCCGACGCTGCCGCGGCAGCGGCAGCCGCCACCCTGGCCGGCAACACGGATGCTGCCGCGCTCGACGCCGCAGCCGCCGCTGCCGCCGCTGCGGCCGCCAATGCCGTGGTGACAGCCAACCTGAGCGACGCGGCCGCCCTGCAGATCACGGCCGATGCCGCCGCCAGCACGTCCGCCGCCGCCGCCGCGCAAGCGGCACTGACGGATGCGGCCGCGCTGCAAATCGTCTCCGATAATGACGCCGCCGCCGCGCTGGCAGCGCAAACCATTGCCAACCAGACGGACGCTGCCGCCCTGGCCGCTGCCGACGCGGCGGCCGCCAACGATGCCGCGAATGCCCAGGCAGTGGCCGATCAGACCGATGTCGTGGCTCTGCAGCAAGCTGCCGACCAGGCCGATGCGGATGCCGCCGCCGCCAATGCGCAAGCCAGCCTGCTGGACGTCAACGTCGCCCTGAATGCCTTCAACCTGGCCAACCTGGCCGCCCTGGCCGCCAACGTCACGGCCGGACAGACCAGCGTGGTCGACCTGACGGCGACCGTCAATGCCTTGCAGCTCGATGCCGACAATGCCGACGTCACTGCCAACCTGACGGATGCCGTCGCCCTTGCCGCCACCGCCGCTGCCGATGCGCTGACGGCCGCCGGCTTGCAGGCCACGGCCAACCTGACCGACGCCGCGGCGCTCGCCAACACCGCCGCCGCCGCCGTTTCGGCGGCGGAAACGGCTGCCCTGCTGGGCGGGATCGACATCTCGGCCGTCAGCGCCGCGGCAGCGGCCCAGGCGGCCGCC
>NZ_WFLL01000010.1:0-147905 GCF_009208755.1 Janthinobacterium sp. FT14W | reverse complement strand
GTTCCTGCCGTGGAACTACCTCCAGCAGATCAACCCTGCCTAAACAACACGCCGCTTCCCAGCGGTGTGACGCTATCATCGGTCCGATTGAATACCCGTTCAAGACGGTAGTGGCCGGACGCTTACGAAAAATCAAGCGCTCAGCCAGCTCGTTGACAATTGAATGGGAATTATTTAGATCAAGCTCTGTTGAATTTTCACCGATGTTACAGTCTGTGAGACTTTCGGAGTCGCACTAATTCTGGTGAGAAACGTGAGCAGTCGATTTCTGAAATGGAAATGCTGAAAAATTGTTAAAATATCTCTGTTGTTTCACTTGTTTTATCTTCATATGGTTGTGATACTTTTGGTAAAACTTGGGGCAAACTTGGGGCAAACTTGGGGCAATGGAAGATGATGTCAGATCACTTTAGCGCAAAAAATACCGGAAGTTACCTGTTTTTGCCCGCCGCTGTCGTAGGCTATGGTGATCTATGGTTACTTTGTTTCTAATTCGAAACTTGCACTTCCCACCAAGAATTCGTTTGATATCAAAGGATTACACTGATCTAGTGTAGGCCTTTTTTGTTTGGTATGACAAAAGTATGAAAAATCCGCTTCGGACGCGCCTGGACGAGGCCGGACAACGGACGATGCGACGATTGCATAAGTCCGGAGAAGAAAACTTTTCATCCGGGAATCGAGCGCCCCAGATGTTACCTTCAGGTGCCGGACTTCAATTGCTTGGCAGTGAGGTGGGTATTTCTCGTGCCGCCAAAAAACACCCAAAAATCACCTCTTGGTGCCAATGTCGTTCAGTTAAAGTTTTGTTTCAAGACTCGAGCATTGTAACGTTGAGGCAACGTCTACACGGCCCGATCCTAATATCGATCAGGCCGTCCTTCATTGATGATCTCGGTTAAGCCCGGAACTTCGGTGTGTATGCCCTTGATTTCATGTTTTCACTCCCTTTCGCAAGCTTATCAAATGAAGTGTCCGAAAATGCCCGGCTCGCTCAATAGTGAGGCGTCTCGCGGCCGGAGACGCCATGCGGTGTCTAGATTGGCACAGTCTTTCAGAGGCGGTACAGACTGCCGGAACCGACGCTGTCCACCGGTGTGCCGTCCGTGCAGCCGGCCATCGGCAAACCTTGCGCCCATCCGGCTGCCAAGGCATGCACGTCACGCAGGGGATCGGACGCCTTGGCGCGCTCATTGCGAATGCGGCAGGTTTCAGGATCAGTGGCAAACAGGCCGCGCGCGAAAACGCGACCCTGCTCGGCCAGCTTCGCGGTCTTCGGCCCGCGGATCTGCGCGAAGCGCAGCAAGGCTTCATCGAGGCAGCCGTCCGTCCCAGCCAGACACCGAGCCAGATGCCAGGCGTCTTCCAGCGCTTGACAGGCGCCCTGGCCAGATGTCGGCAACGGCGCGTGCGCCGCATCCCCCACGAGCAGCACATTGGCCCTGCTCCACGTGTGCAGCGGCTCCAGGTCGTGCACGGCAATCAGTCGGATGGCATGCGCCGGTGTCGCCTGGATGATGCGGGTGACAGGCTCCGGCCATCGCGCGAACAGATCCTCAATCTCCTTACGCATATCCGCTGCGGGCACCGCTCCCGGCAATGGCCGTGCCTGCGCCGCCGCCCAGTAGACCAAATCCGGCCGGACCGCCACGCAACCGAAGCGATCACCCGAACCCCAATAATCCTGAATCGCGATATCGTCCACCAGTGCACTCTCCGCCTGCGCCACACCCACCCAGTTCACAAAGCCCTGATAGACTGGCGTGTTGTCCCCCGCGACGAACCTGCGTGCCACCGAGTCCATGCGGCCATCGGCGCCGATCAGCAGATCCGGACGAATGCTTGCGCCGTTTTCGAAACGCGCCACGGCTTTGCCGCCAGCATCGAGGTCGATCGCCACCGTCCGATGCCCGAATTCTACCGGGATCCCGGCCTGTGCCGCATGATCCAGCAGTACCGCCTGCAAGTCCCTGCGCAAAATCGTATGGGTCGGATGTCCCATAATCTGGTCCAGCAGCGCAATATCGATGCCCCCCAAAGAATTGCCCGCGGCATCCTGACGGTGCATTGCCACTGGACGGCCTCCCACTGCAGCTATGTCTTGCAGCAGCCCTAGTTCCTCCAGCACAAAACCGGCGTTGGGCCAGAGCGTGACGCCAGCCCCCATCGTCGCAGGCCCCGCCCGGCGTTCATATACGCGGGGACTGTACCCCCGCTTGCTCAATGCAAGCGCCACGCTCAACCCTGCAATGCCGCCGCCAAGTATTCCGATTTCCATGCTGAAGCTCTCCTGTTCAATCCGTCCCGATGCGCCGCCGGCGGCGACCCATCGGACGAGACGGCATCTTAAATTCCGCCACTGTGGAGCGCTAGTATGTGAAAATGGGCGGCTTTCATACCTTAATCGGGATAATCATGCGCAATGCCCTCGACCTGAATACCGTCCGTGTCTACGTGGCGGTCGTCGATGAACAAAGCTTTGCCGGCGCGGCACGCCTGCTGACCCTGCCATCTTCTAACGTCAGCCGCCACGTCGCCTCGCTGGAACGCACGCTGGGCGTCCGCTTGCTGGAACGCAGCACCCGCCACCTGCGCATGACGGAAGCTGGCAGGCTACTCTACGAACGCGCAAAACCCTTGCTCGACGCCTTACTCTCCACCGAGGAAGAGCTTGGCGCAGTGCAGCGTGAACTGCGCGGCCCCCTGAGGATGTGCATGCCAGGCGAAGCGCCAAGGCTGCTAGCGCCTATCCTGGCCGAATTCTGCAGCCTCCATCCCGGCGTCGAACTGGAATGCGACACGCGCCTGACCGGTCTGGAAGCTCTCCGAGAAGACATGGACCTGTCCATCGTCTTCCATCGTGGGCGCCAGGATGACAGTAACTTCATCACCCGCGAACTCGCTACGCTGCCCAGCATCGTGGTCGCGGCGCCCGCCCTGCTGGCCAAAACTGGAATGCCGCGCCAAGTGCGCGAACTTAGGTCATTGCCTTGCATTACCACCTTGAGCGCGTTAAAGGGCCAGCCCTGGCAGTTCCTCGATGCCGCAGGCGAAATCGTGAAGGTATCGGTGCGTAGCCGCTATCGTGTTAACAGCGGAGAACTGGCATTGGCGGGCGCGCGGCAAGGCATCGGCTTCGCGATAGTGGCGGCCTATCCATGCCAGGAAGATCTTGCCGCGGGCCGATTGCAGGAAGTGCCGCTGGACTTGATCCCTGCGCCGCTGCAATTGCTTGGCGTGTACAGCCATCGGCATTCCGTGACTGCGCGGGTTCGGGCTTTACTGGAATTGATACAGGTGCGGTTGGAAGGAATCGGGAGCGGCTCAAGATGAAAATCGAACTGAGGAATGCGCTCGAATAGCCGAATGTCTGCTCCGGGGGGCGGATTCAATCGATCAATGCAACACTTTAACTTAAAAGCATCGTTGCAGAGCGGAAATGATGCGGAAGAGAACTCGAATCGATTGCGCCCCGACACGCGAAACCATAGCCAGAGCATCGTAAGGCATCCAGCCATGGGAGGGATCATATACGGGGCTGCGCACGCTCAAGCAGTTTCAGCCTGAGCGCGATCATAGCCTCGGCAAGGCGGGGACAGGGCGGCAGAGCCGGCGGGACCATTCTAAAGAGTTCGGCAGACGGGTGCCAGTGCTCAAGGACGGCGAGATCGTCCTGGTGCTGGCGCGAGGCTGGCGTCGAGGATGGAAATATGAAGGGGAGCTGGAGGCGGCTATTGCGGGCAGCCAATAAGCTTCGACCATCTTCTTTCACCCCGAATTGGACTTTCGCATCAACTTGTGACAATGCGTGATTTTCCTCACTGGGTAATTCGTTATGCTCATGGGCAACTGGCGGCCAGGCGACTCGTCATGACCAGTTCTCGTGGCTTTTCGTGGCGCGATGAAAAGATACCATCCTGCTCATGCGCCTGAATTGCCTTTCAGTCTATATCGGATGCATCAACAACTTGGAACAGCATATGATTAACTTCTATATAGGCAACCTCGCCGGTGGCGTCGTGACGGCCGCACAGGAATCTGCCGGTTCAACGATCGCGCTGCTGAATCCGGGGGCGTCCGATCTACAAGGCTGGGTTCTGACGAAAGATGGCCATCTTATCCTGAATTCCTCTCCGGCAAACCTCTGTCTGAGCATCGCAAAGGACCAGCTACAGAGCGGGGCCGCCGTGACTCTTGCGGCAAAAGGCGCCAGCGGATACGTTCAGCAGTGGAGCTACGACGTCACCAGCTTCCAGTTCTCGCTCCAGAACCATCCCAGTTATCTGCTGACCAGTGCCTCCGGTGGCCCGGCGGGGCCCCTCGTCTACGTTTCAACGGCACCGACCTCCGCGCAGAGTCAATGGTCTCTGATCGTCATCAGCACACTGCCGCAACCGATGATCGGCATGAACTGGGAACCTGCGCCTTCGGACTACACAGGCTTGCCGGCGCCGAGCAAGTATGGAGATACCGATTTCGCCAATGCGGATTTTCAGGAGCTTTGGAGCCCGGATGCGCGCAATGATCTTGGAACGATCGCGGGCTTCGGTTGCAATACGATCAAAATGTATAACTGGAGCGTGCCGGCGCCGAACGGGTACTGGATGCGCGATCACAAGTCGTTTCTCACCGCCGCGGCGAACGCCGGCCTGACCGTCATCGTCCCGATTAGCAATTTCTTCGCAGGCACCGCCTACAACAACCGGACCAGAAACGCTAATCCGGCGGGGCCTTTGTCTAGCACCCAGTTAGCGTCCTGGATCACCGGGATCGTCGCCGAAGTCTATGCAAACAATATTACGTCCGGACCGGTGGTGATGTGGGCAATCGGCAACGAATACGATAACAGCAATAACGGCGCCTATGGCTATTGCGAGGCGCAGGATATTGCGATGATCGCAAGTCTGATTATCGCTGCTGAGGCGAGCCTCGGCATTCCCGTAGCAAATGTGTTGCCGTTCACCAGCCCGGTCACAACTGCGATCTACCCGGTCAACACCAGTATTTCGCAGACTAAACCGGCCACCAATGCGATAATGGGGCAGTATGCAATCCAGGCGCTTAGCGATGCATTCAGCACGGCCGAGATTCCGGCGACGCGTTTCATCGCGTCGGTCAACTCCTACCAGACTGGTGCCCAGCTGACAACGTACAACTCGGCGTTTGCAGCGGCATTCCCGGGCATGTACTGGTTCTACGGCGAACTTGGGTGGAGCAACGCCAACGGCGGCAAAACCACCCAGGCCGACAATCTCTACAATCAGTTTTCGACGATTCTTCCATTGGCGAAGGCAGCCGGCAGCACGTTTCTGGGCGCCTGCTGTTTCGAATATTCCGACGAGCTTTGGAAGGGCGCCCCGGGGGCGTCGGAAGTCGAGTTCGGGATTTACACTTTTTCCGCGAGCGGCACACCCCTGACCGCGCAGGAAGGCGACCACTCGCCGGTGTTTGGCGCATCCTATCCGGTCGATGTGTTTGTGGCACGTCCGGCCGTAGCGTCCTTCACCGCTGCGATCGCGGGGTTGCCGAATCCCCAGTCCTGAGCATGGCGTTGAAGTGATCCAATGCATGGCCCTCATTGATCGTTCGTCGGGGTGGGGGCAACTTGCCTTTTATGGGGAAAATTTTCAAAAGTCTAGGATCAAACTTGAGTAATCATTCCAGCATCAATTTGGCGCTGTGGGGCGAAAAGCCGTGAGCAAGCGCCGAAAATATTATCCACGTATTTTGCTGGAGTCCAGTACCTGAAAGTCTTTCCGGTAGCGCCAAAGACTGTTATCCCGTCGGTCACTGGCTCGAGTCCAGATCGGGGAGTCCGAATTTTGCTAGGACCTTGAGCCCAGTCGTTACCCGGCTGGGCTTTTGACACTTCAGAGGCTTTTTTATTTGCGGATAGTGGCCCTAGGTGAGTCCGTCTGGCTGTTGGGGGCAGCGCCGACGGGCACGCCAATGCAGCGCTTTCACAAGCCTGACGATGAAAAGCGCATGGTGATGATCGTGGACCCGGACCAGTACCAAAGCTGGCTGGATGTCTCGCTGGTGTCCGACAAGGATGTTTATTGGCAGTATGCTGCGGAGCTGCTCGCCGCACACTCAACCGGGCCACGCGGTTCTCACTGCAAGCCAGGCCAGCATCCATGAGGTCCCGCACTACGCGTGGGGAGCCGTATGTGCCATCGCTGGCTGCGTGACTGCGCTTGATAGCTTGCAGTAACGAGGGGGGGAGGCCAATTCCCTTCAGATGATAGCCCAGCAATTTGATCGGAATCACTCATCGCTACAGCGGATTCTGGCTGAATCTGGTGGCATACGGCCAGCGCCGCGATGCCGTTCCAGACTGGCGCTGACGCTGGCCGAGCGCGAGGAGGTATCGCGCGCCATCGTTAGCCGACGTCACATGGAATCGGCATCAGCCCAGCTCGTTCAAACGCTAGCCCAGGTGCGGCAATATACAGGCGCTCGGATCTGCCCAAAAATCATGCCAATCCCTGTTGTATTTCCCGTCGGCACAAGTTACCTGGATCGCCTTTGGTGAGATCGTCTTGGTGCAGACTGGACCATTTTGACGAAAGATCGGCAGCGGCTGAGCTGTGACCGATGGCGATCTTGTCACAGGTCCGTCGTTGCGCTCCCATCGGGAATGACGAGTACAAAATCGTAGCCCTGAATCATGCCTTGAACGCTGCTGTTTCCATTCGCCAGGGTTTTAGCCGATCCCAACAAGGGGCGCACGTCGAACAATGACCACTCCTTGTGCTCGCTTGCCGCGGCGAAGAAGGGCAATACGCCAGCCATGGCGGACTTGGCATCGATTTTTTCGATTTCTGTTGAGGCCGACGCGCGCGCAATTCCTGCAAATTGCGCCTGCTGGCCTTTGGCAGCCAGCACCAATACATGCAGCGATTTTTGTCCGCGGCCTTCCGCATATTCAGCCAAATAATTGCCGATCTCCCGGCTACCGGCACTCAGCGGGTTATAACCCCGGAATACATGAATGGCGCCCGCTTTCAGCAACATGCGCTGTGCAGGCGCAAGCGTCAAATGGCTGGCCACTTGCCGTTTCATTAGCCTGGCACGCTGTGTATTGGATAAATATCCTTGTCCCGGAGTCATGTTCTTGCTATAAATGCTGCGACTGTCGATCAACGCATTTAACATCGCCAAGGCGGGCATGTCCCTGAGTGTCGTGAGCAGCTTCTGTAACGCGAATAGTTCTTCTTCCTTGACCTTCATCATGAAAAGCTCGCGCGGGTCTCCGTTCTTTGACGCCCGGCCATAGTCGTCGCTTTCAAGCTTGCGGAAGGCCTCGATTTTTGATTTCGCCGAAGGAGCAAGCGGTTGCCCAGCCATCTGGTCGAGTAAATATTTCGACGCGCCCATGAGTTCCTGGTCCATTCCCACCAATTGGAACGATGGTCCGGCAGCTTTGGCGATACGGGCCAGGAATTGCGCCTCATCCTGCCATTTGTAAAAAGCAGTAGCGACCGGATAGGCCTTGTTAAATGCTGCTATGCCAGCAACGCCAGTATCGGACTTCAACGTCTTTTCCAAAGCATCCGCAACAGCGGGCCCATTTTCGACAATCAGCGTCGTAAATCCTTGACTGGCCAATCCTTCAAAATACGCCGCTGAAAAATGCGCAATTTCTGCAATGCCATGGTCCTCGCCGATGAGCACGAATTGGCTTTCCAGACCCGCGTCCATCAATGCTGCCGCGCCGGAACCAACCATTTTGCCATGATCGAGTGCGATCGTCGTGCGCAGGGCAGCCAGGCGGTCTGGCAAAGACAGTGGCTGATCCGCCGACCATGCAGGCATGGCCAAGCTGGCCAAAATGACAGAAATAATTATGGAATGAGTTTTTCGCATTATTTTTCGCAAGAATTGTGTTCTGGTCGGCGATTTCAGTCGCGGTGTATCAGCATGCTACGTGTAAGCAGGGTCGGCTGACCTTGACGGATATTTCCTTTTATGGATTTTCTGTATGGGCGGGAAGGGGAGATTTGCCAATGCTACGGTAAATCAGGTGACGCGACAACTACCCTGGCGCAGGAGGGGCTGATAATTTTTTGTAAATGCTTATTTGACAGGACCCTGCCGCCATCAAGCAGACACCATGACCGTAGTAAAGCGTAGCGGGCGGGCCAAGCCTGATCACGAACTGCTCAAACTGGCTGATAGCCTGCTGGCTAACTACCCGACGTGCAGATAACAGCAGCGGGCGGTTGGCAGTACCAACCGCGCCGCCAGCGGCTAATGCGACAGCACCGAATCGCGCGACCTGTGTCCCAGGTAGGGCAGCAAGCTGATGAGACCAAGCACTGCCAGCGCGACACCGACCCACAGCGGGGCGCGCAGGCCGTAGCCGGCGGCGATGCCGACGCCGCCGAGCCATGACCCGGCGCCCAGGCCGATGTTGATGACGGAGGTATGCACGGTATTGACCAGCGGTCCTGGATGGGCGGTCCGCATCACGCGGGCGATGATGGCGGGATTCATCGACATGCCGACCAGGCCTGTGACGACCAGCAAGGCGACGCTGATGGTTTTGTTGTGCGCAAAGACGGCGAACAGCGCCAGGCTGAGGCTCAGGATGACCATGCCCCAGACCATGATGACGATGGTGTAGCGGTCTGCATAACGGCCGACCACGGCATTGCCCACCACGTTGGCGACGCCGTAGACGCCCAGCAGCCAGGGAATCGCGGACGCCGGAAAGCCGGTAATTTCCGTCAGGATGGCCGCGAAGTAGCTGAATGCCGCGAAGATGGCGCCGATGATGAGGCCACTGCTGGCATATGCCGCCCACAGGTGAGGGTTGCGGAATTCTCCCAGTTCATTGCCGAGGCTGACGACTTCCGTCGGCTTGGCGCGCGGCACCAGTACGGTGATGAGCGCCAGGCAGAATAGCGCCAGCAGTACCACCAGCCAGAAGCTGGCGCGCCATCCCAGGTGCTGGTCGATGAGCGTGGCGACCGGTACGCCCGCCACGGAAGCGAGCATGAGGCCGCCGATTACGACGGCAGCGGCGCGTCCGCGCGCGTTGGGGCTGACGATCTCGGCGCAGATCGCCAGGGACAGGCCAAAGCAGGTGGAGGCGGCCACGCCCGTGACCACCCGTGCGATGGCCAGAATGTCATAGCTGGTGGCCGACGCGGCGACGGATTGGGCAAGGGCATAAAAGCCCAGCAGCCACAGCAGTCCCTTTTTATTCGGCACGCGCAGCCTGAGCAGGGCGACGATGCTCAGCGGCCCGCCGATGACCATGCCCATGGCGTACAGCGAGATCAGATAGCCGATCCGTGTTACCGGTTCGCCCATGGCCAGGGCCAGCGACGGCATCATGCCCGCCACCATGAATTCGGATGTCGTTAACGAGAAAATCGTCAATCCCAGAATGTAAACAACCAACGGCATATCAATATCCTTCAAGAGTAAAGACTAAAACACTCGCCAGGCGTGGCGCACGCCCTGGCCGCATGCGGTTCGTGCACGCGCCACGCCCTGGTCAGGTGTTGCAAGACGTAAAAACGCTGTCCGGAATGTCGCCGACAAACAGGTTGGGAAAGTCGCGTACCGAACGGTGCTGCGGGTCGTTGCCGGTGACCATGCGCAGCAGGCGGTTGCCGCCGGCCTGCAGGTAATAGGCCGACGGCGGCTTGCCTGCCCGCTCGACTACCCAGGCGTCCGCTTCCTGGCCCAGCACGGTGTGGCGGCCGTCGTGGCGGGCGCCACCGTCAAGCAGCACCGCTTGCGGCAGGAACAAGTCATGGAACGGCGTCACTTCATCGGCCAGCGCCGTCCCCTGCAGCTGCTCGCCAGTTGCTTCCGCTTGCCTTGCGTACGCCACTTTCTGCTTGCGGCTTTGTTCACGCCTGGCGTCGCCGATTTCCGACATCCACAGCAGGTGTCCATGTTCCTTCTCCGACCAGGGGTTGAACAGGCCGTCGATGCGGCAGATATTGCGCGCATAGTCGAACCAGCAATAGCCGGACGTGACCTGGTCATCGTCCAGCATCGGCGTCCAGTACGATATATAAGCGCTGCTCCATTGCATCGGCAGCAGCGGCGGGGAGATGTGTGCAGACATGGCGGCTCCCTAGCGATCCAGCGCGTAGCCAAGGCTGGCCATCAGCGCTTCTTGTAGCGACGGCAAGTCCTTGCGGCGCGCATCGAAGCTGGCGGTCAGCTCTGCATTGCTCAGTCCGATACGCTGGTCCACGCTTTCAAACCACAGGCGGCTGCTGTTGGCGTGGTCCTTGAACAATTGCATCAAGGGCACGGCGCGGGCATTGAAGCTGTCCAGAGCGGCGGCCGTACCGGTTTCGGTATCGAGGATCTTGACCAGCAGCAGGGCTGCCACCACCGCCATGGTGGTGCCATGGCCGATGGAAAAATGCCCCGATTGCAGCGCATCGCCCAGCAGGATGAACTTGCCGTCGCAGGCCCGCTTGTGGCTGACGGTCATGAAGTTGCGCCAGCCCTGGCCCGGTTGGCTGAGCAGCTCGTGTTCTCCGAGTTCGGCCTGGAACGTTTTGGCGATATATGCGGCGGCCTCGCGCTCGGAAAGCCCTTCCAGCCCGGCCTTGGCGTACGTCTCTTCGCTGCATTCGACGATAAAGGTGCTCATCGTGTCCGAATATTTGTAGGCATGGCCGATGAAAATGCCTTGCTTATTGCTGCGGAACACCAGATTCATCTGCTCGAACAGCTGGGTGGTGCCATACCAGATGTATTTGTTGCGGCCGAAATCGATGTGCGGCGCCAGCGCTGGCGTCAATTCCAGCGATTTGTAATTGACGCCGTTCGATACCACCACCAGGTCGTATTCGGCTTCCAGCTGCGCCGTGTCCGCCGGCGGCGTTTCGTAGCGGATGGCGATGCCGGCCGCCACGCACTTGGCGCGCAGGGCCTGCACCAGTACCTGGCGCCCGACGCCGCACAGGGTAACGCCCGTGCTCATCAGGTTGGGCTGGTCGTGATGCACGAGCTTGAACTCTTCCAGGAACTGCGGATTGAGCCGTTCCGGCTGCTCCAGGTAGGAGAGCGGGTTGGCGGGATGGCGCGGCGGCCGTCCCGGCAGCACCACGCCCCAGCCCAGCACTTCTTCCGGGGTATTTTTTTCCGTAATGCTGATATTCCAGCCGGGCCGGGCCTGTTTCATCTGGCTGGCGAAGAGCAGGCCTGCGGGGCCTGCGCCGATGACGAGAATGTTCATTAGTTGACCCTCCCAAGTTTGTACCAAACGTTTTGCTTCCTCTGGATTTGCTGCAGTTCATCGTAAGGAATCGATGTAAAGAACAATTTATCCGCCATGTCCGGTGGATAAATACGGGGGAATCTCTGGTGCATGAAGCGGTTGTAGCGCGTCTGCAGGAAGAAAATCAGGCTGGGGTTGCTCAGCGCTTCGTAGTTGGCGATCGCCATGTCCTGCATGGCGTCCGCCTGTACCTTGCGCTGCTGCGTGAATTCGGCCAGGGTGGGAGCCAGCGCATTGCCGTGCTTTTCCAGCAAAGTAGCGAAGATATAGCTGTCTTCCAGCGCCATGTTCATGCCCTGGCCGAGGAACGGGGCAGTGGCGTGCGCCGCGTCGCCGATCAGCAGGACATGGTCCTTGTAATGGAAGGTGCTGGAGCGGACATTGATGAGGTCGTTGCTGGGCAGGGCGATAAACTGGTTTACCATCTCTTGCCGGCTGGCCGCCGGCAGCTTGTCGTAATAGCGGTCGAAGAAGGCCGTCATGGTTTCCCGGTTCAGCGTGTTCAAGCTGGGTGTGCCGGAATAGGGCAGGCAAATGACGAAGCTGACGCTGCCGTCCGGGATGGTGGCTGCGCGGCCGGCAAACTGGCCCTTGGAATTCATGCCGAAGAAATACAGCAAATCCTTCCTGAAACCCAGGCCTTCCGCATCCGGCAGCACGAGGGTCTTGTAGCCATGGCGAAAGAAGCTCTGCTTGAACTCAAAGCGCCGCATGCCGCTCTGCATGGCGCGCCGCACCGCGGAATGGGCGCCGTCGGCGCCGATGATCAGGTCGCCATGCAGGTGCTGCAGGGCGCCGTCGGGACCCTGGATCAGCACGACTTTCCTTTCCAGGTCGACATCCAGGCATTTATGCTCAAAGTAGTATTTCACTTCGTGCCTGGCGGCGTAGGTGTTTAACAGGCGCTGGAACGCGGACCTGTCCAGCGACAGCGGAAACAGGCCTTCGCGCCGGCTCAGTTCACGCACCTTGAATTTACCGCCGACGGAAAATGCCATGCCCAGGATGCGTTCGCCGCACAGCTCCAGCTCCTGCCTGCCGATGCCTGCAGCCAGCACTGCCTTGACGCCGCGCACGGTCATGGTGACGCCGATGGCGCGCGAGTTGACCGGATCGGCGGTTGCGGAAGCTTTCTGCAGCGGATCGCCGCGTTTTTCGACAACGTGGACGTCGTGTCCCCGTTGCGCCAGATAAATGGCGCTAAGGCTACCTGCCAGTCCGCCGCCGACGATGATGATTTTGTGCATTTCAGGCCTCTCTTGACATCTTTCCCCGAGATAAATCGGTTAGTTGCTGATTAAAAAACTCCAACATTTCTATCGGCGCCATGCCGATGACATCGCTCTCCAGGCTGCGCGCGTACTGCGCCAGCGCCAGGCATTTCTGCGCCAGCATGTCGCAGCCCTGGCTGTAGTCGCTGCTGACCCGGCTGCTGACGGGCTCGGGCACGGGCGGTCCCGCCTGGCGGCCGGGCAGGCCGGACGGCATGTTCATCAGGGCAGCGGACAGGGGGCGCAACAGGCCGGTCATGATGTCGATGGACGCATTCATCAGGCGCGAGCGGCGCAGGCTGCCCAGCGGCTGCTGCGCGAAATGGTGGGCCATCAACAGGAAGGTCAGCTCGTAGCAGCCTTGGTACAGCTGCATCAGCGCGCGGGCCTTTCCATCGGTCACCACCGTGCAGTCCGCGCGCGCTTCGAGCACGGGATTCTTCAGCGCCGGCAGCGCCGGCTCGAACGGCTTGCTGCAGGCGGAAAACCTGCCGGCGACGGCGCGCAGCCGCTGGAAGTGCGACGAGGCGAAATGCGGCGAATCGACGGCCACGCCTTCTCCCTGCTCGGTGACGAAGTCGATGGCGAACAGCGCGCTGTCGCGGCCGGACACTTCCAGCTGGTAGCCGGGATAGGCGCGGTTGGTCAGTTCTTTCAGGAACAGGTGGTGTTCGCCGCCGCGCTTGCCGGCGCCGCTCTCGAACAGGCCGGGCAGCTCGGCCAGGGCCCGCCGGATCGCGATGTAGAAGGTGGCGATGGACTTGCCGGGCGTGGGAATGTAGTCGGGCCATTCGAAACGCACGAAGCGGGCCAGCACATGCTCGGAAAATGGCTCGAATGCAAATTCCGTGTCCAGGCCGAATCGCTGGCGCGCCTGCTGGCCCAGTACCGGGGTGCCGCCATGGAACGGTTCCCCAAGCGCCATCAGCACATTGTTCACTAATAGGTAGTGAATCATTTCTTCATGGGCGATTTCCAGCAGCATGCCGCGCGTGCCGCTGTTGCGGCGCCGGTCGTCGGTGCCGCAGGCCAGTTCCAGCTCGGCCGGAAGCCAGCGGCCTGCCTGCACCAGCGCCGCGCCCTGCGCATAATTGGGAATGGAATACGCGGCATACAGGTACTGCAGCATGAGCGACAGTTCCAGGTCGATGGCCTTTTTCAGCTCCTCGATCAATTCTGCCCTGCAGCCGATGACATGCGGCACTGCCGGTTCCGGCACCGCCGCCCTGGCCGTTGCCTCGACCTGCGTCAGGTATTTCAGGAACAGGCGCGACTTTGGCAGCGACAGTTCGCGCGTGCTGGGCATGTAGTAGCTCTTGTCGCGGTTCTGCGGATCGCACATCTGCCACATCAGGCGGGAGTACGTTTCGCACTTGCACTGGTCCGCCAGGCTGAAGACCTTGTCCGACATGAATGGATAGACGAGCTCGTAGTAGCTCATCACATGCCGATAGAGGAAGGCGTAATCGACCTGTTCGGCCGGCACGTCGTCCAGATGCCAGTCGTCGGGCAGCACGCGCACGCCGAGGTACTGTTTGTGCTTGCCTGCTCCCAGCACGATGCGGGTTGCGCCCGGCTGGCGGCCCGTCAGGGTCAGCGCCGTGTAGCCATGCCCGAGCGGCGACGGCTGCTGGCATATGGCCAGCAGCGCGCCGTCCTCGGCCTGCGCCGGCAGGGCCGCAGGCGCCGCCAGTTCGCCGCGGAAGCGGCTTTGCACGGTGATGGTCTGCGGAAAATCCTCGTGCTTTCTCCCGTTCGGCGCTTCCAGATACAGCTGGTTGCTGTCCGACTGCAGCACCCAGTCGGCTTCGTCCCACTGCGCCAGCGCATTGCCCAGGCTGAGCGAGCCCGGGGCCGGGCCAGCGTGCTGCAGCGGCACATCGAAGACGCCGTGGTGGCGCCAGTAATCGCGGTACAGCCGTTCTGGGATGCATGCCAGCAAGGTGCCGGCGCCGTCATGCAGCAGCAGGTCGCCCAGCGCCTGCTTGCCGCCCAGGGCGTGCGTAGGATGCTGTTCCGAGACGGCACCCGCGTCGCGCGTGGTGAAGGGTATGGCGGTCGGCATGTTGAACGCAACGCGGTCCGCATGCACTTTCACCAGCACCGGTCCCAGGCTGCCCTGGCGCGGCTGCAGCAGGCGGCCGGACGGATAGGTGGCCAGCTCGTCGCGCCGCCACAGGCCGATGCTGCCGGCCAGGTCGTAGAACACGGGCGAGTCCGGTTTTTGCGGCGTCGACATATTGAACAGGGAATATTGCACCGTCAGGCCCAGCACCTCGTCGTCGTCCAGGGCTTGCTGCAAGGCATGCATGCTGGCCGGCAGCGGCAGGTCTCCATTGAACAGGAAATGCGGGTCTTGCTTGGCCACCGAAAACTGGAACAGCCTGCAGCGGCCAAATTCCTCGTCCAGGAAATGCCCGCTGCGTTCCGTGATATGGCCGCTGCCGAGCCAGCGCACCGAGTGCGCCTGCGCGATGTCGGCGGTGAACAGCGTGGGCGTGTTGGGTGTGGCCAGCTTGTCGCTCAAGGTGAACTGGCCGGCGTAGATCAGCGTGGTGTCCGGCTGGGCGGGGTTGTTGTCGATCCACCTGGCGCGGTTGAACGTCGTGCGCAGGTATTCGTTGTAGTGGCCCCACAGGGCCAGCTTGGCGCCCACCAGCGCGTCCCGCGTATCGACCTCGCCATCGCGCAGCTGGACGCCCGTGATCCTCGCGTTTTCCCACGAGAAATGGTTATTGCCGCAAAAATTATAGCCTGCCGCCTGGCTGAAGATGCCCTCCGGATCGGGCTTGCCCTCCGCATTGAAACGGGGGGCAAGCTGTTTCAGGTGCGCATGGAATTCGGCTGGCGGCCTGCTCAGGTCGACAGCCTCGCCCGCCATCGATACCGCATTCGTGGCGATATCGATGTTGCCGTGCGTATTGCGGTTTCCCGTCGGCACATTGGCGCGGGCAAATCCCCGAAAATGCAGGCGGGGGAAGTCAAGTAGGCTCATGCGCGCTCGGTCGAGGAAGTGATGAAGGTATCGTTGGCGGCGGCGACGTCTTCCAGTTGATCTAGCCGTTCCAGCAACAGACCGCTGGCTTGCTTGGCGCTGATCAGGCTGCCTTCCATCCAGCCGCAATGCGCGGTATAGGCATCCGAGCAGGAAATGATGCCGTCCTGGTGCAGCAGGACGGCCGGGTGCTCGGCTTCCGGCTCCACGCAAAACTCGACGCCATGCGGCCAGAACTTGTGGAAGTGCGCCTTGATCGGCGGCAGCGGCTGGCCATCGAGCGGCAGGACCTCTTCCAGGTGGCTGCGGACACGCTCCAGGTACACGGCTTCACCGAGCTCCAGGCTGTCCCGCCAGTAGCTGGCGCTTTTGCTGTCGTTGTAGAACAGCACGTACTTGTCGCCCTTGAAGTAGATCTTGCGCAGGGGATTGGCCGCCATCAGCACCTTGTCGGTCAGCCCCAGCGCGTCCCACCAGGCCGTGTCGAACGTGAGGAATCCCTTGAACAGGGGCAGCGAGTCGTACTGGAACGGACTCCAGGCGTTCGGGAAATCCAGGTTCAGGCGCGGCATGGCGGACGGCGGGATGGTCATCACCAGATGGCGTGTCCGGTGCATATGCGTGTCGCCCCGGTGGTTGAAGGCGAGTACATGGTGCTCATCGTCGGATTTCTCGACGGACAGCAATCGATGTTCGAGCCGGAATTCCACCCCGGCGGCCTGCGCCTGGTGCTGCAGCTGGCAGAGCAGCTCGTGGTAGCCATCGGTGGCATAGCGCCACTGGTTGGCGGCATTTTCCGTAAAGTGCTGCGTTTCCGGGTGCTTCTTGATGATGTCGTAGGCCATGGCCGCCGACACCATCGGCAGCAGCAGGGCGTCATAGCCGGTCGCCTTGATGATGTGGGTGGCCTTGGCGGCGCCCAGGTAATGGCTGACGAACTCGAGGAAGGAATCGTTCGGATGCTCCTTCAGCATCGGGCTCAGGCCATGCAAGGTTGCCTTCAGTTCTTCCAGCACGCTATCGTGCGAGATGACCTCGGTGAACGGGTAAACCGCATGCGGCAGTCCGCTGCCCTGCATGAGCTGCTGGAAATGCGGATGCAGCTGCGGCGAGTAGCGGGCGGCGCCGAGTTCGGCGATTTCCTCGCCATCGATTTTCCGCGACTGGATGCGGCCGCCTACGGTGGCATTCAGGTCGAATACCCGGATGCGCAGCTTCCTGTGGGCGGCGGCATTGATCAGGCGGTTGGCGCAAGTCAAGCCACCTATGCCGGCGCCAACGATGCAAATGTCAGAATACGTGCTCATATGAAATTCCTTTTTAACGTTCATTAATCAAAAAGCTGCAAAATCACTAGCAAAAGTTTCCCCAGCATGTGTAGGCAAGGGACGGGGGTGCGCTGCGTGCTACCGCACTTGGCGAGCGTTATCGGCTGGGGAGCGAAGAGCCTGACGAGAACGGGCGTTGTTTCTGGAATGGTCGATTCTTGGCAGCAGAGTTTCTGTTTCAAATCAAAGATGGCACCGACAGTAGCCCAGGCATCGGGCAGTCAATTTGATAAATATCAATGTAGTTGTCGTTTGCGGCAGCGCCGCTGTGGACGCGGCGATGCGTGCGGACCGCTTGTGCTGAGGTATCGAACCGTGACGCTTGCCCGTGGCGCCAGCGTGGAGGCATGCCTGGCATGGCGGAAAAGCGCGCTTGCGGGGGCAGTCTGCCGAGCCGTGGCGGCGAGGGGAGCGAAGAATGGAATGCGGGATGCGATGCGGGTGCTGCAGCCACCGCCCTGGTCCGTCAGGCAGCAGTCATGCCGGAAATTCGCCGTGTGCCGGCGGCGACAGGGCCGGCAACGGGGCCTGGCGCTGTCGGCGGTGGGGTGGTCTGCTTCTTGCTGTTTCTCTTTTTGCTTGCTATTGCCTTGATCTTGCTGCCGGCGCACAGTGCATGCCGGCAGCCGCTGCCCGTCAGAAATCCACGGCGGCCGACAGTTGCAGCGTGCGGGGCGCCGATTGCGAGATCGTGCCGTACGAGGCCACGCCGGCCCAGTAATGGCGGTCGAAGGCGTTCATCAGGCCGCCGCGCAAGGTGGTCGCCTTGCCGGCGATGGCCGTGCGGTAGCGCAGGCCCAGGTCCACCTTGGTCCAGGAGGGCACCGATTGCACGTTCGCCTGGTCCACATACTGCTTGCCGGTGTAGCTGACGGCGCCCGTGGCCGTCAGGCCGGGCCAGTACGGCAAGTCCCATTCGCCGCCCAGGTTGGCCATGGACGTGGGGACGCCCACGGGGCGCTTGCCCATGGTGGCGGTGCTGTTGGTCTTCACCAGGCGTCCGTCGAGCAAGGTGATGCCGGCCAGCAGGCGCACGGCCTTGCTGGCGGCGCCGGACAGGTTCAGTTCCAGGCCCCGGTTGCGCTGTTCGCTGTCCATGCTGTACACCTTGCCATACAGTGCGCCACTGGGCTTGCTGACCTGGAACACGGCCAGGGTTGCCAGCACCACGCCCAGGTCGGCCTTGGTGCCCACCTCGTACTGCTTGCTCTTGTAGGGCGCGAAGACCTGGCCCGCGTTGTCGGCGATGTTGGGCGCGATATCGCCCTTGCTCAAGCCCTCGATATAGTTCGCGTACAGCGACACGTGGCGCAATGGCTTGACGACGATGCCGGCCAGCGGCGTCCATGCCCCCTGCTTGTAGCGGGTGGTCAGCGCGCCCGTGCCGGCGTGGTAGTTTTTCGATTCGACCAGCTGGCGGCGTACACCCAGGGTCAGCTGCACGCGCTGGTCCAGCATGTCCAGGGTGTCGGCCACGGCCAGGCTGGACAGGGTGGAGGCGGACAGTTTCGGCGCGCGGGCGGGCGCGGCAATGCCGGGATCGGGCACGGCGACAGGGTGGTAGATATTCGAGGTGATGAGCTTGCCGGAATTGGCCACGCTGCCAAATTCGTCCTGGTAGACATTGCCCATCACGACCAGCGCATGCTCGATGCCGCCCGTGCGCAAGCGCGCGCGCACGCCCGTGTCCGCGCTGGCGCGGCGCACGCGGAATTTCCAGTTCATGGGCGTGACCGTCATGTCGCCCGCCGCGCTGGTGATGGTGGGCGTCTGGTCCGAATAACGCGAGACGTCCGAACGGGTGCCGCCTGCGTCGGCAAACACGGTGACGTTGTCGTTCAGGTCGTATTCGACCTTGCCCAGCGTGGCCAGGTCGTTGGATTTCCACCAGCCCCAGGACTGGGCGATGTTGCGGCGGCCATCGGGCGCGGCCGGCACGGGCAGGCGCGCGGCGACGAGGAAGGGACGCGTGGGCGCGTCGATCCACTGGTATTGCTCGATCACGTCGAGCGAGGCGCGCAGGCGCCGGCCCTGGTAATCGAGGGCGACGGCCGCCACTTCCGCGCGCGAACGCTGGTGGTCGAGCGGCGTCTTGCCCTGGCGGTGCAAGCCATTGAAGCGGATGCCGAAGCGCCGCTCCTCGCCGAAGCGGCGGCTGACGTCGATGGCCGCGCCCAGCTGCGCGCTGGAACCGGCATCGACGGTCAGTCGCGTCAGGTCGCGCGGCAAGGAGCGTTTCGGCACGGCATTGACGACACCGCCCACGCCGCCATTCGGCGACATGCCGTACAGCAGGGCAGCGGGTCCCTTGAGCACTTCCACGCTTTGCAGGTATTCCGTGAACAGGTGGTAGTTGGGCGAGACGCCGTACACGCCGTCGAATGCCACTTCGCTCAGATTACCCTCGTTGAGGGGGAAGCCGCGGATGAAGAAGGAATCCGTGACGCCGCCGATCTGGCCCGTGAAACGGGTGGACGGGTCGCCGCCCAGTACTTCGGCCAGGGTCAGCGCCTGCTGGTCCAGCATGCGCTGGCTGGTATAGCTGTTGACGCTGAACGGCGTATCGAGCAAGTCTTTTTCGCCCAGCATGCCGGCGCGCGCGCTTTTGGCGATCTGTCCGCCGGCGTCCGCTTCGGCTTGTCCGTTGACCAGCACGGTGGCTATCGCAGTGGAGGCATCGCTTGTCGCCTGGGCGACCGCCTGCGGCGTCACGCTGGCAACGAGCAGGCCGGCGAGGATCAAACGGCTGGTGAGGTGGGGAAGGGCTGGGGGGAAGTGTGGAGTCGGCATCAGGTCAAACGTGTAAAGTTGGTAGAGAGGAAACTGCGCCAACTATACTATAAATGAGAATCATTTAGATTTAAAATTGCGGAAATATCCATTATTGCCGTGGCCGCATACATGTGCCGCGCGTGCCGGATGCCTATTTCAGGCCGGAAAATGGCCATCCTGGGCCGGCAGTTCCAGATATTTGCTGTCTTATATAAGATTCGTCGCCATCGGATACACAAACAGCGGCAGGACAGTCTAAAATACGTGGTGGGCAAGCACGGCGTCACCGCCGGCACACTAGCCGTCCAAAGCAAGGCTAACCGTCCTGTGTTTGGAATGAAGAAAGTTAACCACCAGGCATCACCGCATACAAGGGAATGAACATGGCAACACAAAAATCCAAAATCATCTACACGCTGACTGACGAGGCGCCGCTGCTCGCGACGTATTCCCTGCTGCCAATTATCAAAAAATTCACCGCGCCGGCTGGCGTGGACGTGGTCTCCAGCGATATTTCGGTGGCGGCCCGTGTACTGGCTGAATTTCCCGAATTCCTGACGGACGCGCAAAAAGTCCCGAACACCCTGGCTGAACTGGGCAAGCTGACCCAACTGGCCGACACCAACATCATCAAACTGCCGAACATCAGCGCTTCGCAAGGCCAGCTGATCGCCTGCGTGCGCGAATTGCAAGGCCGTGGCTACAAGCTGCCGGACTATCCGGAAGACGCGAAGACGGACGAAGAAAAAGCCCTGAAAGCACGCTACGGCAAGTGCATCGGCAGCTCGGTCAATCCGGTCTTGCGTGAAGGCAACTCCGACCGCCGCGCCCCGAAGGCCGTCAAAGAGTACGCGCGCAAGCACCCGCATTCGATGGGCGAGTGGAGCCAGGCGTCGCAAACCCACGTTTCGCACATGCATCATGGCGACTTCTACCATGGCGAAAAATCGCTGACCCTGGAAAAGGCCCGCGACGTCAAGATGGAACTGGTCACGGCGTCGGGCAAGACCATCGTGCTGAAACCGAAGGTTTCCCTGCAAGCGGGCGAAATCATCGACAGCATGTTCATGAGCAAGAAGGCGCTGCTGGAGTTCTACGAGAAGGAAATCGACGACGCCTTCAAGACGGGCGTGATGTTCTCGCTGCACGTCAAGGCCACCATGATGAAAGTGTCGCACCCGATCGTCTTCGGCCACTGCGTGCGCATTTTCTACAAGGACGCGTTCGCCAAGCACGCCGAACTGTTCGACAAACTGGGTGTCAATGTCAACAACGGCATGAGCAACCTGTACGACAAGATCGAGACCCTGCCAGCGTCGCAAAAGGATGAAATCCTGAAGGACCTGCACGCTTGCCACGCCAACCGTCCTGAGCTGGCGATGGTCGATTCGGCCAAGGGCATCACCAACTTCCACTCGCCGAACGACATCATCGTCGACGCGTCGATGCCAGCCATGATCCGTATCGGCGGCAAGATGTGGGGTGCCGATGGCCGTCCGAAAGACGTCAAGGCAGTCATGCCGGAATCGACGTTCGCGCGCATCTACCAGGAAATGATCGGCTTCTGCAAATGGCATGGCAACTTCGATCCGAAGACCATGGGCACCGTGCCGAACGTGGGCCTGATGGCGCAGCAAGCGGAAGAATACGGTTCGCACGACAAGACGTTTGAAG
This sequence comes from Janthinobacterium sp. FT14W, assembly GCF_009208755.1. Taxonomy (NCBI): domain Bacteria; kingdom Pseudomonadati; phylum Pseudomonadota; class Betaproteobacteria; order Burkholderiales; family Oxalobacteraceae; genus Janthinobacterium; species Janthinobacterium sp. FT14W. Next base: position 126,605 of record NZ_WFLL01000010.1, on the reverse strand, counting down.
TGCCGGAAGGCGGCATCGCCAACATCACCGACCTGGAAACGGGCGAAGTGCTGCTGACGCAAACGGTGGAAGAGGGCGACATCTGGCGCATGTGCCAGGTCAAGGACGCACCGATCCGCGACTGGGTCAAGCTGGCCGTCACGCGCGCGCGCAACTCGGGCATGCCTGCCGTGTTCTGGCTCGATTCCTACCGTCCGCACGAGAACGAAGTCATCAAGAAGGTACAGGTTTACCTGAAGGATCACGACACCAAGGGCCTGGACATCCAGATCATGTCGCAGACGCGCGCCATGCGCTACACCCTGGAACGCGCGTTCCGCGGCCTGGACACCATCTCCGTGACCGGCAACATCCTGCGCGATTACCTGACCGACCTGTTCCCGATCCTGGAACTGGGCACGTCCGCCAAGATGCTGTCGATCGTGCCGCTGATGGCCGGTGGCGGCATGTACGAAACGGGCGCCGGTGGTTCGGCACCGAAGCACGTCAAGCAGCTGGTGGAAGAAAACCATCTGCGCTGGGATTCGCTGGGCGAGTTCCTGGCCCTGGCCGTGTCGCTGGAAGACATGGGCATCAAGACGGGCAATGCGAAGGCCAAAGTCCTCGCGAAAACCCTGGACGAAGCGACGGGCAAGCTGCTGGACAACAATAAGTCGCCATCGCCACGGACCGGCGAGCTGGACAACCGCGGCAGCCATTTCTACCTGGCCATGTACTGGGCGCAAGCCCTGGCGGCACAGAAGGATGACGCGGAACTGGCGGCCCACTTTGCGCCGGTGGCCAAGGCCCTGGCCGACAACGAAGAAAAGATCGTTGCCGAGCTGAAAGTAGTACAAGGCAAGGAAATGGATATCGGCGGCTACTACCTGCCAGATCCAGCGAAGACGGAAGCAGTCATGCGTCCGAGCGCCAGCCTGAATGCCGTGCTGGACAGCATCTAAGGCAGTCCTGGCAGGCAGTCGGTTCCTGACTGCTGCCGGATAAAAAAAACGCCGCCGGAAGCGATTCCGGCGGCGTTTTTCATTTGCGTTCAGTCTTACTTGTAGTGCTTGTAGACCTCGGTGCTGCCATTGTTCTTGACCAGCAAGACGTCATACGCATCCTTGCGCGGCCCTTCCATGCCTGGCGAGCCCATGGGCATTGCCGGCACGGCCAGGCCCTTGGCCTTGGGTTGGTCGCGCAGCAGCTGCTTGATGTCGCTGGCCGGGACATGGCCTTCGATGGCGTAGCCGCCGACGAGACCCGTGTGGCAGGAGCCGAGTGCATCGGGAATGCCGGCCAGCTTGCGGTATTGCGCCGGCATTTCCACGTTTTTCGCGCGCACCGTAAAGCCGTTCGCTTCCAGGTGCTTGATCCATTCGGAACAGCAGCCGCACGAGGCGCTCTTGTAGACTTCAACGACGGGCAGGGCCGCCATGGCGAACGTGGGCAGGCTCAGCAGGGCGGCGAAGGCGCCGCGCAGTAATAAATGTTTGATCATGGTGATGCTTTCATACGAATGAGGTCTGTCATGGCCGCCTTGGCGGCCTGTTTTTTGAGGGGGATTTGCGCGCGCGCAGCGGGCCAGATGTGCTGGCTGCGCTCAGGCGGAAAACTGTTTCGGGGGCCGGCGCGGGCCGTCGGGAATGAATCCCGCCAGCAAGGGGGTGTTTGCGGCAGTGGCTAGTTGCGCGCCGGTGCAGGCGGCGGGAGGCAGGGCCAGGCAGGGCGGCATCAGCGCGCCCAGGCAAAACCCCGAACAGGCGCCGCAGGCGGGGGGCTTGGCAGGGGCCTTGCCATTTTCCGGCGTACCGTCGCTGTCCGCGACGGCGGATGGCAGCGCACCGTGATGCCGGCATGCCGCGGTCATGGCGGCGGCAGGCGATGCATGTACGGGGCCGGGCGGCGCGCACAGCCGCATGGTGCCCGCAGCGGCCGCCTGCAGCGGCACTGCCGCGATCAGCAGCAGGATCAGCCATGTTTTGAAGAGTCTTAGCATCGCCGGAAAGTATAGCATAGGGGCAATTTCCTTCGGGTACGGCCACCCGCTAGCGCGACGCCGCGGCGAGCACCTTCGATGCATACATGGCCCGGTCCGCATGGCGCAGCAGTTGCTGCATGGTATCGCCATCTTCCGGATAGTGGGCCACGCCGATGCTGACGGCGATCTGCAACGGGTGTCCGTTGCCCAGGTGCAGCGGCGCGGCCAGGGCCGCGTGGATCTTTTGCTCGATCAGGCTGACGTCCCCCGGGGTGGCCGTGCTTTCCAGGAGCACGACGAATTCATCGCCGCCCATCCTGGCCAGGGTGTCGGTTTCGCGCATGCAATCCCGCAGGCGGCTGGCCACCGTCTGCAGCAGCAGGTCGCCACAGGCATGGCCGTGGTCGTCGTTGACCCGCTTGAAGTTGTCGAGGTCCAGGAACAGCAGCGACAGCCGGCCTTCCTGGCGGTGCGCGCGCGCGAACGCCGTGTGCAGGCGGTCGTGGAACAGGCGGCGGTTCGGCAGGCGGGTCAGTTCGTCGTGCATGGCCATGAACTGCATCTGCGTCTGCAGTTGCTGGCGCTCGATGGCGGTGGCCAGCTGTTTGGCGACGAATTGCAGCAGATCCTGGTCCTGCTCCGTGCCGATGACGGCATCCTGGTCGCCCTGCAAGGCCAGCACGCCGATGCTGCCCAGCGAGGAATACAGCGGCACGGCGAGCCAGCACGAGGACAGGCCGCAGGCTGCCGTTTGCAGCGCCAGGGGCAGGCCGGCCAGCTGTCCCGCCTGCAGCAGCAGGGGGCGGCCGCTGCGCAGCACTTCATCGCACAGCAGGCTGGCCAGCGATGACGTGGGCTGGGGCGTGCTGTCGTGGGCATGGCAGGTCATGGGCGCTTGCGCGCCGTGTTCGCCATGCAGCAGCAAGGTCAGGCTGCGCGTGGGCAAGTGTTCGCCGATGATGTGCTGGATGCGGTGCAGCAGGGCGGGCAAGTCCTGCGTCGCCTGCATGGCTTCGGAGATGGCGTACAGCGCCGCCTGCTTTGCCTGCGCCTGTTTCAGCAGGGTAATGTCGCGCGCCACGGCCACGCGCAGCTGGTCGGCCGCGGACCAGCGGGCGGACCACATGATGTGCGCCAGGCTGCCATCCTTGCGCAGGTAGCGGTTTTCAAAGTGCGTCTGCGCATGGCCATCCATGATGGCGCGCGCGGCGGCCAGGGTGCGCGCGCGGTCGGCGGGGGCAACCATGTCGAGCATGAGCTTGCCGATCATTTCCTGCTGCGTGTAGCCGAAGATGCGTTCACAGGCCGTGCTGACGAACACAAAACGCCCGTCCACGTCGACCATGCACACGGCATCGAGCAACAAGTCGGTAAAGCTGGACAGCGGGGCGCGCAGAATCTTGTGTTCCATACTGGCATTTTAATGGACATTCCCGGCAGCGATTCAACTTGTTGGGGGTCGGCGAGGTGGGCGGCATGAAAATGTTTCATTTCCCCGACGCTCATGCTTTGCCGGTTATTGCCGTTAATGCAGTATTGCCATGCAGTACTTGCCACCACCTTGGATAAGGTGACGCAAGATTTGCCTGGCGCCAGGTAATTGCGAAAAATTCAACCATATCGATATTTTATGAAGCCCCTACCCGCCACTTGCAAGGTTACAGCGCCATGACCTCCATTTCTCCACTGTCAGGCTGGAACAGCGCCCCGCCGCGCACGTCCTCCGCCACGCCGAACCGCGCGGACGCCGCGTCGCCGTCGCACGTGTCCACGCCATCGTCCATCGTTGCTTTCAGTCCCGAGAGCGTGAACGGCAGCAACGGCGCGGCGGCGCTGCCGAAACCGCCGGTGGTGTGGGAAAGCGCCTCGCGCGACAAGGTGAGCGAGGCGATGACGAAAAGTTTTTCCTCGTATGCGTTTGGCGGCCGCTTCGGCGGCCTGGGCGCGGCCATGCTGGGACAGGCCAAGCTGGGAAACTACAATTTCTCGCAGGCGATGCGGCAACCGCCGCCCACTACCACGCCGAATGTCTACGGGGCGGCCGCCATCGCGCCGGGCAGCCTGCATGGCAATGGCGAAGACAATGTTTCCCTCAGCATCACCACCAGGAGCGGCGTGGAAGTCAAGCTGTCGCTTGACAGCCAGGGCGACGGCCTGGCCGTGCGGATGACGACGAGCGGCGAACTCGGCGAAGCTGAAACCCGCGCGCTGGGCGAGCTGGCGAAGGGCTTCCAGGACGCCATCGACGGCATGGGGCAAAGCACGCCGAAAATCAAGCTGGAGGGCCTGATGCAGTTCGACCAGCAGGTGCTGGAATCGGTGAAGCTGCATGCGGAAGTGAAGGTGCGCGGCGAGCTGGAAAGCGTGCAGACGCTGGACTTCCAGGCCGATGGCGCGCAGCGCAAGGTCGGCTTCAGCGGCGTGGCCGGTTCGCTGGACCTGAAGGTCGACGCCAGTCAGCTCAATACCCTGGGCAGCCGCGAGCGGCAGGCGAAGGCCCTGGGCAGCTACATGAAGCAGTTCGACCAGGCTGCCTCGCGCGGCCATGGCGACGCCGGCCTGATGGCCATGCTGAAGGACAGCTTTACTGCCTTGCACAGCAATACCGCCGCGCCGCAAACCGAGACAGCCATGCCGGAAACGGGCAAGTGGCGCCTGGCGGCCGAGGACAAGTCCATCCTGACAGGGCTGGCGGACTTCAGCGCCTCCGTGTCGCAGGCCGTCAAGTTCAGCAATCCCATGCGGGGCACGGAAAAGGATGGTTTCAACTATGAAGTGTCGCAGAAGACGGCACAGACCGGTGCCCGCCAGGATGAGCGCTCGATCCGGCAACAGCAGCAATCAAAGCTGAGCGCCAGCTTCCACCAGTCGCTGGTGGCCGGCGTGCCGCTGCGCCTGACGGACAACACGGAGTCGCAGAACTATACTTACCACCAGATCGAAGACACGGCCAGCAGCGATGCGCAGGTCGCGTACAAGGATGGCAAGCTGGTGCAGGCGAGCCTGCGGCAGGAAGCCAGCCAGTCCACGCATGTCAAGAAATATTTCCTGGGCAAGCTGGAATCGGACAAGACCACGCCGGGCAATTATTCCGTGCTGCGCGACCTGCTGCCCGTGCTGGGGTCGTACAAGTCGGGCGACAAGGACGCGACGTCCGAAGCGCGCATCGAGCAGCGCAAGCAGGCGCTGCTGGCCCTGAACGACGACGTGCTGCTGCAGTCGTATCCGGGCCAGACGATCAGCCTGTGGCAGGCCGATGTGCTGCCCGGGGAGGCGGTCGGTTAATTGCCTGCCGCCTGATATCAAAAAAGCCCGTCTTCCTGCGAAGACGGGCTTTTTGTTTGATGCAGAGCAAACAGCTTATGCCTTGGCCTTGTTCTGCTTGATCCAGTAGCCGATGCCCAGCGCAGCGAGCCACACGGGAATCAGGTAGACGGAGATGCGCAGGCCCGGCGTCAGATACATGATCACCAGGATGCCGGCCAGGAAGACCAGGCACAGGTAGTTGGTGAACGGGTAGCCCAGGCTCTGGAACAAGGTCGTCTTGCCTTCGAGCTTCTTCTGCGCGCGGAAGCGCAGGTGGATCCAGCTGATCATGGCCCAGTTGATGATCAGCGCCGACACCACGAGCCCCATCAGCACTTCGAACGCTTCGCCCGGCATGAAGTAATTGACCACCACGCAGGCGCCCGTGGCCAACGCCGACACGCCCAGGGCCACCAGCGGCACGCCGCGGCGGTTCAGGTGCAGCAGCGCGCGCGGCGCATTGCCTTGCTTGGCCAGGCCGAACAGCATGCGCGTGTTGCAGTAGACGCCGCTGTTGTAGACGGACAGGGCGGCCGTCAGCACCACCACGTTCAGGGCCGTGGCCACCAGGTTGCTGTCGAGCGCATGGAAGATCAGCACGAACGGGCTGCCGCCGGTGACGACGTTCTGCCACGGGTACAGCGACAGCAGGATGCCCAGCGCGCCGATGTAAAAGATCAGGATGCGGTAGATGGCCTGGTTGGTGGCGCGCGGGATCGTCGTGCTCGGGTCATCCGCCTCGGCCGCCGTGATGCCCACCAGTTCCAGGCCGCCGAACGAGAACATGATGACGGCCATGGCCATCACCAGGCCTTGCCAGCCGTTCGGGAAGAAGCCGCCGTGCTGCCACAGGTTGGCCACGGAGGCTTGCGGGCCCGCGTCGCCGGAGGCCAGCAGGTAGGCGCCGAAGACGATCATGCCGATGATGGCGACCACCTTGATGATGGCGAACCAGAATTCCATTTCGCCGAAGGCTTTGACATTCAGCAAGCTGATGGCGTTGATGGCGCAAAAGAAGACGAGGGCCGAGACCCAGGTGGGCACGCCGGGCCACCAGTACTGCACGTAGATGCCGACGGCCGTCAGTTCGGCCATGCTGACGAGCACATACAGCACCCAGTAGTTCCAGCCCGACAGGAAGCCGGGCAGGTGGCCGCAGTATTTGTCGGCAAAATAGCTGAAGGAGCCGGCGACGGGTTCGTCGACCACCATTTCGCCCAACTGGCGCATGATCAGAAAGGCGATGACGCCGGCGATGCCATAGCCCAGCAGCACGGAGGGGCCGGCCATCTTGATGGTTTGCGCGATGCCCAGAAACAGGCCGGTGCCGATGGCGCCGCCCAGGGCGATGAGCTGGATGTGGCGGCTTTTCAGGCCGCGCTTGAGCTCTTGTGGTTCGGTATTCCCGACTGCCGTCATATGTTTTGTCCTGTTTTTACGGGGCTGAGGTCGCTGATTCTAAAGCATGGGCGCGCAAATCAGGAGCGAAATGCATGTTGCACTGCGGGGGCGCAAGAAAAGCACGGTATCTTCGCTGAACGGCGCGCAAAACCCCTGCCGTCCGCAGCGCCTGCTTGGTATGATGGCGGCAAATTCAAGGAGAACGTATGAATGTTGCGCAGCGCAGCCGTTCGCAGGGCATCAGCCTGGGCTTTTTGGCCGGCTATGTCGATACCCTGGGCTTTGTCGCCCTGTTTGGCCTGTTCACGGCCCATGTGACGGGCAACTTCGTGCTGATCGGCGCGGCGCTGGCCAACGCCACGCATGCCTCGATCGCCCTCAAGCTGCTGGCGTTTCCCGCGTTTATCGTGGGCGTGGCGGCGGCGCGGCTGCTCAGCGTGGCGGCCGAACGCCGCGGCGGACCGGCGCTGCGCCTGACGCTGCTGCTGGAACTGGTGTTGCTGCTCGGTTTCATGGTGTTTGGCGTGCTGGCCGAACCGCTGGGGCCCGAACCGGGCGCGCTGGCCATGGCGGCCGGCCTGTTCGGCGCGGCGGCCATGGGCGCGCACAGCGCCATCAGCCGGCTGCTGCTGGCCCACCTGGCGCCCACGTCCATGATGACGGGCAATGTCACGCAAGTGGTGATCGATACGGTCGACGTGCTGCGCGGCGCGGCCGACGGCGCCACGCGCGAACGCTGCGTCAAATTCTTCTGGCCCCTGCTGGGCTTTGCCGCGGGCGCCATCCTGGCCGCCTTTGCCTACCTGGCCGTGGGCTTCGCCGCGCTGGCCGTGCCGCTGGTGATCCTGCTGGCGCTGATTGCGCTGGAACCGGCGCGCCTGCCGGCCTAGTCCTGCGCCGGCTGGCGCGCCGCGACGATGGCCGGTTCGTACACGGCCAGAAATTCCGCCGGCAAGCGGCGCGCGCGTCCGCTGCTCAATTCGATGCAGATCAATTCCCAGCGTCCGCGCACGACGGTGGCGCCGTCGCTGTCGCGGACCAGCTGGAAGCGCCGTTCCATGCTCGAGCGGCCGTCGCTGGCGCACAGCCAGGTGGCCAGGGTCAGCGCCTCGCCGGCCCGCGTGGGCAGCAGGTAGTCGTACTCGCCGCGGCGTATCGCCATGGCCCGGTCCAGGCGCCGGTAATCGTCCAGATCCAGTCCCAGGGTGGCCGAATGGTGCCAGCCGATATGTTCGCACCAGCGCACGTAGACGGCGTTGTTGGTGTGCTGCAAGCCATCGATGTCGGCCTCTTCGGGCGTGACGGGCAGGGTGTAGGCGTGCGGATAATCCCAGTTCAAGTGCGGTCCTTTCGATGCGGTGGCTGCCGATTGTACGTTCTTGCGGCGTTTCCTGCCTCCCGCGCACACGGGGAAAAACGCTGTTTTTTGCATTGATGTATGATGCATCATAATTTACCGACTCTCAAGCCACCCATGAACCCATCCCTGGACAGCCTGGTGCACGTCAACCTGGGCAAGTCCGTGTACGCGACGCTGCGCGATGCGCTGGCGGCCGGGCGCTTCCAGCCGAACGACCGGCTGCGCATCCGCGAGCTGGCGCTGCAGCTGGGTACCAGCGTGACGCCCGTGCGCGACGCCATGCTGCAGCTGGTGCAGGAAGAGGCGCTCGTGCTGCGCTCGCCGCGCGATTTCCGCGTGCCCGTGCTGAGCGTGGCGCGCTACCTGGAAATTCGCGCGCTGCGCCTGGAACTGGAAGGACTGGGCGCGTTTGAAGCGGCGCAGCGCATCGACGACGCCACCCTGGCCGACCTGGAGCGCCTGCTGCAGGCGAACGAAGACGCCATCGCGCGGCACGACTTGGCGGCGGCCCTGCAATGCAACCAGGCGTTTCACCTGGGCCTGGCGCAGGCGGCCGGCATGCCCACCCTGAAGCGCTTCGTCGACCACTTGTGGATGCAGACGGCGCCGCTGATCGCCGCCGGCTACGCCAGCTTTTCGCCCGACATGCGGGTGGGCCACCATCACGCCATCCTCGTCGCGCTGCGCCAGCGCGACAGCGCGGCCGCGCGGCGCGCGATCGAGCAGGACATTCTCGACGGCGGGACGCAGATGCTGGCCTACGTGATGCGCCAGGAGCGCCTGCACGGCGCGGGTGGCGCGGAACAACATGCAGAACAGGACAAGGATGAACATGACAAACATTGAACACGCGAGCGAACAGAAAACCGCCATCGTCACGGGGGCCAGCCGCGGCATCGGCCACGCCGTGGCCGAACGCTTCCGCAGCCTGGGCTGGCGCGTCATCACCGTGTCGCGCAGCCCGATTCCCGGCGGCTGCCCGCGCAGCCAGGAGCACAACACGCATGTGTGCATGGATTTGTCGGACCTGAGCCAGATCGGGCAGATGGTCGACACCCTGCGCCCCATGCTGGGCGACTCCAAGCTGCATGCGCTGGTGAACAATGCGGGCGTGTCGCCGAAGGGGCCGGGCGGTTCGCGCGTCAATTCGCTGACGACCGACATGCAGACCTGGCAGGAAATGTACAACACGAATTTCTTTGCGCCGCTGGCGCTGACGCGCGGCTTCGCGCAGGAATTGTCGAACGCGCACGGCTCCGTGGTGAACCTGTGCTCGATCGCCGGCTACCGCGTGCACCCGTTCGCCGGTTCCGCCTACGCCAGCTCGAAGGCGGCGCTGGCCTCGCTGACGCGTGAAATGGCCAACGACATGGCGCCGCTGAACGTGCGCGTGAACGCCATCGCGCCGGGCGAGATCGACACGGCCATCCTGTCGCCCGGCACTTCGCACATCGTCGACACGCAAATCCCGCTGCGCCGCCTGGGCACGACGGCCGAAGTGGCCGACCTGGTGGAATTCCTGTGCAGCGAGCGCGCCTCGTACATCACGGGCGCGGAAATTCCCATCGACGGCGGCCAGCGCATTTGATTGAAAAGGAAGCTCGCATGACTCGACATATCGGTATCGTCGGCTGCTCGGCCGAAGGCGCGGCCCTGTGCTACCGCACGATTTGCGAAGAGGGCGCGCATGCGCTGGGCGCGTATCAACATCCGGAAGTGACGCTGCACACGCCGCCGCTGGCGCGCTATGTGGCGTGCCTGGACGCGGGCGACCTGGCCGGTGTGGCCGAACTGATGCTGGCGTCGGCGCGCAAGCTGGCCGCCGCCGGCGCCGACTTCCTTATCTGCCCCGACAATACCATCCACCAGGCATTCGAGCTGATGGCGCCCCGTTCGCCGCTGCCCTGGCTGCATATCGCGGACGTCGTGGCCAGCGAGGCGGCCGCCCGCGCTTACCAGCGCGTCGGCCTGACGGGCACGCGCTGGCTGGTCGACAGCGCCGTGTATCCGGACAGGCTGGCCGCGCGCGGCATCGCCTGCGCGCGGCCCGGCGAGGACGAGCGCAGCGAGATCAACCGCATCATCATGGAGGAGCTGGTGCCGGGGATCGTCAAACAGGACAGCGTCGCGCGCTTCCAGGCCATCATCGCCGGCCTGCGCGAGCAGGGCTGCGACGCCGTCATCCTCGGCTGCACGGAAATCCCGCTGATCATCAGCGACGCCAATTCGCCGCTGCCGACTCTCGATTCCACGCGCTTGCTGGCGCGCGCCGCCCTGCGCCAGGCGCTGGCCGCCTGACTATTTGTCGAGTTGAGTATCCAGCTGCGCCTGCAGCGCGGCCACCACCAGCGCGTGGTCGTCCGCCTGCGCCAGGCCGGACACGGTCACCGTGCCGACCAGTCCCACGCCGCGTATCAGCAGGGGAAAGGCGCCGCCATGGCCCGCGTATTCGACGTCGTCGAGGTATTTCACGTCTTCGAAGGTGCTGCCGCGGCTTTTATACGAAATGCCCATGTAATAGGAACTGCGGCAAAAGCGCTGCACCGTGTTGTTCTTGCGGCGTATCCAGTCCGCCTGGTCCGCCGTGGCGCCCGTCATGGCGTGATGGAACAGGATGTGGCCGTTGCGCGTGATGTTGACGGTCACGGCCTTGCCCCGCTTGCGCACTTCCTCGACGATCCACAGGCCCACGGCCAGCGCTGCGTCGTTGTCGAAGCGTTCGAATTGCAGGGATTCTTCCTGTTGCGCCAGGGTTTGCAGCAAATCGGCGTAATGATCCATCGTGGTAGTCGGTGGTAGTGGCTGGAAGCGCTACTGTAGCGCACCCTGGGGCCGGCGCGCGCGCTTTTTCTGCGCGGCGGCTAAAATAGAAGGCATGAACCTGTCCCTGTTTGCCGATGACGATTACGCCCCGCTGGGTCCGGCGCCGCTGGCGCCCGGCGCGGCGGCGTCGGTGCTGCTGCGCGGTTTTGCCCTGCCATATCTGGACGAGATGCTGCCGGCGCTGGACGCCATCGTGCTGGCGGCGCCCCTGCGCCACATGGCCACGCCGGGCGGCTTGCGCATGTCCGTTGCCATGAGCAATTGCGGCGCCCTGGGCTGGGTCACGGACGCGCGCGGCTACCGCTACGTGGGCCTCGATCCCGTCAGTGGTCAGCCCTGGCCGCCCATGCCGCCCGTGTTCCTGCGCCTGGCGCAGGAGGCGGCGCTGGCGGCCGGCTATCCCGGTTTCGCGCCCGACGCCTGCCTCGTCAACCGCTACGCGCCCGGTGCGCGCATGGCCCTGCACCAGGACCGCGACGAATGCGATTTCACGGCGCCCATCGTGTCCGTCTCGCTGGGCCTGCCCGCCACTTTTTTATTCGGCGGGGCGCAGCGGGCCGACAAGGCGGCGCGCATCGCGCTGCTGCACGGCGACGTGGTGGCGTGGGGCGGCGCCGACCGCCTGCGCTTCCACGGCGTGGCGCCCCTGAAAGAGGGCGCACACGCGCTGCTGGGCGCGCAGCGCATCAATCTGACGTTTCGCAAGGCTGCCTGAGCTGGCGCCTGGCCGTTCCCCGCTTGAGAAGATAGTGCGCATGCACGTAGCGCCACGGAATGGCCAGGTAGAGCAGCAGCACGAACCCACATTCGAACTCCGTTGCCGCGGTGGCGGGATCGAGCTGGCCGTTCAGCCACTGGGGCCGCGGCACGAGCAGCAGCCGGAGGGTCTTCCACAGCGCTTCCCGCAGCAGCACGGGCAGCATCCGCAGCGGATAGCGCAGGCCCGGCAGGCATAGCAGCGAGAACGCGGCCAGCATGCAGTTCACCGTGCCACGCGCCAGTTCCCACGGCTGGCGCGGCCTGACGATGCCGGGCCACGGCACTTTGCCGAGACCCAGGACGACCAGCAGATACATGGCGCGCAGCGCATACAGGCGGGCGGTCGAGACGGTATTCACGGTGGACATGGCGCGTTCTCCTGCTTGTGGGGGATGGCGAAAGGGGCTTACTCGACTTCCTTGAGGATTTTTTCCAGGCCGTCCGGGCGCGCGCCTGTACGATGCCGGACGCATATTTGAAGGCGAAGATGATGACGGCGGCAGTGCAGGGGAAGAAGAAGGCGGCGAAAAAGATGTTTTCAGACATGTTGACCTCTACAGTTCAGGATTGATCCGGGTTGGGAGTGAGCGAGGACGCGGCCGCGGCGATGCTGGCCGGCGTCAGCAGCAATTCGAAGGGACTGGCTTTGAAGTAATTGAGGGCCTTGCCGTCGTGCGACAGCTCCAGCTGGCTGGTGACCCGGCCCGCGTGTTCCAGCTTTGGCAGGCGCAAATGCAGCAGGGGACGGCGGATGCCCAGGCCGCGCGCCAGCTGGCTGACGTAGTTGCTCCCGCCGCTGGCCAGCGCCGCGATGATGCGCAGCCGGTGCGGATTGTCGAGCGCCGCCAGCATGGCCAGCAAGCGGTCGCCAGTGGGGGGATTTGTATCTTTGCATTATCTGACATGTGACAGGCCGTCAGACAAAATTGCCACGCCGTTTTAATGCAAGTTACTTGCAATTGTGTTTGTTTTTCTCCATGATATGCAACTTGTTTGCATATGGAGTGTCCAGCATGAAGCGCGATCCCCTTTCCTTGTCCCTGCCCGACGTGGCGGCCGGTCCCCATCTGGGCAATCCCTTGCCGCTCGAATGGGTGGGCATGCAGGGCATCGCCTTGCCGCTGTGGCTGGAAGAGGGCGGGCAGGCCCAGCAAGTGCATGCCTGGGCCGACGTGCAGGTCGATTTGCCCGACCCGCACGTCAAGGGCATCCACATGTCGCGCCTGTATTTGCTGCTCGATGCATTTGCCGCCGCCCAGCCGCTCGATGCGGGCGCGCTGGCTGCCGTGCTGCGGCGCATGGTGGACAGCCACGCCGATTGCGGCAGCACGCAGGCGCGCCTGGCGCTGGCCTTTCCCCTGCTGCGGCGCCAGCCGGCCCTGTTGACGCCAGGGCTGGCCGGCTGGAAATCGTATCCCGTGCGTCTGCAGGCCAGCTGCTCGCCGCAGGGGTTCGCCCTGTCGCTGACGGTGGAGGTCGGCTATTCGTCGACCTGTCCGTGCTCGGCGGCGCTGGCGCGGCAGCTGCTGGCCGACGCCTTTGCGGCGCAGTTCGGCACTGGCCCCATCGACGGCGGCGCCGCCCGCCAGTGGCTGCAGGAGCATGCGAGCCTGGCCACGCCGCACAGCCAGCGCAGCACGGCGACGGTCACCGTGCCATTGACGGAGCAGGCGGAGCTGGACCTGTTTCCCCTGATCGACCTGGTCGAGGCCGCGCTGGCGACGCCGCTGCAGACGGCCGTGAAACGGGCCGACGAACAGGCGTTCGCGCGCTTGAATGGTGCTAACCTGATGTACGTGGAAGACGCGGCCCGCCGCGTGCAGGCGGCGCTGGCGCCGCTTGGGCCGCATTATGGGCAGGCGTGTGTTACCGTGCGGCATATGGAAAGCTTGCATCCGCACGATGCCGTGGCGCAGGCGGGCAAGCTTGCCTGAACTTTTCGGTCAACCAGGGTGGAGGACGACAGCATGCCGGAGAAAATCGCGCACGAGCCGGGCGAAGGCAGCGTGGAAGAGGAGCTGGAGCGCGAACGGCGCGAACATGCGCTGATCGACGAGGAAAAGCTGGGACTGGACGAGCTGGAAGAGGAGCATTTGAAGCGGGAGCGCCCGCCGGGCGGGCCGGCAGGGCGCTAGCCTGCGGCGGGCGCGTATCAGCGCTGGCATCGCGCCGCGCCGCCCGGTACAATTTCGCTTTGTCCTACTCTCCCCCAACCCCGGAGGCCCATGAAATATCGCGCATTCTTCCAGTTCCTCGCCGGCTTGGCGGGCGCCACGCTGGCCGCCTCGCATGTCCAGGCTGCCACCATCTGCACCGCCATGGCCGACGCCAAAACGGGCGCCGTCCTGCTGCAAGAGGGTAATTGCATCGACCGCGTCACTCCCGCATCCACGTTCAAGATCGCGCTCAGCCTGATGGGCTACGACGCGGGCTTCCTCAAGGATGAGCACAAGCCTCTCTTGCCCTACCGCCAGGGTTATGTGGACTGGGGCGGCGAAGCGTGGCGCCAGGATACGGACCCGTCGCGCTGGATGCAGTATTCCGTCGTCTGGTACTCGCAGCAGATCACGCAGGCGCTGGGCGCCGAGCGCTTCCAGAAGTACACGCGGGCGCTCGGCTACGGCAACGCCGATGTGTCGGGCGACAAGGGCAAGGACAATAGCCTGGAGCGCTCGTGGATCAGTTCTTCGCTGAAGATATCGCCGCTGGAACAGCTGGGCTTTTTGCGCAAGCTGGTCAATTACCAGCTGCCCGTGACGAAACAGGCGATGCAGGAAACGCAGCGTCTGACGCGCCTGGCCGATGTCGGCGGCTGGCAAGTGCATGGCAAGACGGGCGCGGCCTTCCCGCGCAAGGCGGACGGCAGCTTTGACGAAGCGCATGGCTATGGCTGGTTCGTGGGCTGGGCCAGCAAGGGGGAAAAGTCGATCGTCTTCGCGCGCCTGGTGCAGGACGAACAGAAGGGCCAGCAGTCGGCGGGCTTGCGCACGCGCGACGCCATGCTGAAGGAATTGCCGGCCCTGCTGGAGCAGGCGCAGAAGTGACGCACTCGGTCGTCACGGCCACCTTCATCGCGACCGAGGGCGACTACCTGGAAGCCGTCATCGAGGTGGACGGCCAGCGCCTGCACGTGATGGACGAGTTCGGCGGCGGGCAACTGGCCGCCGGCACGCAAGTGCGGCTCGCACTGTGGCCGCAAGCCAGCGAGCTGGACGATTGGGACGCGATGTTCAAGGCCAATCCCGGCCGGGAAAAAGGCGTGTTGCGCCTCGATGGCTGGCGCTACCTGGCGCTGGGCGTCGTGGTGCAGGTCGACCCCGTCGTCTGCGACTGCGGCTGGCTGCAAGTGGCCGACGCTTTCCACACGCGCGATGAGCGCTGCGTGGGCGCGTACGTGGGCGTCCCCCTGGCCCGCCTGGATGCTTGCCTGCCGTAAATTCCAGCCCGCTTTGTTGCCCGCCCTATATACTTGCTGAAACGGATCATCCGGCATCAGACAAGGTTACAAGCATGGCATCAGGCATGGAGCAGTTTCAGGAAAAAGCACGGCAGGCATGGACATGGGCGCGCGCGCAGGCATTGCGCGTGGCGGGCCTGGCGTGGGTGAGGGCGGTGGCGCTGTACCGGCGCGGCCATGCGCATTTGATGACCTTGCCGCCCGTGCGGCGCGCGCTGGTGCTGGGCCTGTGGTCGTTTCTGGCCCTGCTGGCGCTGCTGATCCTGTACATGCTGCTGCTGATCCCCCTGACGCCCAGCATCCACGACTTGCGCCAGGCGCGCGCGGCCGCGCCCAGCATCATGGTCAGCGCGGACGGCAAGGAACTGGCCCGTTTCGACCAGGGCTTGCAGGAGCGCGTGACGCTGCAGCAGATTTCGCCGAACGTGATCAGCGCCCTGATCTCGACGGAAGACCACCGCTTCTACGAACACCACGGCGTCGATTTCACCCGCACGGCGGGCGCCATCGTGCATACGGCGGGCGGCAACCCGCAGGGCGGTTCCACCATCACGCAGCAGCTGGCGCGCAATATGTTCCCCGAGGAAATCGGCCGCTCGCGCAGCCTGAACCGCAAGCTGAAGGAGCTGATCACGGCCCTGAAGATCGAGGCCACCTACAGCAAGACGGAAATCCTGGAAGCGTATCTGAACACGGTGCCGTTCCTGTACAACACCTACGGCATCGAAATGGCGGCCCGCACCTATTTCGACAAGCCCGCCTCGCGCCTCGATATCCTGGAAAGCGCCACCCTGGTCGGCATGCTCAAGGGCACGAATTACTACAATCCGGTCGGCAATCCCGAACGCTCTTTGCAGCGCCGCAATGTGGTGCTGGGCCAGATGCGCAAGCATGACGTCATCGACGAAGCGCGCTACAGGCAGCTGATCAAGCGTCCGCTGCGCCTGCATTTCGAGCGCCAGAGCGAGCGGGCGCAGTCGGACAGCCATTTCACGGCCTATGTGCGCAAATGGCTGATCGACTGGGCCGACGAGAACGACTACAACCTGGAACTGGACGCGCTGGTGGTGCACACCACGCTCGACTACGATTTGCAGCAGGCGGCCGAGCGCGCCGTCGAGCGCCAGGCGAATGCCTTGCAGGCCATCGCCGACGTGGAATGGAGCCGCGCAGGCGTGCCGTCGTCCACCTCGACGGGCATGTATGCGGGCATGCAGGCGGGCAGCGTGGCCTTCGATTATTTCTGGAAATCGCATCCGGCCCTGCTGGACGCCTTCGTGCGCGAGTCGGGCGACTACCGCAAGCTGACGGCCGCCGGCAGCACGCCCGAGGCGGCGCTGGCGCAGCTGAAGGGCGACCGCGCCTTCATGGCCGCCCTGCGCAAGTCGAAGACGCGGCTGGAAGCGGGCTTTGCCGCCATGGACCCGGCCACGGGCGCCGTGCGCGCCTGGGTGGGCAGCCGCGACTTTGCGCGCGAACAATTCGACCACGTCTCGCAGGCGGCGCGCCAGCCCGGCTCCACCTTCAAGCCCATCGTGTATGGCGCGGCGCTGGAAAAGGGGCTCAGCCCCGACCACGTGTACCGCGATGCCGTGATGGATATCAAGGCGTCCGACGGCACGATATGGCGCCCGACGGACATGAGCGGCACGACGGGGCGCGACATGACCATGCGCGACGGCCTCGTGTACTCGAAAAACACGATCACGGCGCAGGTGATGCAGGATGTCGGCTTGCCGCCGATCATCAAGCTGGCGCGGGCGCTGGGCATCCGCGACAGCAAACTGGAGAAAGTGCCGTCGCTGGCGCTGGGCACCAGTCCCGTCACCCTGCTGGAAATGGTCAACGCCTACGCCAGCATCGCGGCCCAGGGCGAGGCGCGCCTGCCCTTCGTCGTCACGCACATCACTGACCGCGAAGGCAAGACCATCGCCCGTTTCGGCGACGACAAGCCCAAGAGGGCCATGCAGGCAGCGTCGGCGGCCACCCTGACGGACATGATGCGGGGCGTGATCGACCGCGGTACGGGCACGGCCATCCGCAGCCGCTTCGGCATCCGCTCCGACGTGGCCGGCAAGAGCGGCACCACGCAAAACAATGCGGACGGCTGGTTCATCCTGATGCACCCGGAACTGGTGGGCGGCGCCTGGGTCGGCTTCAATGACGCGCGCGTCACCATGCGCAGCAATTACTGGGGCCAGGGCGGCCACAACGCCGTGCTGGTGGTGGGCGACTTCTTCAAGACTGCGCTGGACACGGGCAAGCTGTCGCGCGACGCCATCTTCCCCGGCGGCAAGCCGCCGCCACCGCTGCGCCACGTGGAACCCGTCGAAGAGCCGCAGGATGAGCCGGTGGAAGAACCGGGCGATCTGTTGCAGGAAGGCGTGCCACCGGCGCCGCTGGCCATGCCGGCCGAAGCGGCCGATGGGCAGGAAGCGCATGGCAAGGCAGTGCCGGAACCGGTTCCTGCGCCAGTGCCGCAGCCGGCGCCCGTGCCCGTGCCCGTGCCGCAGGGTTAAAAGGACCCAAGGGAGCATTCCATGCTTAAAAAACTGCTGCCGTTGATGCTGTGTTGCGCGCTTGATTCCTCTGCGGAAGAATTGATCCAGGTCGGTTCGCCAACGGGCTATATTGAGCTAGCTCAAGTCGTCGAGAGCTCTTCCCTGGTGGCGCGGGTGACGGTCGTGTCCGCGACGGTGGTGCCGCACGAGGATGCTACGGATGGGAAACCCTGTGGCATTGTCTACCGGGCAAAAGTCGTGCAGGCATTGAAGGGCAGCCAGGACGGTGATGTGCAGTTTTTCCTGCCTGTGGAGACTTCTCCTCTCCAAGCGGGTCTCAAGTACCTGGTGTTCCTGGAACATCGAAGCGAGCGCCAGGCCAGAGACCTCTTTGCGTCCCTGAACGTGGCCTTGCCTTATGCTGAAAGCAAGCGTTTGAAGTGTAAATTTCCAGCGGGATATTACGTTTCCCTGCATGCGGCCCCCCTGGCATTTGATGCAGATGCCGGGAGGCAATTTGGTGGTGAGTGGCTGAACCTGGGAAGAGGCGGGGTGCCATCGGGCCTCGTGCTTTGCGAAGTACCTGTAACCAATAGCGCTAACGTGGAAAGCCGGCACCATCGACAAAAAAAATCCGGCGGCGCGGTGGTCAGCTGGATTGAAATGGCCCGCCTGATCAAAAGGGCCGATAGCGTGTTGAGCTTCTTGAACAGGGGACTCGATGCGTGCGGCCAGTAAGCCGTGCCGCCGCCCGTTCCAGTCTCGGATTTAGGGCGTATTGCGCCTCAACCCCGCCTGCCGCACGAACACTTGCAGCGCGGGCATGGTCTGCTGGTGCAGCGCTTGCAGTTCCGCTTCCAGTGCTGGCGTGACGGCCAGGCTGCCATCCGCCTGGCGGCGCACGGGCAGGCCCAGCGCTTGCGCCATTTCTACCGGGTAATTCGTGAAGTTGCCGTACGGCCGCTTGCCGTCCACGGACGGGGTGGGCCAATAGCCTTCGGCCAGGTAATCCTCGGCACTGCCCATGCCCAGCATTTCCACCGTCAGCCACGACTGCTGGCGCAGCAGCATCAGATGCTGTGCCGTCAGGACGAACGGCGTCTTGCCGTGGGTATAGCTGCCCGGCTTCAGATCGGCCATCTGCACGAAGCGGGGCAGCAGCTGCGCCGCTTCCATCAGGCGCTGCGCGGCCAGCGCCGCATCCGCGCCAGCGATGGCCTGCATGGCCAGTTGCAGGGTGTCGCCCGTGCCCAGCGGGTAGGCAGGATTGAGCATGGGCGCGCCGCTTTCCACGGGCGTCCAGCCGATGTTGAAACGCCGTGTATCAGCGCCAGGTGGTGCACATTGAGGATTTTCGGCAGGGGCGCGTCGAGGGTGGCCACGATGCGCTGGCGCACGGCGCGGGTCAGGCCGCCGCCAGCTGCGCGCGCCAGCACGGGTGGGCACAGCAGGGCGCCGGCGAGGCGCAGCAGCTGGCGGCGCATGGGCTGGATACGGCCCGGCATCACGGCGTCGTCACGTCCTGGCGCTGGAATTCGATGCGGTTTTCCTGGTAATCCCACTTCGTGTAGGGGCCGAACACGCGGCGGTTTTCCTTGCTGTCGGCGTTCGATTGCTCGCGCTTCATGCGCCGCACCAGGGCGGGGTCCGTGAGCGGGGCGGTCGTCGTGCCGAACACCTCGTGCCGCACGCTTTGCCTGGCGTCGGCGCCGCGCGAGATGATGGTGAGCTTGCGCGAGGCGGGATCGAAGTACAGGCGCATGGCAAACGTGTTCATGTCCTGCAGGTACAGGCCGTCGTCGCGCCACTGGGCATAGAAATAGTCGCCGCAGACGGCCTTCGGCTCGCGTCTCCACTCGCAGGCAAGCAGGATCAGCAAATGATGATCATCGAGCTGCTTGATGGAAACACGGGCCTTGGAATAACCCCAGTTGCTGGGCGGCACGGTCGTCGACGAGAGCAGGTTGTATTCGCCCACGAGCTTGGGCATGGGCGCTTGCGCAAAGGCGCCGGTGCACAGGGCAAGGGCGGCTGCCGCGGCGGCGCCGCGTATCGGGAAAAAGGGTGTCATGATGGCCATAAAGAAAAGTTGCCACATTATAGATGGCAACTTGCCAAGATGGCCGCGCGCTTGAACGGGCCGCCGGCTGTTACTTCAGCTTGCTCAACTCCGCCACGTCGATCTTGATGACCTTGCCGTCCGTGGCGGCCACCAGGGCCAGGAAATGGGGCGTCGCTTCATGTGCCCTCAGGGCCGCCTCGCCGGTCCATTCTTCCAGCATGATGAAACGGGTGGGAATCTTGTTGTCGAGGTGCAGCTCGTAGCGCAGGCAGCCGCTTTCGGCGCGGCTGGGCGGCACGACGGCTGCCAGGGCGGCGCGCACGGCGTCGATATGGTCGGCTTGGGCATCGATGGTGGCGACGACGGTCAGGGTCATGGTGGTCCTTGTGTAGTGATGGGGCGGATGCAGCTTAGCGCATCCTGGACTTTCATGCCGGCCACCCACAGTCTGGCTGCGCCGAAACAGTTTGCGCCGCAGCCAGAAAATCCGCCGCTCCCTACGCGGCTTGCAGCGCCCCGATCTGCTCGAACGCGGCCGTCAACGCCTGCGCCCTGGCGGCGTCGCTGACCTTGACGCCTTCGGCGCGCACGATGTCGATTTGCGTGACGCCGAGGAAGCCGAGGAAGGCGCGCAGATGGCTTTCCTGGTGCTCCAGGCTGGCCATCGGCGTGTCGGCGCCGTAATAGCCGCCGCGCGTCGAGGCGATGATCACGCGCTTGCTGCCCAGCAAGCCTTCCGGGCCGTTGGCGCCGTACTGGAAAGTCTTGCCCGGCACGGCCAGCGCGTCCAGCCACGATTTGAGCTGGCTGGGGAGGGCGAAGTTGTACATGGGGGCGCCGACGACGATGACGTCGGCCGCCAGCACCTGCTCCAGGGCGCCGGCCAGCGCCGCGCCGTCGCTGGCGCTGGGAGCCGCCGTGAATTGCGGCAGCGGCCGGGCCGCC
The DNA here is from genome assembly GCF_009208755.1 of Janthinobacterium sp. FT14W. NCBI lineage: Bacteria > Pseudomonadati > Pseudomonadota > Betaproteobacteria > Burkholderiales > Oxalobacteraceae > Janthinobacterium > Janthinobacterium sp. FT14W. Next base: position 106,031 of record NZ_WFLL01000010.1, on the reverse strand, counting down.
AGGTCGCGGTAGTGGACGGCGGCGCCGGGCGCGGCCGCCTGCAGGCGGGCCACGATGGCGGCGGACAGCTGGCGGCTGATGGAATGCTCGCCGAGGATGCTGGAATCGATGTGCAGGATGTTCATGGGGGCCTTCTTGGGGGGTATGATCGGGTGGTATTTTTTTGTAACCGAGTTAAATATAGTGACTATCAAATGAACGCACAAGAAGGCACTTTTTCCACACTGGGGCACACGGATGTGACTATTGGCGATGCCGCCGCGCAAGGGGCAGAGCTGGAGCGGCGCATGCGCGACGAGGGCGGCCATGCGGGCGTGGCCGATTCCTGCCGCCCCATCACGGACATCCTCACGCGCGTGGGCGACAAATGGAGCGTGATGGTGGTGATCCTGCTGGGCAATGGCACCAAGCGCTTCAACGAGATGCGCCGCCTGATCGGCGGCATCTCCCAGCGCATGCTGACCCTGACCCTGCGCGGGCTGGAACGCGACGGCCTCGTGACGCGCACCGTGTTTCCCACCGTGCCGCCGCGCGTCGACTACGCGTTGACGGACCTGGGCCGCTCGCTCCTGGTCCCCATCAGCGCGCTGGGCGCCTGGGCCCATGGCCACCGCGACGCCATCGACGCGGCGCGGCTGGCGTTCGATGCCAAGGCAGGGAAGCAGCTCCCCGCGGACGATTAAGCTATGTCGATGACGGTCAGCATGTCACAGCCATCGGCATCCATGCCTGTTTCCACGAAACCCATGCTGGCATAGAATCGCTGCGCGTTGGTATTGCCGGGCTTGTAGCAAATCTCGATGCTGCGCGCATCCGGCCGGGCGCGGATTTCCGCCAGCGCCAGGCCGAGGGCGGCCCTGCCATGGCCTTGTCCCTGGCGCCGGTGGTCGACCATGAAACGCCAGATCCGGTAGTGGCCGGACGGGTCTTCATCGTCCGGCGAGACGAACATCAGGAAACCGATCACCTCTTCATCGCAATATACGGCGCGCGTATGCATGGTGGCGGGGTAAAAGCTGGCCTGCGCGATGGAGTAGTCGTTGCTGGCCAGATAATCGCGTTGCTGTGGCAGCAGGGGCAATTCGCTGATGACGTCAAAATTGTCGGCGGTGACGGCGCGCAGGCTGATGCTCATGTTCGAAGGTGATGAATAGTCGGGCGTGGAAGTATGGGGAAAAGTTGCGCAACTGGCAATGCCGTGCCATCGATCGGCGCAGCCAGCGCTTCGATCATCGTCATGGCAGGGCCTGTGTCTGAACGTATTCCGATGAACTGCCCTGCACGTCGTGCCGGTAGCGCGCCGGCGGCAGTTCGAACTGGGTCTTGAAGAAGCGGGTGAACGCGCTTTGCGAGGAAAAACCCAGGCGGTCGCCGATTTCCGCCACGCTCATGCTCGTTTCGCGCAGCAGCCGGCGCGATTCGCGGCTCTTGGCGCGCAGTTCCAGCGCGCGGAACGAGGTCTGCTCCTGCTGCAGCTGGCGCTGCAAGGTCCAGCGGTTCATCGCCAGGCCGTCGCACAGGGCCGGCAGCAGCGCGGCGCCGTCGGCGTCCGCCTGCCGGCTCAATAAATCGATGATGGCTTGCTCGACGCGGGCCGAAAACAGCTGCGCCCCCTGCAGCTGCTGCAATTGCCCCTGCGCGTGGCGCAGCGCGTGCGGCGCCAGCATGGCGTTGAACTGGGCAAAGGGCCGGTCCAGCGCCGGTGCGTCAAACGTCAGCGTGTTGCGTCCCTGGGCAAAGGTGGCGGCGGCGCCGAAGCACTCGGCAATGGCGGGCGCGAACCACGGCGCCTTGCCCTGGAAGCCGGCATGGAAGGCGGTGGCCGCGCCATCGTCGTAGGCGCGCGCCACCAGCGACAGCATGCGGAAATTGGCCAGCGCCTGCATGGCGCCGCCCGCGGGGCAGAATTCGGACAGGTATTCGATCTCGATGCGCGTGCCGTTTTCGCTCATCAGCATGAAATCGAATTCGCCGATCAATCCCCGCAAATGCAGCAGTTCGTGCAGCGCGCTGCGCAGGGTGGGGCGGTTGAAGCAGACGTGGGCGATGCCGGAAAAATGGGCGAACCAGTGCGTCACGTCGATGTCGAGAATGGCCCGGTGCTGCGGCAGCTGCTGGGCGTAGGCCGTCATGCGGCGGTGCCGCTCGGCGTTGATGCGGCCGCCCGGTTCGTCCAGCTGCGCTGGCGTGATGCCGGTCTGCCGGAAGAAGTCGGCGGGGTCGTGGCCATCGGCCTGCAAGGCGCGTGCGCATTGCTGCGCAATCCGGTTCGAAACCGTGCGCGTGTCGGGTTTGTGCAAGGGTGTCTCCTGCTTGTTGTAGTAATTTTTCACAAATATTAGCACTTTGTAGGAAATTGTTGGTTGTCGTGCCGCCTAACCAAAAATTGTTTTCGCGGGTATAAAACGCGTGCTGCGCGGTCAAGAAACTCACGCATTCTCACGCTATATTGTTTTCGGCCGGCCTTGCCGCCGCGCCTTGATACCTACAAAAACAGTCTTGGAGATAATGATGAATTGCACTTTGAAACCGATGGCCCGCGTGGTCGCCGGCTGCGTCGCCACGCTTGCCCTGGCCGCCTGCGGCAACGACACCGGCAGCGAGGGCTACACGCAGCCCGTGTTCGGCGCCACCACCTACGCCCAGCTCAAGTCCGACGGCTATACCTTCAAGGACATGAACCGCAACGGCAAGGTCGATCCGTACGAAGACTGGCGCCTGCCGGCCGAGGCGCGGGCCGACGACCTGCTGTCGCGCATGAGCCTTGATGAAAAGGCCGGCTTGATGATGCATGGCACGGCGCCCACCGTGTCCGATCCTTCCGGCATCGGCCTGGGCGGCGCGTATGACCTGGCGGCGCTGCAGGACCTGGTCGTCAAGCAGTACGTCAACACCTTCATTACCCGCATGGCGGGCGACACGGCGAATATGGCGGACCAGTACAACAAGCTGCAGGCGCTGAGCGAAACCTCGCGCCACGGCATTCCCGTGTCCATCAGCACGGACCCGCGCCACCATTTCCAGTACACGGTGGGCGCCAGCGCCGGTACCAAGGGTTTTTCGCAGTGGCCGGAAACCCTGGGCCTGGCCGCCATCGGCGACGATGCGCTGGTGCGCCGCTTCGGCGACATCGCGCGCCAGGAATACCTGGCCGTCGGCATCACGCAAGCGCTGTCGCCGCAGGCGGACCTGGCCACGGAGCCGCGCTGGTCGCGCATCAACGGCACGTTTGGCGAAGATGCGGACCTGGCCAAGCGCATGGTGCAGCACTATATCGAGGGCTTTCAGGATGGCAATACGGGCCTGCATGACGGCAGCGTGGTGGCTGTCGTCAAGCACTGGGTCGGCTACGGCGCCACGAAAGAGGGCTTCGACGGCCATAACTACTATGGCCGCTACATGACTTACCCGGGCAATAACTTTGCCTACCACGTCAAGCCGTTCGAGGGCGCCTTCACGGCCAAGGCGGCCTCCGTCATGCCCACCTATGCGCTGCCGGACGGCAATATCACTATCGACGGCATCACCCTGGAGCAGGTGGCGGCCGGTTTCAGCAAGACCATGCTGACGGATCTGCTGCGCGGCAAATACGGCTTCGAAGGCGTGATCCTGTCCGACTGGGGCATCACTTCCGACTGCGACGCCAACTGCCGCAACGGCACGCCGCCTGGCGTGGCGCCGTCGTTCATCGGCTTCGGCACGCCGTGGGGCATGGAAGACGCCACCAAGGCCGAGCGCTATGTGAAAGCCGTCACGGCGGGGATGGACCAGTTTGGCGGCGTGACGGAAGCGCCGTATCTGACGCAAGCCGTGCAGCGGGGTCAGTTGACGGAAGCGCGCATCAACGCGTCGGCGCGGCGCATCCTGGTGCAGAAATTCAAGCAGGGCCTGTTCGAGCACCCGTTTGTCGATGCTGCCAAGGCGGCCACCACGGTGGGCAAGGCGGACTTCATCGAGGCGGGCCTGGAAGCCCAGCGCCGCTCGCTGGTTCTGCTGGAAAACAAGGACAAGACCTTGCCGCTGGCGGCCACCGTCAAGAAGGTTTACCTGTACGGCATCGACGCGGCCGTGGCGAAGCAGTATGGCTACACGGTGGTCGCCACGCCGCAGGAAGCGGATGTGGCCCTGCTGCGCGTGGCCGCGCCGTATGAAATCCTGCACCCGAACTACATCTTCGGCAGCATGCAGCATGAAGGGCGCCTGAACTATGTCGATGGCGACGCCGACTACGAGGCCATCAAGAACGCGGCCAAATATGCGCCGAAGACGGTGGTGACGGTGTACCTGGACCGCCCGGCCATCCTCGGCAACGTGCAGGACAAGGCCAGCGCCATACTCGCCAACTTCGGCGTGAGCGACGGCGCGCTGTTCGATGTCCTGACGGGCAAGGCCAAGCCGCAAGGCAAGCTGCCGTTCGAGCTGCCATCGTCGATGGCTGAAGTGCAGGTGCAGAAATCGGACGTGCCGTATGACACGGCCCATCCGCTGTACAAGTTCGGTTACGGCCTGGGGTACTGACAACGCTCCTGCTGTCAGCGCATGGTAATCCAGCTGCGCTCCTGCACGGAGCGCAGCGCGGCGTCGACCAGCCGGTCCACCTCGTAGCCGTCGCGGAAGGTGGGCCAGACTGGCTGGCCGCCGGCGATCGCCTGCAGAAAATCGCGCGCCTCGATGACGATCTGCTCGTTGTAGCCCGTGCCGTGCCCGGTTCCCTGGCTGAATGCCAGGTAGTCGGGGTGGGCGGGGCCCATCAGCAGGCGCTGGAAACCCTGGCGCTGCGCGGGGCGGCTGGCGTCGTACAGCCACAGCTCGTTCTGGTTTTCCTGATCAAACGCAAGCGCGCCTTTCGTTCCCGTGATGCGGTAGGTATAGCCCATCTTGCGCCCGGCCGCCACGCGGCTGAAGGTCAGCGCGCCCAGCGCGCCGCTGGCAAAGCGCAGCAGCACATTCCCCTGGTCGTCGTTGTCCACCGCTTCCATGCCGTGCGGGCCGTCGCGCCGCGCATGCACGGTATTCATGTCGGCCACCAGCGCGTCGACGGGGCCGCCCAGGCGCAGGGCCAGGTTGAGCAGGTGCGAACCCACGTCGGCCAGCGCGCCGGCACGCGTTGCCGTGGCCTCCCGCGTGCGCCACGAGGCGGGCGCGCGCGGATCGTGCAGGTAGTCTTCCACATGCTCGGCGGCGACGTGGATGATGTCGCCGATTTCTCCGGACGCAATGATCTGGCGCGCCAGCTGGCTGGCCGGCGTGCGGATGTAGTTGTAGCCGACCATGTTGGCCACGCCCGCGTCTTCCGCCGCCTGCGCCAGCTGCAGCGATTCGGCGGCGGAAAATCCCAGCGGCTTTTCGCAGAACACGGGCTTGCCCAGGGCCAGCGCCGCCAGCACGATGTCCTTGTGCGTGGCGGGCGGCGTGGCGACGACGATGGCGTCGATGGCGGGGTCATTGACCAGCGCGCGCCAGTCGCCCGTGGAGCTGTTCCAGCCCAGTTCCCGCGCGCTGCGGGCCGCGCCTTCTTCGCTGCTGGTGGCGATGCATGCGCAGACGGGGTTGCGGGCAGTGGGAAAGATGCTGCGCACGGATTTATAGGCGATGGTGTGGGCTTTGCCCATGTAGCCGGCGCCGATCAGGCCGATGTTGATGTCTTGCATAGGGCGTCTCCGAGGTGGCGCGTAGGGGATTCAGGCTTGCTGGCGCCAGGCATGGCTGTCCAGGGCGTCGAGGAAGCGGGCTGCTGGCCAGTCTTGCGCCAGCGCTTCGCGCATGAGCTGCTGCTGCGTGGGCGGCGCCATGCCGTCGATGGGCTGGTCGCGGTCCAGGTTGCTGGGAAAGGCATAGCCTTCGGCGCAGGCGGCAATCGCGTGGCCGGCGCCGGCGTCATCCAGCGCGCCCTGCGCGCGCAGCGCCTGCAAGGCCGGGTATAGCGCGGCGCTCATGGCGCGGCGGTCCAGCGCTTCCATGGCGCGCCCGAACGGCGACGACACCTGCAGCAGATTGGCCATGCGGCGGATGTCGGGCGAGCGGTTATGTCCGGCCGCATGGAACAGGGCGGGATTGAAGAACACGGCGTCGCCTTGCGACAGCGGCAGCTGCACGCAATGCCGGGCGAAATAGTCGCGGAACGGCCGCTGCTGCCAGGCGAGAAAACCGGCCCGGTAGCGCTGCGACCAGGGCAGGTACAGGGTAGGGCCGGATTCGAGCGGCATGTCGCAATGGGCGACGGCGCCCTGCAAGGTCAGGAGGGCCGACATCTGGTGCACGGGCGCGGGATAGGCGGCGCAGGCGGCGGCGCTCTGGAAGCCCAGGTGATAGTCGCGGTGCGGCGCCTGGGCGGCCCCGCCGGGATTGACGACGTTCACTTGCGCCGTCATCTGGTAGGCAGGCCCCAGCCAGGCCTGCGATATCCAGGCGAAGACGGGGTTGGCGTAATAGCGCGCGAACGTTTCGGGCGCGCGCAGGCAAAGCTTTTGCTGGGCGTTCCAGATGCGGTCATTCGCGCCCGGCCTGGCGAAATGGTCGCCTGCCGCCTGGCCGCTGGCATGCTGCCCGGCGATCAGCTCGCGGAACACGCGATTCGCCTGTTCCAGCGTTTCCATGTCGGTGACGGCCCGTTTGAGCACGATGACGCCGGGACCGTCCATCAGCGCCTGGCCCCATTCGGCCTGCAGCGCGTATAGCGAGGCCGGATTGGCGGCCAGTTCGCGCACGGCATCGCAGTCGTAGACGAGGATATTTTCCTGCACCGCGGCGGCGTGCGGATAGTCGGCCAGCGCCGTGCGGCGGCTGACGCTGCCGATGAAGTCCTGCAGGTCGCAGCTTTCCGGCGTCAGCCAATACGGGGCGGGCGGCGCGGCGCCGGCGTTGGTGGTGTGCATGCGGAGTCTCCTGATTATTTAAGTTGTAGAATCAGTATAGGGATGAAAATCCGCATTTTTGATCAGAAAATCCATCAAAAAACCATCAATTCGAGTTGGAGGGCACGTGACGCATCCTTTCCCGGTCAAGGTCGTGGCGCTGCAGGCCGGCGTCAGCGTGGCCACGGTCGACCGCGTGATCAGGCAGCGCGGCGGCGTGCACGCCAATACGGTGCGCCGCGTGATGCAGGCGCTCGACGAGCTGGCGCGGCAAAGCACGCAGGTGGGTTTGGCCGGCAGAAAATTCATGCTCGACGTGCTGATGGTGGCGCCGCGCCGTTTTACCGATGCCGTGCGCGCCGCGCTGGAGGCGGAGCTGCCGTCCCTGCATCCGGCCGTGCTGCGTTCGCGCTTTCACCTGCATGAAACCCTGGAGGTGGACGGCATCGTCGACCTGCTGGAACGCATCCGCAAGAACGGCAGCCACGGCGTGCTGCTCAAGGCGCCGGACGTGCCGCCCGTGGCCGACGCCGTCGCCAGGCTGGCGGCGGCCGGCATCCCCGTGGTGACCCTGGTGACGGACTTGCCCGCGTCCGCGCGCCGCAGCTATGTGGGCATGGATAACCGGGCGGCGGGCGAGACGGCCGCCTACCTGATCGGGCAGTGGCTGGGCGGCGCGCGAAAGAAACGGCAAGTGCTGGTGACCCTGAGCAGCAACCGTTTCCACGGCGAGGAAGAGCGCGAGATCGGTTTTCGCCGCGCGCTGCGCGAACGGCACCGGCATTTATCCATCGTCGAAGTGAGCGAAGGCCACGGCATCGACGGCGCCACGGGCGCGCTGGTGCGGCAAGCGCTGGCCGCGCATCCGGATATCGCCGCAGTGTATTCCATCGGCGGCGGCAATGCCGCCATCGTGCAGGCGTTCGCCAAAGCGGGCCGGCCCTGCCAGGCCTTCATCGGCCATGACCTCGATGCGGACAACCTGGCGCTGCTCCGTTCGGGCGCCATCCACGCCGTGCTGCACCACGACCTGGGCCAGGACATGCGCCGCGCCTGCCAGGAAATCCTGCGGGCGCAGGGCGCGCTGCCGGCCCTGGCGCAGCCTGTCTCGCTGTCCGCCATCCAGATCGTCACGCCGTGGAACCTGCCCGCGCTGAACGGCCTGAATTGACAGCCGCCCGGGCCTGGCCGATACTCGCCGCTTCGCCCATCGCTCACCTTTGAAGGAAATCCCCGATGTCCGTCATCCCGAAATTGCATCAGACTGTGCTGGCCGCCTTGCTCTCCACCGCGTTTGCCATGCCGGCGATGGCCGTCGCCCCCGCAGTTGCGGCAGCTGCCGCCTCCCCATCGGCCTGGGTCGAGGCCAGCAACCGCAATGCGGCCATCGTGCTGGCGGCACAGGCGCAGTTCTCGCCCGAAGACGCCTCCGATACGGGACTGGCGCAGTACGACGGCCTGGCCGCCGACCTGGGGCCGAACATCACCGAGCGCCATGTGGCGGCCATGCAGAAGGCGCGCGCGCAATTGCAGCAAAAGCTGGCGGCGGAAAAAGATGAACGTATCCGCCAGGATCTGCAAATTCTGACGAACGCCGTCGACCAGGAAATCAGCGGCGCCCGGCTGGAAGCCAAATACGCCTTGCCGTGGGTCGACGTGCCGCAGATGGTCTTTGGCAGCATGCAAAGCCTGCTGCAGGAACAGCGTCCGGCCGCGCGCCGCGCCAAGGCGCTGGAGCGCCTGCAGCGCTATGTGGGCCAGTTCCCGGGCAGCACGCCGATCACGCAGCAGGCCAAGGCCCGCTTCACGGAAAAAATCGGCAAGCCCGGCCTGGCCGGACCCGTGCGCCTGCAGGTGGAGCAGTCGCTGGAGAACGTGCCGACGTATATCGCCGGCATCCGCAAGCTGTTTGCCGACATGCAGATCGCGGGCGCCGACGCAGCGCTGGCGGCCATGGAGCAGCAGCTGAACGAGTATGCGGCATGGGAAAAACAGGTGGTGCTGCCCCTGTCGCGCGCGGATTTTCGCATGGCGCCGGAACTGTATGCGTTCCGCCTGAAACAGGTGGGCATCGATATCGAGCCGCGCGCGCTGGTCGAACGGGCGCAGGTGGCTTACCTGGAAACGCGCGCCGCCATGCAGGCGCTGGCGCCCGTGGTGGCGGCGAAAATGTCGCTCAAGGGTGTCGACGGCAGTGATTACCGCCAGGTGCTGCGCGCGCTGAAAGCGGACTCCATCCCCGACGAGCAGCTCGAGGCGCACTACAAGGGCGTCAATACGCTGCTCGAGGAACGCATCCGCCAGCAGCGCGTGGTCGATATTCCGGCGCGCGCCATGACCATGCGCCTGGCGTCCGACGCCGAATCGGCCGCCCAGCCGGCGCCGCATATGCGTCCGCCTCCGCTGATCGGCAATACGGGGGAGCACGGCCAGTTCGTCCTGCCCGTGAGTAATCCGGCCGCCAGCGGCAAGGGCGAGGCGTATGACGATTTCAATTTCGCGGGCGCCGCCTGGACCCTGAGCGCGCATGAGGGCCGTCCCGGCCACGAACTGCAGTTCAGCGCCATGGTGGAGCGGGGCGTGTCGCAGGCGCGCAGCCTGTATGCGTTCAACAGCGTCAACGTGGAAGGCTGGGCCCTGTACGCGGAAGCGGAGATGATTCCCTACGAGCCGGCCGAAGGCCAGTTCATCGCGCTGCAGTTCCGCATGCTGCGCGCGGCGCGCGCCATGCTCGACCCGATGCTGAACCTGGGCCAGGTCACGCGCGAGGAAGCAGGGCGCATCCTGACGGACGAAGTGATGCTGTCGAAAGCGATGGCGCGCCAGGAACTGGACCGCTACACCTTCAATTCGCCGGGCCAGGCGGGCAGCTATTTCTATGGCTATACGCGCATCCTGCAGCTGCGCGCGGAAACGGAGCTGGCGCTGGGCGAGAAATTCGACCGCCTGGCCTTCAACAACTTCCTGCTGGGCCAGGGCTTGCTGCCGCCTGGCTTGCTGGCCAAGGCCGTGCGCGAGCATTTCATTCCCGAGCAGAGAAAAGCCCGGGGCTGAAGCGATCGCACGATGCGATGCGCCGCGCTGTCCTGCATACCCTATACTGGCGCCTTTGAATGAAGACGCGGGTGTGGCTGCATGTGGCGTGGGATCGTATCGGGTTTGCTGGCCGGCGCCTTCTGGGGCGCCGTTTTCATTGTGCCCGTCTTGCTGCCCGATTTTTCACCGGTCGAGCTGATGGCGGGCCGCTACATCTGCTACGGCGCGCTGGCGGCGGGGCTGATGCTGCCGCGCTTCCTGCCCCTGCTGCGTCGTTTGCGGGGCGGCGACTGGCTGGCCATGCTGCGCCAGGCGCTGGCCGGCAATGTCGTGTACTACCTGCTGCTGGCCTACGGCGTCAAGCTGGCCGGCGTGGCGCCCACCTCGCTGATCATCGGCCTGCTGCCCTTGAGCGTGACGGTTTTCGGCCACAAGGACCACGGCGCGCTGCCTCTGCGCCGCCTGGCCCTGCCGCTGCTGGTGGTGGCCATGGGCATCGCCTGCATCAATCTCGATATCTTCAGCCAGGCCGGTAGCGCGGGCGGCGCCGGCCTGGCGCACAAGCTGGCCGGCGTGCTGTGCGCCATCTGCGCGCTCGCGTGCTGGACCTGGTATGCGCTCGACAATGCCCGCTTCCTCAAGCGCCACGCGCATTTCAGTGCCGTGGAGTGGGCCATGCTGTATGGCCTGGCCAGCGGCGTCATCGCCCTGGCGGTGGGCGCCGTGGCGCTGGCGCTGCAGCCGGCGGGCGGCCCCGATGGCGGACCGGCGCGCGACTGGGCCCATTTCTGGCTCGTGTGCCTGCTGCTGGCGCTGGGCGCTTCCGTGATCGGCAACTACCTGTGGAACCTGGCGTCGCGCCTGGTGCCCGTCACCTTGTCGGGCCAGCTGATCCTGTCGGAGACCCTGTTCGCGCTGCTGTACGGCTTCGTCTACGCGCAGCGCATGCCGCGGCCGCTGGAATGGGCCGCCATGCTCTTGCTGACGGCGGGCGTGCTGTGGTCCGTGCACGCGCATGCGGGGCAAGGGGAGGATGGCGGGGAGGGGCGGGCGTAGCGAAAAATACATCGTTGCCAGCCTGCCGTTTGCCCTGGACGGGCCGTATAATTACGCTAATTTTTCCGCCCACCGAGGGAGTTCCGCTTGCAGCTACCGATCCGTTATCCGAACATGCCGCAACTGCTGCTGAAGGCCCGCGACAGCCTGCTCCAGCATTTCCGCCCCATCCTCAATCACTTCGGCGTCACGGAGCAGCAGTGGCGCATCATGCGCGCGCTGAACGAAAGCCCCACGCTGGAACCGCGCGAGCTGTGCGACATCTGCCAGATTTCCAGTCCCAGCATGAGCGGCATTTTGGCGCGCATGGAAGAAATCGGCTTGATCGGGCGCAGCAAGTTCGAAGGCGACCAGCGCCGCCGCAAGGTGCACCTGTCGGAAGCGGGCGCCAGCCTGCTGCTGCAGATGGGCAAGCTGATCGACTTGCAATATGAACACCTGGAAGCGGCCTATGGCAAGCAAGTGTTCGAAGACATGCGCCGCACCCTGGAAGCCTTCATTGCCCTCGAAACCCTGCCGGTGGCGCCCGCCATCCTGCGCTGACCTTCCCGTTCTTTCCGCGTTCTTTCCCGCGTTCTTTCCCGCGTTCTTTCCCGTTTTCCCGCCTGCCTGATTGCCCACCGGCGCGTGTTTTCCCACACGCGCCGCCGCTGCCTTTTCCATGCCTGTTCCGCGTACCTCCGCATCCTGCCGGGCGTGCGCCCGCGCGCCAGCCGGTTTTACTATAAGACACAAGAAAGTTTTGCTATAAGACTACGCCTTACAGTCAATCACTTATATATGAGTAAATAAGCGTATAATTTGCGTCACTTGATCCAAATCAAGAACAAAAGCGGACGCCCCACGCACTGGACGGGGCCGCAACGCGGCGCCCCAGCCGGTATGTCGCCCATGCGGCGGCAATACTTATCGGGCGTACAATAAAACAGGAAAGTCAGGAAAAATAATGAACAATACTTGCATGCGCGCTGCGGCGCTGGCCGTCTCCACGCTCATCGGCGCAAACGTTTGCGCCCAAAGCAATGTCAGCATCTATGGCGTGGTCGATGCGGCCACCGCCTACGCGAGCAACCAGGGCGGCAAATCGAATACCTATATGCGCAGCGGCAGCTTGTCCGCAAGTAAGATCGGCTTCCAGGGCGTGGAAGACCTGGGCGGCGACCTGAAGGCGCTGTTCCTGCTGGAAAATGGTTTTGAAAGCGATACGGGCGCGCAAAGTTCCGCCAGCTCCCTGTTCAACCGCCAGGCTTACGTGGGCTTGCAATCGTCCGCCTACGGCACCGTGACGGCCGGCCGCCAGTACACGCCGTACTATCTGCTGGTGGGCTCCCTGGCGTCGAGCAACGTCTTGACGGGCGCCACCGGTGCCCATCCGGGCGATATCGACGGCCTCGATACGACCGTGCGCATCAGCAATTCCATCACCTACAGCATGCCTGCCTGGCGCGGCCTGCAGGCCAGCGCCCAATACGGCTTCGGCGAAGCGGCCGACGGCAATGCCGTGGGCAGCAGCTTCAGCGCCGCCGTCAAGTACAGCACGTCCCCGGCCGAATTCGCGCTCGGCTACCTGAAACTGAAAAATGGCGAAAATGGCGCCGGCTGGAGCGACAACGCTTCGGGCAGCTTCGGCATCTCGGCCATCAACCGGGGCTACGCCTCGGCGGAAAGCATAGCGTTCGTCGCCGCCAGCGCGCGCTACACCATGGGCAAGTGGATGGTGGGCGCCAATGCCAGCAATGTGCAATACCAGGCGGGCAGCCGCTCGACCTTCCGCGACACGGCCATCTTCAACACGGCCGGCCTGATCTCCAGCTACCAGTTGACGCCGCAGTGGTTCCTGGCCGCCGGCTACAGCGACACCTTCGCCAGCCGCGCCAACGGCATCGCCGACCGCGCGCGCTACCGCCAGCTGTCGTTCGAACAGACGTATGCGCTGTCGAAGCGCACGGCCATCTACCTGATCGAAGCGCGCCAGCTGGCGCGCGGCCAGACCCTGGCCCAGAACGGCGCCATCGCCGATGCCGTCGCCTCGGTGGGCGATTCGCAAAACGGCACGCCGTCGTCGAACGGCGGCCAGACGGTGGTGATGGTCGGTCTCAAGCATTCTTTCTGAACGGTTGCTGAACTCACGGGAGCTTCAATTGGACGCTACACATAACAAGGAGGGCCGCGGCCCTCTGAATCCCGGCCGCCGCATGGTGCTGGCCGGCTTGCTGTCGGCTTCGGCGGCGGCGCTGATTCCCTGGGCGCTGGCCGAGCCGGTCGCCAATGCGGAGCAGGGCGCCTTCCTCGGTGTGTCGGCCATGCTGGTGGGACGGCAGGTGCTCGACCCCGTGCTGGCCAGGCGCCTGTACGACGCGCTGGCGGCGCAGGACGCCGCCTTCCCCGCCAACGTGCGCGCGCTGCTGGCCCTGATCAATGCGCAAGGCCTGCAGGCGGCCGGGCTGCAGGAAGCGCTCGACGCGCTCGCTCCCGCCCAGTCGCCGCTGGCCGCCTTGCCGCGCCAGATCGCCAGCGCCTGGTACCTGGGCATCGTGGGCACAGGCGAGGCGGCCGTCTGCGTCGCCTACGAGCAGGCGCTGAACGCGGCCGTCGTGGCCGACGTGCTGAAGCCACCCACGTATTCCTACGGCGCCTACGGCAGCTGGGCCAGAAAACCAATTTAAGGAGCCATCATGGCTGAAGAACTCTCTGCCGATTACCTCGTGATCGGCTCCGGCATCATCGGTTCCCTGGCCGCGCGCAAGCTGGCGCTGGCAGGCGCCTCGGTGCTGATCCTGGAAGCGGGACCGCGCGTGTCGCGCGGCGAAATCGTCGCCCGTTTCCGCAACACGACGCGCCGCAGCGACTGGATGTCGCCGTATCCGTCCGTCGCCACGGCGCCGCACCCGATCTACCAGCCCAAGGACAATGGCTATCTGGTGCAGGCCGGCCCGTATCCGTATCCGGCCGAATACATCCGCCAGTTCGGCGGCACGTCGTGGCACTGGGCCGCGCAGGCGTGGCGCAACGTGCCGAACGATTTCCGCATCCATACCCTGTATGGCGTGGGCGTCGACTGGCCCATCAGCTATGAAGACCTGGAGCCGTTCTACCAGGAAGCGGAGGAGATCATGGGCGTCTCGGGCGCGGAGAACACGGGTTCGCCGCGCAAGCAGCCCTTCCCGATGGACTCCGTGACGGAACCGTACGCCATGCGCCGCATCCGCGAGCGCCTCGACCCCGCGTTCAAGGTGGTGGGCAACACGGTGGCGCGCAACAGCGTCAGCTACGATGGCCGCCCGGCCTGCTGCGGCAACAACAGCTGCCAGCCGATCTGCCCCATCGATGCGCAATACCACGGCGGCATCGCCGCGCAGCAGGCCGAAGCGGCCGGTGTGAAGATCGTCTGCAATGCCAACGTCTACAAGCTGGAACACGACGCGCAGGGCCGCATCACGGCTGCCCTGTACTACGATGTGGACAAGAAGAGCCACCGCGTCACGGCCAAGACTTTCATCCTCGCCGCCAACGGCATCGAAAGCCCCCGTTTGCTGCTCGTTTCCGCCTCGGACAAATACCCGAACGGCCTGGCCAACAGCAGCGACATGGTGGGCCGCAACCTGATGGACCACCCGAGCACCTCGATCACCTTCGATGCCGATGAAGACCTGTGGCTGGGCCGGGGTCCGCAAAGCCCCAATTCCATCAACACCATGCGCGACGGCGATTTCCGCAGCCGGCATTCGCCGTACCGCCTGGACTTCACGAACATCTCGCGCGTCGACGGCGCCACCAAGGAGCTGATCGGCAAGGGTGTGTTTGGCGAGGCATTCGAACAGCAGCTGCGTTTCCGTTCGGCCCGCGAAATGAGCCTGAAAAACGTGCTGGAAGTGCTGCCGAATCCGGAGAACCGCATTGCCCTGAGCAGCGAAAAGGATGCCATGGGCATCCCCAAGCCGCAGGCGCACTATGCGATCGACGAGTACACGAAGCGGGGCCACGAGCGCTCGAAGCAGGATTTCGAGCAGATCGCCAAGCTGATGGGCGGCACCAATCTGCGCCACAGCAAGGAAGGCGTGTTTGCCAACAACCAGCACATCTGCGGCACCCTGTCGATGGGTTCTGACCCCGCCAAGGCCGTGTGCGACCAGTGGGGCCGCACCTTCGACCACGCCAACCTGTTCCTGTGCAGCACCGGCGTGCTGCCCACGTCCGGTACCTGCAATTCGACGGAAAACGGCCTGGCCGTGGCGCTGCGCACCGTCAAGCACATCCTCGATGAACAAGCGGGAGGCACAGCATGATGGCGACCTTCAGAATGGCGGCCGGCGCCGCCTTGCTGTCCCTGGCCCTGCCCGTGCTGGCGGCCGGTCCGGACGCGGCGGCCATCGAGCGTGGCCGCTACCTGGCCACGGCCGGCGACTGCATCGCCTGCCACAGCGTGCCTGGCGGCAAACCGATGGCGGGCGGGCTGTCCCTGGCCACGCCGCTGGGCGCCATCGTCGCCACCAACATCACGCCGTCGACCACGCACGGCATCGGCAACTACACGCTCAAGCAGTTCTCCGCTGCCGTGCGCCATGGCGTGCGGGCCGACGGCGCCAACCTGTACCCGGCCATGCCGTACACGGCCTACGCCAAGGTGACGGACGAGGACACGGCCGCCCTGTATGACTACTTCATGCACGGCGTGGCGGCCGTGGATGCGGCGCCGGCGCAAACGACGGACTTGCCGTTCCCGTTCAATATCCGCCTGTCGATGGCGGGCTGGAATATGCTGTTCCTGGACAAGAAGCCCTTCGTGGCCGATACGGCGAAAAGCATGGAGTGGAACCGGGGCGCCTACCTGGCGCAAGGCCTGGCCCACTGCACCACCTGCCACACGCCGCGCAATGCGCTGATGGCCGAGCAGCTGTCGAAGGAACTGGGCGGCGCCGACCTGGGTACCTGGCATGCGCCGAACATCACGTCGGACGGCAACAGCGGCGTGGGCGGCTGGAGCCAGCAGGAACTGGTCGATTACCTGCGCACGGGCCGTGCCGCGCACAAGGCGCAGGCGGCAGGACCGATGGCCGAAGCCATCGACCATAGCCTGAAGCACCTGAGCGACGCGGACCTGAACGCCATCGCCCACTACGTCAAGAGCGTGCCGGCCATCCGCGACAAGGCCGACACGCGGCCGGTGACGCAATGGGGCAAGGCGGGCGACGAGCTGGCCGCCATCCGCGGCGTGCCGCTGCCGCAAAACCTGAACAAGATGTCGGGTGCGCAGCTGTACGATGCGCAGTGCGCCAGCTGCCACCAGGCCAGGGGCGAGGGCAGTTTCGACGGCAGCCTGCCGCCCCTGTTCCACAACTCGGTGACGGGCCGCAGCAACAGCAACAACCTGGTGATGGCCATCCTCGATGGCGTGGAGCGGCAGGATGGCGAGGGCAGTCATGCTGCAGGACACTTGATGCCCGCCTTCCGCCAGACCCTGTCGGACGAGCAGATCGTTACCCTGGGCAATTACGTGCAGAAGATGTACGGCAACCCCGATGTCAAGGTGACGGCGGAGCAGGTGACGACCCTGCGCAACGGCGGCGCGCCGTCCAACCTGATCGGCCTGGCCCGCGCAGGCATCATCGTCGGCGTGCTGGCGCTGCTGGCACTGCTGCTGTGGTGGCGGGGACGCCGGCGCAAGGATGCATAGGCACGTTAACAAAACACCCTGAAGCAACGGCTGGGGTCGGACCCAAAGGGTCTGACCCCTTTTTTTATGCCGCAAAAATGCAACTTGCTTGCATATATGAATTTCATGTACTATCATTGGTTACATGAGACGCGACAGCAAACTATCTTCGATCCTTCATGTGCTGCTGCACATGGCCCACGCGGGACGCCCGATGACGTCCGACGAACTCTCCTCCTACCTGGACACCAACCCCGTGCTGGTGCGGCGCGTGATGGCCGGCTTGCGCGAGCGGGGCTACGTGGCCTCGGTCAAGGGCCATGGCGGCGGCTGGCGCATCGTCTGCGACCTGCACCGCGTCACCCTGCACGACATTTACGTGGCCGTGGGTTCGCCCACCATCTTCGCCATGGGCAACCGCGTCGAGCAGCCGGGCTGCCTGGTCGAGCAGGTGGTCAACCAGTCGCTGGCCGGCGCCTTCGACGAAGCGCAGGCGCTGCTGATGCAGCGCTTTGGCGCCGTCACCCTGGCCGACCTGGCCGAACGCTTCAGCCAGCAATACGCCGCACACCAAGGAGCAATGCATGAGCAATCCTGAATTCCAAGGCGCCGCCGCGTCTGCCGCCCCGTTCGACGCCATCATCGTCGGCGGCAGCTACGCGGGCCTGTCGGCCGCCACACAACTGGCGCGCGCCCGCCGGCGCGTGCTGGTCGTCGATGGCGGCCAGCGCCGCAACCGCTACGCCAGCTAATCCCACGGTTTTCTGACACGCGACGGCAGCGGGACGGCCGCCATCGCGGCCGAGGGCAAGGCGCAGCTGATGGCGTATGCCACCGTGTCCTGGCTGGACGGCACGGCCGTGCGGGCGGCGGCCAGCAGCGAGGGCCATGGCTACGACGTGACCCTGGCGGACGGCACGCGCGTGCGGGGCCGCCGGCTGGTGCTGGCCACCGGGGTGATCGACGAATTGCCGCCTGTCGATGGCCTGGCCGAGCGCTGGGGCCGCAGCGTCTTCCACTGCCCGTACTGCCACGGCTATGAACTGGAGCAGGGCGCCATCGGCGTGCTGGCCACCGGTCCCCTCTCCATGCACCATGCGCTGATGCTGCCCGACTGGGGCACGGTGACTTTCTTTCTCAATGGCGCGTTCGAGCCCGATGGCGCGCAGCTGGAGCAGCTGGCCGCGCGCGGCGTGACGGTGGTGCGCGCGCCCGTGGCGCAGATCGCCGGCGTGGCCGACGTGGTCATGCAGGATGGCAGCCGCCATGCGATGGCCGGCCTGTTCGTGGCGACCCGCACCCGCCCGGCCAGTTCCCTGGCCGGTGAGCTGGGCTGCGCGCTGGAAGAGGGGCCCATGGGCCCGTTCGTGCGCACCGACGAGCAAAAGGCCAGCAGCGTGCCTGGCGTCTTTTGCTGCGGCGATGCGGGCCGCATGGCCGGCAGCGTGGCGTTCGCGGTGGCCGATGGCGCCATGGCCGGCGTGGCAGCGCACCGCTCGCTGATGTTCGGACTGGCCCCGGCGGCGTAATGCCGTGGCGCGTGCCGGGGATCAGGCGGCAAAACCGCCGTCGATCTTCAGTCCTGCGCCCGTGACGAACGCCGCTTCTTCGCTGGCCAGGTAGGCGACCATGCCGGCGATTTCATCGGCGCTGCCGTGGCGGGGCAGGGCCATCAGGCCGTGCATCAGGTCGGCGAAGTCGCCCGTGGGCGGGTTCATGTCGGTGGCCACGGGGCCCGGTTCCACGTTGTTGATGGTGATGCCGCGCGGACCCAGGTCGCGCGACAGGCCTTGCGTCAGGCCGCTCAGCGCCGATTTGCTCATGGCGTAGGCGGCGGCGCCGCCGAACGGCATGCGGTGCGCGTTGGTGCTGCCGATGTTGATGATGCGTCCGCCCGCCTGCATGTGGGCCACGGCCGCCTTGATGGCCACGAACACGGCGCGCACGTTGACGGCCACGGTCTTGTCGAAGTCCGCCAGCGAAAAGTCGTCGATGGCGCCGGGCAGGAACACGCCCGCGTTGTTGACGAGGATATCGAGCTTGCCAAACTGCGCCGCCACCTTGTCGATGGCCGCCGTCAGTGCGTCGGCATCGGCTGCATCGGCCTGCACGCCCAGGGCCTTGCCGCCGCTGGCCTCCACCTTGGCGGCCAGCGCCTGCGCTTCGGCGGCGGAACTTTGATACGTGAAGACGACGGTGGCGCCCTGGCGCGCCAGGCGCTGGACGATGGCGGCGCCGATGCCGCGCGAGCCGCCCGTCACAAAAGCGATCTTGTCCTGCAGTGACAGGGCGGTGCTGGTGGTGGCTTGGGTTTGCATGATATGCTTTCTGAGTGAGGAGTCGAGGAGTTCAGTATCTGCCTTTCATTCCTGCCGCGCTAGCCATGAATCATTACAATCACTTTCAACCATTGTTATCAAATGAGAGGGTAAAATAGGGGCATGGAAGCCCTTAATCACTTGCAATCTTTCGTGCTGTCTGCCGAACTGGGCAGCTTTTCGGCGGCTGCGCGCCGCCTGGGACTGACGCCGGCCGCCGTCAGCAAGAACGTGGCGCGGCTGGAAGCGGGCCTGGGACTGCGGCTGTTCCAGCGCAGCACGCGCAAGCTGACCTTGACGGAAGGGGGCGAGCGTTTCCTGCTGCAGATAGGCGGCGCCCTGTCCACCTTGCAGGAAGCGATTGCCGGCGTGGCGGAAGAGGGCGGTCAGCCGGCGGGCATCCTGAAAATCAGCATGGCGCCATCGTTCGGGCGCAGCTACGTGGTTCCCCTGCTGGGCGACTTCATCGCGCGCTATCCGGGCGTCATTCCCGACTGCCATTTCGACAACCGGCAAGTGGACCTGATCGGCGAAGGGTTTGACGTGGCCATCGGCGGCGGCATCGAACTGACGCCCGGCGTGGTGGCGCGCGAACTGGGCCACGCACACATCGTCGCCACGGCCTCGCCCGCCTTCATGCGGGACAAAACCATGCCCGCGCATCCGCTTGACCTGGCGCGCTTCGACGGCGTGGCGCGCCGCTCGGCCGGCAGCGGCAGGCTGCGCAGCTGGATACTGCGCGATGGCCGGGGTGGCGAAGGCGTGGCCGAATGCCGGCCCCGCGCCATCTTCGACGATCCGGAAGCGATGGCGCAGGCCGCCATCCTGGGCGTCGGCGTGGCGCTCTTGCCCATGCCGCACGCGCTGGCTCACTTGCGCAGCGGCGCCCTGATCCGATTGCTGCCCGGCTGGCACGCCGATTCGGGCCCCCTGTCCGTGTATTATCCCAGCAAGAAACTGCTGCCCGCGAAGACGCGCGTGTTTGTCGACTTTTTGCTGGAGCAGTTCCGCCAGCGCGATTTCGCCGCGCAGATACAGCCCGATCAAACGAAGAAGAATTCCCATGCATAGCAACTACAGCCTGTTTTACACCTTCGACGGCGACCAGCCGGCCCGCTTCCGGGAAGCGCGCGTATTCGGCACGACCGTCTGGACGGCCGGCGGCGCGGCCATGACGTGGGGCGAAGAGACGCGCACGCAGTATGCCAGCGAAGCTGCAGCGCATGCCGCATATGCCGCCCGTTGCCAGGCCGCCCTGGCCGATGGCTACGCGCTGGCGCGTGCCACGGCCATCGACCCCGCCGTGTTTGATTTCGCGCTGCTGCAAAGCCTGGTGGCGCACGCCGCGCGCCTGGCTGTCGATGCCGTGCGCCGCGCGCATCCGGAGCAGCACATCGACGCTGTCGCGCTGGTGAGCGACGACAGCGCCATGACCATCGGTCTCATGGCGAATAGCCGCGAGGCGCTGGCCGCCTCGGAGTATGGCGAGGAAATGCTGTGGAATCCCGCCGAGTGGGCGTTCGAAGACGGCGGCGCGCACTTCGACAGCGCCTACCGCCTGCTGTTGCAGGCGCACCGCGAGCTGCCGTTCGAGGTGGACTTCGGCGCCTTGCGCAGCGGCGTGTTCGACGCCTGCATCGCGGCGCTGGCGCAGCTCGATGCCGAGGGATGTTTCGGCACGGGCGCGCAGCGCGACGAGAGCCTGCTGCTGTTCGAGGTCAGCGACAGCGAACCGGTGGAAGGCGCGCTGGCGCGCTTGAATCCGCCGGCGGTGGTGGCGCGTTACGAGGCATGGATGGCCAGCTGGGCGGAATGAAGTTCAGGCCGCCACCAGCCTGATTCTCGTAATCTCCGCCGGTGCGCCGATGCGTTTCGGCGGGCCCCAGTAACCGGTGCCGCGGCTGACATAAATCCACAAACGGCCTTGCCGGTGCAAGCCCGCCACGTAGGGCTGCTGCAGCGGCACGAACAGGTTCCACGGCCAGAACTGGCCGCCGTGCGTGTGGCCCGACAACTGCAGGTCGTAGCCGGCCGCTTCGGCCTCGGGCGCGCTGCGCGGCTGGTGCGCCAGCAGGATGCGGGGGATGCCGGCCGGGGCGCCGGCGATGGCCGCTTGCGGGTCGCTTTTCTGGGCCGGGTCGAATGCGCCCGCGTTGTAGTCGGTGACGCCGGCGACGGCCAGGCGCGCGCCGCCGTGCTCGATGACCGCATGTTCGTTCATCAGCACGCGCAGGCCCAGGCGGCGAAATTCCGCCACCCACGGCGCGGCGCCCGAATAGTATTCGTGGTTGCCCGTCACCAGAAACACGCCGTGGCGCGCGCGCAGCTCGCCCAGCGGCGCCGTGTGGCTGGCCAGCTGCGCCACCGTGCCGTCGACCACGTCGCCCGTGACGGCGATGAGGTCCGCCTGCAAGCCGTTGGCGCGCGCGACGATGGCTTCCACATAGGCGCGCTGGATGGTGGCGCCCACGTGGATGTCGCTCAGCTGCACGATGGTGTAACCGTGCAGCGCCGGCGGCAGGCCCGCGATGGGCACGTCGATCTCGCGCACGCGCGCCACCCTGCGGGCGTTGACGAAGCCGACGAAGGTGGCCAGCAGCGCCAGGGCCAGGGCCGCCACGGCGGACGCCTGCGCGTGCGCGCGCACTGCGGGGATCAGCATCAGCAGTTCGCGCAGCACGGTGAGCACGAACAGCGAGGAAAAAAAGCCCATGCACAGCGAACCGGCCCAGACCAGACGGTCGGCCAGGCGCGCATCATTCGTGACGGCGCGGGCGAAGATGGTCATCGGCATGAGCATGGTCGACGCCAGCAGCACCAGGCCGCCCAGCAGCCAGCCGGCCAGACCCACGGGCAGGGCAGGCAGCAGCAGCCAGCCCAGCAGGGCGTGCAGGGTGCCCAGTATCATGGTGATGCGCAGCAGCGGCGTGCGGGTTTTCATGTCATGGTTCCAGTGGTGGGGGGCCCGGAGCGGCGGGCGCGCTGACAGCATGGCGGCATGGCCGAACCTGTCGCGCCTGGCATCGGCCGATTATAGCCGACGCCTGGTCAACGGATGGCTGGCCCCGCTCATGGGGCGATATGCAGTCCCAGCATGGCCAGCTTGCCGAAATCGACGGGCTTGGCGAAGTGCTCGTTGAAGCCGGCCTGCAGGGCCGCCTGGCGGTCGTGTTCCTGGCCATAGCCGGTCAGCGCGACGAGCAGGAATTGCTGCGGTATCGGCAACTGGCGCAATTGTTTGGCCACCTCGTAGCCGCTCATGTCGGGTAGGCCGATGTCGAGAAAGATGATGTCGGGCCTGAATTCCAGAGTGCGTTCGGTCGCTTGCGCGCCCGTGTAGGCCGTGCGCACCGCGTGGCCGTACATTTCCAGCAATTCGGCCAGGGTGTCGGCCGCATCGCGGTTGTCGTCGACGACGAGGATGCGCTGGCTGCCGCCGGTGGCCGCTTCCGGCGCCGGCGCGGCGGCCGGCAGCGGCACGTTGGCGTCCAGCGGCAGGGTGACCTCGAAGGTGCTGCCCAGCCCCACGCCGGGGCTGCACACGCTGACCTGGCCGCCGTGCAGGGTCACCAGATTGCGCACCAGCGACAGGCCGATGCCCAGGCCGTCCTGCACCCGGTCGGGCGCGTGGCCGCTTTGCTCGAACAGGCCGAAGATGCTGTCGATGCTGGCCGCGGCAATGCCGATGCCGTTGTCGCTGAGGCGGATACGCACGTTGTCGCCTTCGCGCTCGGCGGAAATCGCAATGCGCCCGCCCGGCGCCGTGAACTTGGCCGCGTTGAGCAGCAGGTTGGCGACGATCTGCGACAGGCGCACGGCGTCGCCGCAGACCCGCAGTTCTTCCCTGGGCAGGTTCACGTCCAGCGCATGGCCGCGCGCCTCGACGCTGTGCGAACTCGTTTCCAGTGCGCTGCGGATGACGCTGGCCAGGCTCACGCTTTCCCATTGCAGCGAGATCTTGCCCAGCGAAATGCGCGACACGTCGAGCAGGTCGTCCACCAGGCGCACCAGGTGGTCCGTATGGCGGCCGATGGTGCGGCGCGCATTGTCCTGCACGGCCGGCACGACGGGATCGAGCTTGCACAGCAGGGCCAGCGCCGTGCGGATGGGGCCCAGCGGGTTGCGCAGTTCGTGCGCCAGGGTGGCCAGGAATTCATCCTTGCGGCGGTCCACGTCGCGCAGCGCGCGCTCGACGCGGCCCAGTCGCAGCAGCGCCTTGACGTTGGCGATCAATTCGTCCGCCTCGATCGGCTCGACCAGATAATTGTCGGCGCCGCCGTCGAGCGCGCGTATCTTGTCGGCCGAGCCGATGCAGGAGGCGGACGTCTGCAGCACCAGGATGGTATTCGTCTCGGCGCCGCCCTTCAACTGGCGGCACACTTCCAGGCCGTTGATGTCGGGCAGCTTGACGTCGAGCAGGATCAGGTTGGGACGGTCCTGGCGGGCGCGCAGCAGGGCGTCGCCGCCGTTCGACGCCTCGATGACCTTGAAGCCGGCGCGCTGGAGGATGCGCGACTTGGCGTAGCGGGCGCCGTCGCTGTCATCGACGTTGAGGATCAGAGCATCGCTATTGTTATCCGGTCGCATGCGCATTGTCCTCGGTGGTTGTGCCTTGCGGCGGAACCGGCTCTTGCCGGTGATGTTGATTGCCGATCAGCGCGCGCAGGGTGGCCAGCAATTGCTGGCGCGGCAGCGGCTTGACGTAGTAGGCGTCGGCGCCCAGGGCCAGGCCCTTGCGCACGTCGTCGATCTCGGTGGCGACGATGACGGGCACCTGGCGCCGCAGCGGGTCGTTTTTCAGCTCGGCCAGCCAGTGCCAGGCCGTTTCGCCGTGCAGCAGGATGTCGAGGATGATGGCGGCAGGGCGCTGCTGTTCCCAGCGCTCCTGCGCTTCGCGCACGCTGCGTGCGGGGACCACGCGAAATTCGCTGCCGGCCAGGAATTTTTCATACAGCAGGCGGACGGGCGGATTGTCTTCCACCACCAGCACGGGGATGCGCTGGTCGTTGCCGTTGTCGTTGGCCGGCGCGCACGGCGGCAGGCTGCCTTCGGGCGCATGGTAGCTGGTGGGCAGGATCACGGAAAACAGCGAACCCTGGCCCGGCGTGCTTTCGACGGCCACCGTGCCGTTGAGCAGGGTGGCCAGGTTGCGGCACAGGGGCAGGCCCAGACCCGTGCCCTTGACCTTGCGCTGCATGTGGTTTTCCACCTGGCTGAATTCCTCGAAGATCAGCTGCACGTCTTCGGCGGCGATGCCCAGGCCCGTGTCGGAAACGGAAAAGCAGATGGTATCCTGCTCCGGCAACGGCGTGGCGCTGACGATGATGGCGCCCGCTTCCGTGAATTTGAGGGCGTTGGAGATGAAGTTGCGCAGGATTTGCGACAGCTTGCCTTCATCCGTGTGGATGTGCAGCGCGGGATCGGGGGGGATGAAGGTGAGCGTGAGCGAATCGGACACCAGCAGCGGGCGCAGCATGCCGCGCAGTGCGCTGAACAGGTCGGCGACCAGCACGCTGTTGGCGTGCACGTCGACCTTGCCAGCCTCGATCTTGGCCAGGTCCAGCAAGTCGTTGACCAGGTCGCTCAGGCTGACGGCGCTTTGCAGGATGAACAGCACCTGCTTTTCCTGCTCCTCCGACAGCTCGCCATCGATGCGGTCGAGCAGCAGCTTGGACAGGGCGCGGATGGAACTGAGCGGCGTGCGGAATTCATGGCTCATGTTCGACAGGAAGCGCGATTTCATCTGGTCGGCGCGGCGCAGGTGGTCGGCCTTTTCGTCCAGTTCCGCGAACAGCGCCACCACGCCCCGGTTGGTGTCTTCCAGTTCGCGCGTCAGCTGCAGCAGGTCGTCCTGGCGCGTCTTCAGTTCGGCCAGGGTGCTCAGCAGTTCGCGGTTCTGCTGCTGCACTTCGGCGAGCGTGACATCCGGGGGCAGCGCCTGCAGGCTGCCGGACAGGGTGCCGATGCTTTGCCCGTCGAGCAGGGGCGCGTCGCGCGGGAACAGCTTGTGCAGGGTGATGTGCGTGCCATTGCCCGGCGCGCTGCGGATGTGACAGCGGTCCATCAGGCGCTGCGCGCCCAGGATGCCCAGCCCCATGCCCGTGCGCGAGCGGTAGGTGCCGGCCAATATCTGATCCAGGTGCGCGATGCCGGGGCCCTGGTCTGCGATGCGGATGCTGAGCACCTGCGGTGCCGTCAGACCGTCGATGGCGAAATGCACCTTGCCGCTGCCGGCGTAGTTGTAGACGTTGCGCGCCAGTTCCGATACGGCCGTGGCGATGCGCACCTGGTCCTGCACGCCGAAGCCGCACAGGGCGGCGATCTGCCGCGCGCGCTGGCGCGCGCCCACCACATCGAGTTCGCTGCCGATATGGGCCGTCAATATGCGTTGCGTCATGCTGCACCTGTCCCTTCTGCTGTTATGGCCTGGTGTTCCTCGTGTTCGCGCAGCACCACCACCGTGACGTCGTCGCGTCCGCGCGAAAAATCGCGGTACAGCACGGCGGCGACCAGGCTGGGATGGCAGTGCGCCAGGCCCGGATACTGTTCCAGGTCCCAGCGCGTATGCAGGCCGTCCGTATGCATGATCAAGGTCGTGCCCAGCTGCCATGGAAAACGGAATTCCTGCACCTTGCGCAGATTGCTGCCGACGATGCCGTTATGCGACAGCAGATGCCGGCGCTGCCGCGCATCGAAGGCGCAGGCGGCGATATTGCCCACGCCCGCATAGCGCAATTCGCGCTGCACGCTGTCGATATGCGCCACCGCCATGGCCGCCCCGCGCGTGGCGCGCAGGGCGCCGTGGGCCAGTTCGATGAAGGGGGCGGGCAGGGGCGGCAGGCCGGGCGTGTCGTGTTCCAGCAGTGCGCTGGCGCATTCCGAGGCGCGCGCCGCCAGCGGGCCGTGGCCCAGGCCATCGGCCACCATCAGGCTCAGTTCATGGCCTTCGCACACGACGTTCCAGGCGTCGCCGCATACCTGCTCCGAGGCCAGCGGCAGGCACACGGCGCCGATCTGCCAGTTCGGACTGGCCGGGATGGCGCTGCTGGCGTGCTGTCCCCATACCACCATCATCAGCACCGTGCCCTTGCCGGGCGCCGTGTACAGGTCGAATTCCTGGCTCAATCGGCGCAGGGCGCCCAGTCCCACGCCGTAGGTGCCCGTGGTGGAGTGGCCGTCCTGCATGTGCTGGCGCACGTTCGCCATGCCGGGGCCGTTGTCGATGGCCAGCACTTCGATGCCGCTGGTGCCGCCCCGCAGCACCTTGCGCAGCAGGATTTCACCGCGCTGCGCGTGTCTGGCGATGTTGGTGGCCGCTTCGCTGATGATGATGGCCAGCTGGCCCGTGCGCACGTCGTCGAAGCCGATGCGGCGCGCCAGCTCGTTGCCGGCGCGGCGGGCCGCGGCGATCTCGCTCGGTTCGCCGATGGGGAAACTGCGTTGCCTGGCAATGTCAGGGTACGGCTCTTGGTGGTTCAAAACAGCTTCCATTTCGCGATGGTGACGGTGGTGCCCGCGCCGGGCGCCGTGTCGATGTGAAATGCGTCGGCCAGGCGCTTGGCGCCACCCAGCCCCAGTCCCAGCCCGCCGCCGCTGGTGTAGCCATCGGTCAGCGCCAGGGGAATATCCTCGATGCCCGGTCCCGCATCGACAAAGCGCAGTTCCAGCCCCAGCCGCGCGCCGTCGCTGACGCGCGCGATGTGCGCTTCGCCGCCGCCGCCGTAGCGCAGGGTGTTGCGCGCCAGTTCGCTGGCCGCCGTGATGATCTTGGTCTGTTCGATCAGGCCAAAACCCATGGCGACCATGCTGTCGCGTACCTGCTTGCGCAGCCGCACGACGTCTTCATCGCTGCGCAGGGGCAGGATTTGCTGCCTCGGCTGCGCCCCTGCCTGCCCTTGCGCGCCTAGCACGGCGCCCCCGTCATGCGCACGCGCCGCCCCGTTCCAGCAGCTTGATCCCCCGCTCCACGTTCAGGGCCGTGCTCACGCCTTCCAGGGTCAGCCCCAGTTCCACCAGGGTGATGGCGACGGCGGGCTGCATGCCCACGACCACGGTGCGCGCGTCGAGGATTTTTGCCATCGCCGCCGTGTTGCTGATCATGCGGCCGATGAAGGAGTCGACGATGTCGAGCGCGGAAATGTCGATCAGCACGCCCGTGGCGCGGTCCGTCACGATGCGCGTGGTCAGGTCGTCCTGCAGGGTCATCGCCAGGCGGTCATGCATGTCCACCTGGATCGTCACCAGCAGCAGCCGGCCCATGCGTAAGATGGGGATTCTTTCCATAGGCGCCTCAGTGCTGCTGCGGGTAGGTGATGCTGGAGCCCGTGCGCTTCAGGGCCACGACGAAGGCGTCGGCCAAGGTGGCCTTGGTCATCACGTCTTCCAGGTTCACGCCCAGGTGCACGATGGTTTGCGCGATCTGCGGGCGGATGCCGCTGATGATGCAGTCGGCGCCCATCAGGCGCGCGGCGGCGATGGTTTTCAGCAGGTGCTGTGCCACCAGGGTGTCGACGGTGGGCACGCCCGTGATGTCGATGATGGCGATCAGGGTGCCCGTGTCGACGATCTTTTGCAGCAGGCTTTCCATCACCACCTGCGTGCGGGCGCTGTCGAGCGTGCCGATCAGGGGCAGGGCCAGCACGTTTTGCCACAGCTGCACCACGGGCGTGGACAGTTCCAGCAATTCCTGCTGCTGGCGCAAGATCACCTGTTCGCGCGCCTTCTGGTAGATGGCGATGGTCAGCAGGCCCAGTTCGTCGAACAGCTTGCTGGTGCTGACGATGGCGTCGCCCAGCTGCTGCGGCTGGGCCGTGATTTCCTTGCGCAGATAGGTAAACAGCGGCTCCTTGAGGGAAAACATGAAGCTGGCCGTGTCGATCGGCGAATAGCCCTGGCGCACGCGCGACTGCGATATTTCAGCGAGCAGCTGGCGCGTGTCGTCCCAGGCGCCGCCTTCGATGTCGAACGAGTCGCCGCTTTCCAGCGCGCCTGCCAGCAGCGGCAGGAATTGCGAGGCCTGCTGGCGCAGCTCGTTTTCGGCGATCTTGTCGCGCCGCACCAGGCGGGAGATCAGGCCGGCCATCCAGCCGTCCAGCAGTTCCGTGTGGTGTTGGCTGATGATGTCGGCCAGTTGTTGCGCCTGGCCCGTGCCCGTCTTGACCGTGTCCGTCTTCATACTCATGCTCATCCTTGGCTGGAGTGGAGGGTGCGGCGCGGCCGCAAGCGGGCACGCGCTGTGATGAATAAATTATAGGCAGGCGTGGCCCTGGCTTGTGTTCTGTGCCGCACATAGTGGCGCAATCGGTGCATATTTCCGCAAGAGACTGTCGCCATTTAAAGATGTATGTTATTTGCATGTTTAAGCAAATTCCGCTACACTGAATGCACTCAACAAGAGAAACACGCCATGAATATCGACAAATTCAAACAGCAGCACCTGGCCATCCTGGCCGCCATCGATGACTTGCGCCAGCTGGCGCGCGGCGGTGTTGCCGCGCAGGCGCAGGCCATAGCCGAACAGATCATTGCCATGAGCGGCTTGATCAAGCTGCACCTGGCCGTCGAGCAGCGCTATCTGTATCCGGCCGCGCAAGCGTGCGGCGTGGCCAGGGTCGCCCAGCTGGGCCGCCAGTACGAAGACGAGATGCACGGCATCGCGGGCGCCTACCTGGATTTTGCGGGCCGCTGGAATACGCCCGTGCGCCTGGCTGCCGAACCGGAAGCGTTCCGCAGCGAAGCCAATACCGTGCTGCACGCGCTGTTCCAGCGCATGCGGCGCGAAGACCATGACCTTTATCCCGCCATAGAATCTCTCGCCTGAGACCGCTTACTGATAGATACACAGGAGTTTTACATGCTGACCAAAGAACAACGCGCCATCATCACGGCCACCGTGCCCATCCTCGAGCAGGGCGGCGAAGCGCTGACCCGCCATTTCTACAAGAACCTGTTCCGCGACCATCCGCAAGTGCTGCCGTACTTTAACCAGGCGCACCAGCACAGCGGCGACCAGCAGCGGGCGCTGGCCAATGGCGTGCTGATGTATGCCAAACATATCGACCGGCTCGAAGCGCTGGGCGACCTGGTGGCCACCATCGTCAACAAGCACGTGGCCCTGCAGATTCGCGCCGAGCACTATCCGCTGGTGGGTGCCAGCCTGCTGCAAGCGATCCGCGAAGTGCTGGGCGCCGAGGTGGCCAGCGACGCCGTCATCGACGCCTGGGGCGCGGCCTACGGCCAGCTGGCCGATATCCTGGCCGGCGAAGAAGGGCGCATCTACAAGGCGCAGGCGGCCGCTCCCGGCGGCTGGAGCGGCGCGCGCGACTTTACCGTGCGCAGCAAGACGGTGGAAAGCGGCGAGATCACGTCCTTCCTGCTGGCGCCTGCCGATGGCCGGCCCGTGCTCGACTTTGCGCCAGGTCAATACATCGGCGTGCTGGCCACCGTCGATGGCGTGCCCATGCGCCGCCAGTATTCGCTGTCGGCCGCCAGCAATGGCCAGACGTACCGCATCAGCGTCAAGCGCGAGGAGGGCGGCAAGGTGTCGAATTTCTTCCACGACCGCGTGCAGGCGGGCGACACCGTGCAGCTGACGCCGCCATCGGGCGACTTCGTACTGACCGAGAGCGACAAGCCGCTGGTGCTGATCAGCGGCGGCGTGGGCATCACGCCCACCCTGGCCATGCTGACGGCGGCCCTGCGCGGCAAGCGTCCCGTGCATTTCATCCACGCGGCGCGCAACCGCGGCGTGCATGCGTTTCGCGCGCAGATCGACGCACTGGCCGCCCAGCATCCGCAACTGCAGCGCTATTACTGCTACGCGGAACATGGCGGCGAACACGATGCGCCGGGCGCCGCCGCGCCGGACGCCGTCGGCCTGCTGAACAAGGAGCAGCTGGCGCACTGGCTGCCGGCCTCGCGCGACGTCGATGCCTACTTCCTGGGACCGCAGCCGTTCATGCGGGCCGTCAAGCAATACTTGCGCGAACTGGGCGTGCCGGAACAGCAGACGCACCATGAATTCTTCGGACCGGCCGCCGCCTTGAATTGACGGTACCGATTGCCGCGTGTTGTCCCGGCGAGAAAAAACCGCTGGCGTAAGGGGCGGGTAAGCCTCGCGCTGTACTGTGAAGCCAAGCTCGAAAACAAAAGAGCAGCTTTTACATAACAGGAGGCAACACAATGCATGACGATCTGGTTCAAAAAATCAAGGGCGACCCCAGCTACCATCAGCTGGTCAAGGTGCGCTCCCGCTTCGGCTGGGCGCTGACGGGCCTGATGATGCTGGTGTACTACGGCTACATCCTGCTCATCGCCTTCAACAAGGAATTCCTCGCCTCGAAAACGGGCGCCGGCGTGATGACCTGGGGCATGCCGATCGGCCTGTTCGTCATCGTGTTTACCGTGCTGGTCACGGGCATCTATGTGCGCCGCGCCAACCAGCAATTCGACGATCTGAGCAACGCCATCCAGGCACGGGTGCAAGCATGAGCGGCACCCCATCGACGCAACGCACATTTGCCTGCCTGACAGCGCTGGCCTTGCTGGCGGGCGCCAGCAGCAGCGTGCTGGCGGCCGGCGCCGACCTGGGCCAGGCAGTCAAGCAGCCCACCAACTGGACGGCGATCATCATGTTCGCCGCCTTCGTCATCTTCACCCTGTTCGTCACCAAGTGGGCGGCCGCGAAGACCAAGTCGGCCTCCGATTTCTACACGGCGGGCGGCGGCATCACGGGCTTTCAGAATGGCCTGGCCATCGCGGGCGACTATATGTCGGCCGCCTCCTTCCTCGGCATTTCCGCTGCCGTTTTCCTCAATGGCTACGATGGCCTGATCTATGCCATCGGTTTTCTCGTCGGCTGGCCCGTCATCACCTTTCTGATGGCCGAGCGCCTGCGCAACCTGGGGCGCTTCACCTTTGCCGACGTGGCCGCCTACCGCTTCAAGCAGGCGCCGATCCGCATTTTCTCCGCGTCCGGCACCCTGGTCGTCGTGGCCTTCTACCTGATCGCGCAGATGGTGGGCGCGGGCCAGCTGATCAAGCTGCTGTTCGGCCTCGAGTACTGGATCGCCGTCGTGCTGGTGGGCACGCTGATGATGATTTACGTGCTGTTTGGCGGCATGACGGCCACCACCTGGGTGCAGATCATCAAGGCCGTGATGCTGCTGGGCGGCGCCAGCTTCATGGCCATCGCCGTGTTGGCGCAATTTAACTTCAGCCCGGAAGCGCTGTTCGCCAAGTCGGTGGACGTACATGCCACCAAGGAAGCCATCATGGGTCCCGGTTCCTTCATCAAGGACCCGATCTCCGCCATCTCGTTCGGCATGGCGCTGATGTTCGGCACGGCCGGCCTGCCGCACATCCTGATGCGTTTCTTCACCGTGCCCAGCGCCAAGGAAGCGCGCAAGTCCGTGTTCTGGGCCACCACCTGGATCGCCTATTTCTATATCCTGACCTTCATCATCGGCTTTGGCGCCATCGTGCTGGTGAGCACGAATCCTGAGTTCAAGGATGCGGCTGGCAAGCTGCTGGGCGGTAACAATATGGCGGCCGTGCACCTGGCCAAGGCCGTGGGCGGCAATGTCTTCCTCGGCTTCATGTCGGCCGTTGCCTTCGCCACCATCCTCGCCGTCGTGGCGGGCTTGACACTGTCCGGTGCGTCGGCCGTGTCGCACGATCTGTACGCCACCGTCATCAAGAAGGGCAAGGCCACGGGCGCCAACGAATTGAAAGTGTCGCGCGTGACGACGATCGTGCTGGGCATCATTGCCGTGGTGCTGGGCATTGCGTTCGAGAAGCAGAACATCGCCTTCATGGTGTCGCTGGCCTTTGCCATCGCCGCTTCGGCCAACTTCCCCGTGCTGTTCATGTCGGTGCTGTGGAAAGACTGCACCACGCGGGGCGCCACCATCGGCGGCTTCCTGGGCTTGATCACGGCCGTGGCGCTGACGGTGGTGTCGAAGTCCGTGTGGGTGGACGTGCTGGGCCATGGCGAAGCGCTGTTCCCGTATGCGTCGCCGGCGCTGTTCTCGATGACGGCAGGCTTTGTCGGCATCTGGCTGTTCTCGGTGCTCGACAAGAGCCCCCGCGCGCGCATCGACCGCGCCGGCTACGAAGCGCAGCAGATGCGTTCGGAAACGGGCATCGGCGCGGCAGGCGCCAGCGCGCATTGAGCATGTAGCATCGCTCTGCACCTGGAACACCCCTTTCGCAGGGGTGTTTTTTTTGCCTGCGATTTGCATGATCGGGCCAGCCGGTGTACGCTCGCCCAAAGAAGGTCCGCTTGCTGTTGTTACTGTCATTAAGTGCAACTTGAGAGAACCAATGAAGCACACATACGCGGTAAAAAGACAGGATGGCGGGGAGCGTTTGCGCGCCTCCGGCGCTGGCCCCGGAGCAGGGCAGCTGGCCGCGGCATTCCATTCCGGCAGCGAACGGCCGCAAGCCACAGGCTCGCGTAAATGGCGGGGCATGGCGGATGGGGCTGGCGGTGCGCGTAGGCATGCCATGCACGGCATGGCCGATCAGGCCCGCGTGCAGGACCTGCTGGCCAGGGCCGGACAGGGCAGGCTGCGCGATGGCGAGGTGGAAATGACGCAGCGGCCCGACGTCGGACCCATGTCGCTGCGGCATCTCGCACAATCGCTGGAAGCGACGGCCACTGCACCTGGCAGGCCGGTGGCCGACGCCTTGCAATCGGGCTCGGCCAGCATCGGCAATGGGCGGGTGCGGCTGCCGGGCATCGGCGGCGCAGGCGATCCGGCGGCGATCGCCCATCAGCTAGGCGTGCTTCGTCCGCAGGCAACGCGCATCGTGCCTGTGCCGAACGGGCGCTTCGAGGTCCAGGCAAAGCTCAACCCCTGGGTGTCCGTGGCGACGGGGCGCGCATTGCCGGAATTGGACGATGTGCTGGACCCCAATGTCGTCGACCCGCAGCAACAGCATAAGGATGGCGATAAACATCCGATCGAGCTGGGCGTGGAATGGCGTAGCGTGGTCCCCCAGCCCCTGCCATTGCAACCATACGATTCCGAAAACACGTATGGCGGATTCATGCAGGCGCTTGCCGCCGTCGATGGGTCGGATATGAAAGCAAAAGACAAGCAGGCGGAGAAAGTGCGCCTGCTGTCTGACTTTTACCATCAGCTGAAAAGCTTGTCAGCAGCGCAATTGCAGGAAATTGGAAGCCTGCTTGAAAAAGATATCAATACGCATGAGGCTAGCGATACGCTTGACAAGGCATATGCGGAAACCCGGCTGGTCTACAAAACATGGCATCTGCCAGGGCATATTTCAGGGTCAACCGGCCTGGGAGTGTCGAAATTAGACGGGAAAGAGCTTGTGGGCGCCGATAACCTCAAGACCGTGCTCGACCCCGAGAAATTCAGGCATTACAAGGAACAAATGAAACTGCCCGGGTCGAAATTGCCATCGCTTGGCGCCGCTCCATCCTCATTACTCTATCCTGATCAACCTAATACTGTTTTTTTTAAGGGACGCGGCACGGCTGCCGCCCTTTTGCCCGAAAATCTGAATGCCGGATTCGCCGCTTACAATGAGGCATCCAAATCCTTACTTCGAGGGAAGACAAGCGAAGAATTGGCAGGCGAATTCAGCAAACTTCATTACCATGCCAAAAAGATGCGGGCCAGCGTGACGCGGCCGGTGTTTTTTAATAAAGAAGATATTCAATCGAATACGGAGGCCTTTGAGCACCGAGATAAATTGGATGACCGCTCGCATGTACGTAAAACGCATAGTGACTTGCATGCAGATCACAATCCATTAAGGCAAAGCTTTGACCTTAAACTGGCCGATCCATTCCGGACCAACGCTATTTTTCATCAGACATTCTCACTGCATTCAAGAGCAAGCTATGGTGAATGGAATGAAATGGTTGTCAAATACAGAAAACAAGGGCATATGGCGGGCCTCTACCAGGAGATCAGGGAGTGGGTGCCCGGGTTGGCGGATTACCCTGGAATCATTGGCAATTTAATAGACAGCGGGAAATTCAATGCGGAGTATGCGCAGGCGACTGCCGTGAAAGATGACGATCAAAAAATAGAGCCAGAAAAGCAGGAAGCACAGAAAAAGCAGGAAAAGTCGAAAAAGAAGAAAAAGTAAGCGTGCTCCGGCGCGCAGCCCCCTCACCGCGATGCAACGTGGCGCATAGCGGGCCTGTCGCCTGTCCGGACTGCTTGCCTGGTCCAGGCACTTATTGCGTATTTTCCACATGCAGGCGGATCACGCCCGCCATCGGTGCTGGCGCATTGCCAGCCGGTTCCAGGATGGCTGCCAGGGTCACCGTGTCGAGCACGGCCAGGAAGGCGGCCGTGGCCTGGCCCAGCTTGGCCTTCAGCAGGCAATCGGGTGTCAGCGGGCAAGTGTTGTTTTCCTTGTTAAAACATTCCGCCATAAAAAAATCGCTTTCCGTCTCGCGCACCACGGTGCCGATATTGATCTCGGCCGGGTCGCGCGCCAGGCGCAGGCCGCCATTCCTCCCACGCACGGTTTCCACGATGCCGGACAGGCCCAACTGGTGCACCACCTTCATCAAGTGATTCTTCGAGATGGCATGCAGGTCGGCAATGTCCTGGATGGTCACGAGGCGGTCGCGGTGCACGCCCAGGTACATCAGGGTGCGCAGGGTGTAGTCGGTATAGGCAGTCAGTCGCATCGGTAGTCGTGTCGGTAAAGATGTGGATTACATCCTTGTTTCAGCCGTCAGCATACAGGAGAGTAGCTTGCCGCAGCGGGTCTGCTGCGCATTTTCACGCCACATTTCAGCCTCGAAAGGAAAAAGTTGATTGCCTTCCGATCAAATGCGTAGTAAATTTTCATATTGTTGCCACGGTAAATAGCTTGCAAGCCCGTTATAACCCTTTGAGCATGGACTTTTCTGATGGAAATCAAGAGGATGGTGAAACAATAAGGTAAATTTACTACAAATTGGATGATGAGCGCTTCCCGGGACGGGGAGCGCGTACGACGCAATCTGTGCGGTGCCGCCGTGGCCGCTCCAGGAAATGAATACCATGCAAATGAATGAAGTGAAAGACGAGCTGCTGAGCAGCGATATCCGCCAGCTGGGCCGTCTCTTGGGCGACGCCATCCGCAACCACCTGGGCGACCCCGCCTTCGAACGTATCGAGCATGTGCGCCAGCTGGCCATCCGTTTCCGCCGCGACAATGATGAAGCGGCGCGCGCGCAGCTGTCCGCTGCGCTGCAAGCGCTGTCGCAGGAAGAAAGCACGCAATTGACGCGCGCTTTCAGCTATTTTTCGCTGCTGGCCAATATTGCGGAAGACCAGCACCACATCCGCCGCACGCGCGCCCATTTGATCGCCGGTTCGCCGCCGCGCCAGGGTAGCCTCAGCCATGCTGTCGGCAATGTGTTCGACGCGGGCAAGGCCGATGCGCTGGAGACGTTCTTCGACGATGCTTTTGTGGGCCCCGTGTTCACGGCCCATCCGACGGAAGTGCAGCGCAAGAGCATCCAGAATTGCCAGATGGCCATCGCGCGCCTGTTGAGCGAGCGCGACCGCGTGCAAATGACGCCGGAAGAGGCGGAGCAGAACGAAGAAGCGCTGGGCCGCGGCATCGTCACCCTGTGGCAGACGCGTTTGCTGCGCACGAGCAAGCTGTCCGTCATGGATGAAGTGGCCAATGGCCTGTCGTTCTATGACCACACGATCCTGCGCGAACTGCCGAAACTGTATTCATCGCTGGAAACCATGCTGGCCCAGCGCGATGCCCGCTGGGAAGATGTGGAATTACCCAACTTCATGAAAGTGGGCAGCTGGATAGGCGGCGACCGCGACGGCAATCCGTTCGTGACGGCCGACATCCTGCGCAGCACCTTGCAGACGCAGGCCGACAAGGCACTCGATTTTTACCTCGGTGAATTGCGCAAGCTCGCTTCGCAACTGTCGCTGGCGCAGATACTCAATGGCTGCAGCGAACCGCTGCGCGCGCTGGCCGAGCGTTCGGCCGACGCGTCGCCGCACAGGGTCGACGAGCCGTACCGGCGCGCCTTGCACGGCATCCATGCGCGCCTGGAAAACACGCGCGTCGTGCTTTCAGGCAAGGGCAAGCAAGCCGACGGCGTGCAGCCCTACGCAGCGGCTGCCGAGCTGCTGGCCGACCTGGACGTGGTCCAGCATTCGCTTGTCAGCAATGGCTTGCGTGCGCTGGCGCGGGGCCGGCTGCGCCAGCTGCGCCGCGCCGTCAAGGTCTTCGGTTTCTCGCTGGCGCCGCTGGACTTGCGCCAGAATTCCGACGTGCACGAGCGCGTCGTGGGCGAACTGTTCGCGGGCGCCCAGCCGGGCCTCGTTTACCTGGACCTCGATGAGGAGCAGCGCATCGCCTTGCTGCTGGCCGAGCTGCAGTCGCCGCGCCTGCTGACGTCGCCGTATGCGCAGTATTCGGAAGAAACCACGTCCGAACTGGACATCTTCCGCGCCGTGCGCGAAGCCCACGTCAAATACGGCCAGGAATCGGTGCCGAACTGCATCATCTCAAAGGCGGACAGCGTCTCGGACTTGCTGGAAGTGGCCTTGCTGCTCAAGGAAGTGGGCCTGCTGCGCCAGGACAGCCGCGCAGTGGACGTCAACATCATCCCCCTGTTCGAAACCATCGACGACTTGCGCGCCGGTCCCGCCATCATGGCGCGCGCCTTCGGCCTGCCGTTCTACCGGGGCTTGCTGGCCTCGCGCGCGGACCAGCAGGAAGTCATGCTCGGTTATTCGGACAGCAACAAGGACGGCGGCTTCCTCACGTCCGGCTGGGAACTCTACAAGGCCGAGATCGAGCTGGTGAATGTCTTCAAGGAGCACCGGATCAAGCTGCGCCTGTTCCACGGCCGGGGCGGTTCCGTGGGCCGCGGCGGCGGACCCAGTTACGAAGCCATCCTGGCCCAGCCGGCCGGCGCCGTGCAGGGCCAGATCCGCCTGACGGAGCAGGGCGAAGTCATCACGGCCAAGTATGCGAACCCGGAAGTGGGGCGTCGCAACCTGGAAGTGCTGGTGGCCGCCACCATCCAGTCGACCCTGCTGCCGCAGGCGCAGCTGCAGCCGAAGGCCTCGGCCGGCGCGGGCCACCTGGCCGCCATGGAAGAGCTGTCCGGCACGGCCCTGAACGCCTACCGCGACCTCGTCTACGGTACGCAAGGCTTCGAGCAGTATTTCTGGGAATCGACGGTGATCGCGGAAATTGCCGCACTGAACATCGGCAGCCGTCCCGCCTCGCGCAAGAAATCCACGTCCATCGAAGACTTGCGCGCCATTCCCTGGGTCTTGAGCTGGGCGCAATGCCGCTTGATGCTGCCGGGCTGGTTCGGCTTCGGCTCCGCCGTGCAAGCCTATCTGGCCGCCCACCCGGCCGGCGGCGCGGACGTGCTGCGCGGCATGTACACGGATTGGCCTTTCTTCACGTCCCTGCTGTCGAACATGGATATGGTGCTGGCCAAGAGCGACATCGCCATTGCCGGCAAGTATGCGGAACTGGTCAAGGACAAGGCCTTGCGCGACGCCATCTTTACGCGCATCCGCGCCGAATATGCGGCCACCCTGGACGCCCTGAAACTGATCACGGGCCAGGAAGAGTTGCAGCAAGCCAATCCGCTGATGCAGCGCTCGATACGCAACCGTTTCCCGTACATCGACCCGCTCAACCACGTGCAGGTGGAGTTGCTGAAGCGCTTCCGCGAGGGCAAGCAGGATGCGGCGGCGCGCACGGGGATTCATTTGTCGATCAATGGCATTGCGGCGGGGTTGCGCAACAGCGGTTGATTCTTTTTAACCCGACAACAAATGCTGGGGTCGTACCCTCAGGGTACGACCCCGGTTTTTGCACTTGGGTGGAGAAATAGTGGCTACCTTTTTGGGTCAGTCACTGCGTGACCGGAATGCGCCCCACTAGGGCGTATTCCCCCGCCGGGTCTGACCCCAGCTTTGCACTTGGCTTAGTTTTAAGTAAAACAACAAGGAGACAGCATGACCATCAAAGTTGCCATCAATGGCTATGGCCGCATCGGCCGCAATGTCTTGCGCGCGTTTTATGAAGGCGGCAAGCAGCAGGATATCGAAATCGTCGCCATCAACGACCTGGGCGACGCCAAGTCGAATGCGCATCTGACGCGCTACGACACGGTGCACGGCAAGTTTCCCGGCGTCGTCACCATCGACGGCGACAATATGATCGTCGACGGCGACCGCATCCGCGTGTTCGCGCAGCGCGATCCGGCCCTGATACCGTGGGGCGAACTCGGTGTCGACGTGGTGCTCGAATGTACGGGTTTCTTCACCACCAAGGAAAAAGCCTCGGCCCACCTGAAGGGGGGCGCAAAGAAAGTCATCATCTCGGCGCCGGGTGGCAAGGATGTCGATGCCACCATCGTGTTCGGCGTCAACCAGCAGGTGCTGAAAGCCACGGATACGGTGATTTCCAACGCCTCGTGCACGACGAATTGCCTGGCGCCACTGGTCAAACCGCTCAACGACGCCATCGGCATCGAATCGGGCCTGATGACCACCGTGCACGCCTACACGAATGACCAGGTGCTGTCCGACGTGATGCATGAAGACTTGCGCCGTGCCCGCTCGGCCACCCATTCGATGATTCCCACCAAGACGGGGGCGGCAGCCGCCGTGGGCCTGGTCTTGCCGGAACTCAATGGCAAGCTCGATGGTTTTGCCGTGCGCGTGCCGACGATCAACGTCTCGCTGGTCGACCTGTCCTTCATCGCCAAGCGCGATACCACGGTGGACGAGGTGAATGCGCTGCTGAAAGCGGCGTCGGAAGGCGCGCTGAAAGGCATCCTCACGTACCAGACGGAACCGCTCGTTTCCATCGATTTCAACCACAACCCCGCTTCGTCGAACTTCGATTCGACCCTGACCAAGGTGTCGGGCCGCCTCGTGAAAGTGTCGTCGTGGTACGACAACGAGTGGGGCTTCTCGAACCGCATGTTGGACACCACGGTCGCCCTGATGGCGGCCAAGTAACAAGGTTTTACCGCTGATCCAGCGCACCAGGACGGCCGGCCCACAAGGCTGGCCCTTGTAGCAACTTATTATAGAAAGCAGCACACCATGACCATGCAAGTACAGCAACGCGCCACCAAGATCGTTTCCACCATCGGCCCCGCTTCGAACGATATCGATACCCTGGTCCGCATGTTCAAGGCCGGCGTCGACGTCGTGCGCCTGAACTTCTCGCATGGCAAGGCGCAAGACCATATCGACCGCGCCCGCATGGTGCGCGAAGCGGCCGCCCTGTGCGGCCGCGAAGTGGCCATCATGGCCGACTTGCAAGGCCCGAAAATTCGCGTCGGCAAGTTTGAAGAAGGCAAGATTTTCCTGGAAAACGGCGCTGCCTTCATCCTCGACGCGAAATGGGGCGAGAACGGCGAACTGGGCAACATCGAGCGCTGCGGCCTCGACTACAAGGAATTGCCGCGCGACTTGCGCACTGCCGATGTGCTGCTGCTCAACGATGGCCTCATCGTCTTGACGGTCGACAAGGTCGTCGGCAGCGAAATCCACACGACCGTGAAAATCGGCGGCGAGTTGTCGAACAACAAGGGCATCAACCGCCAGGGCGGCGGCTTGTCGGCCCCGGCCCTGACGGCGAAAGACATGGAAGACGTGAAGACGGCGATGAGTTTCCAGGCTGACTACGTGGCCGTGTCCTTCCCGAAAAACGCCACCGACATGGTCATGGCGCGCCAGCTGGCCAATATCGCCGGCGAAGCGTGGGACCACAAGCCGATGATGATCGCCAAGATCGAACGCGCGGAAGCCATTCCTGCGCTGCAGGAAATCCTCGACGCGTCCGACGGCATCATGGTGGCGCGCGGCGACCTGGCGGTCGAGGTGGGCAATGCGGCCGTGCCGGCCTTGCAAAAGCGCATGATCAAGATGGCGCGCGCGTCGAACAAGCTGGCGATCACGGCCACGCAGATGATGGAATCGATGATCGTCAACGCCGTGCCCACCCGCGCGGAAGTGTCGGACGTGGCCAATGCCGTGCTGGACGGCACGGATGCCGTGATGACGTCGGCGGAAACGGCGTCCGGCCGCTATCCGATCGAAACGGTGGAAGCGATGGCCGCCATCTGCCTGGACGCGGAAAAGTGGGATACCTGCAAGCTGGACGCCGATTTCCTCAACGCCACGTTCTCGCGCATCGACCAGTCGATCGCCTACGGCGCCCTGTTTACGGCCCACCACCTGCGCGTGAAAGCCATCGCCACCCTGACGGAATCGGGTTCCACGGCGCTGTGGATGAGCCGCTGCAACATCGACATCCCCATCGTCGCCCTGACGCCCAGCGTGGGCACGCGCCGCAAGCTGGCCCTGTACCGCAACGTCAGCACCCTGGAACTGACGTCCGGCACGGACCGCGACAAGGTCTTGCAACAGGCGGAAGACTTGCTGCTGGAACATAAAGTCGTGGCCAAGGGCGACACCGTCGTGCTGACCTGGGGCGAGCCGATGGGCAAGGTGGGCGGCACGAATGCGCTGAAAATCATGAAGATCGGCCAGCACTAAGTTGCTCAGGCGCCGGCTCCCCCTGTGCGGATCCGGCGCCGCATTGCCCTGGCGGGCCCGCCCTGCGCCACCGGTGCGGGTGGCCCGTCCAATCCTGCCGCTTCCTTCCTCCGCCATGCGCGCCACCATCCTGTCCAGTTGATAATTATTAAGAACACACTTATTAATTATCGAAATTAGTATATTTAAATATAATTGCATGTATCGTGTTTTGCGCAGTCAAACCATACAAGGCTTTGCATGCAGTTATTACGTCTTGCCGCCATCTCTCTATTGACCGTTGCGGGCTTGCCGGCCTACGTCGTGGCAGCCGTCTTTCCTGCCGTTCCGGCGGCAGACATCGCGCAGCATTTCACCGATTACTATGGCGTGCGCCAGCATGCGCAGCAGCGTGTCCAAGTGACGACGGCTACCGTGGGCGGCGTCACGCGGCCCGTGGTGCGCGCCGACTGGTTTGGCACGGACGCCACGCCGCACAGCGATTTCCACCTGCTGAACGAACAGCACCCGGCGCAATCGACGCGCCGCTGGTATGCCATGAGCATCTTCCTGCCCGCCGACTGGATCAGTACCAGCGCGCCCATCACCGTGGCGCAGGTCGATAACGGCAGCGGGGCAGGGACCCTGGCGCCGCCCCTTGCGCTGCAGATACGCGGCGACCAGCTGATGCTGAACATGAACTTCAATCATCGGACGGGCGATATCACGCCCGCCAATTCCGCGCGCCGCACGGTGCTGGCCGGTCCGGCAACCCTGGGCAGCTGGCACTGCATGGTGGTGCGCGCCGACTGGTCGGCGGTGGCTGGCACCGGTGAGCTGCGGGTCTACATGAATGGCAGTGCGAAGGAAACTTTTTTCGCCCGCTTAAGCCACAACAGCTACGCGGGCGCGCTGCACGTGCCGCGCGCGGGCTTGAGCGTGCCGGAGGAGGCCGCGCCAGAACATCGCGTGATGTATGCCGACTTTGTATGGGTGGGCGATTCCGCCGCATCACTCAATGACATGACGCAAAAGACGCCTTGCCATGCGGCATCTTGAACAGCCTCCGAAGCAGGGATTTTCCATGCGCTCCTTTACCGCCATCGCCATGCTGGCACTGCTGGCCGCCACCCCGCTGCACGCGCAGGTCGTCAACGGCATCGGCGGACCCGTGACCACCATGGTGCCGTCCAGCGCGTCCCGGCCAGCCAGTTTCGACAATGTGACGACGCGCCACTTCAACTGGCTGTACGGCATCAGCGCCGGTAATGCTGCCGGAGTGGAATTGGTGGGCGATCCTGCCGTGACGCAGGGCGTCGAGACGCGCAAGGTGTTCCGCATGACCGTCAACGCCAGCGATCCCGACGAATATGGCAAGCGCACCGAGGTGTCGCCATTGTATGAGCGCGTGCCCCAGGGGCGCCGCTGGTATGCGGGCGGCGTATATTTTCCCGCGGACTGGGACTTGACGGGCAAGGATGGCTGGATCGTCGTCTTCCAGGTGCACAGCGCCAGGGGCATCGTCGTGACGTCGCCGCCGTTTTCGATCATTGCCGATGGCCCCGACCTGCTGATGGAGACGCGGGCCAATCACCGCGATACCTACACGTTGAAGAATGGCGTGATGGTGCCCGATGCGAGTCCGGACAATACGATGCAGCAACGTCTGATGCTGGGGAAAATTGAGCGTGAGAAATGGTACTGTTTGGTGCTCGATGCGGACTGGCAACATGCGTCAGGGACGGGCGCATCGCGCCTGTGGCTCAATGGCAAGTTGGTGTACGAGGGAAGCAATTTTCCTACCCACTATATGAATGTGGATTTGCCGTCGCGCGGCAATTATCCGAAGACGGGCGCCTACCTGGGCGGATTCCAGGACACGCTGCACGGCAAGCGCGTCCTGTATGCGGATTTCATCCACCTGGGCGGCGCCGCCAGCAGCTATGCGCAAATGGCCGATCGGACGCCATGTCCCGCGCCGCCGGCAACGTAGTCAAGGCGCAGGGGCTCCACCGTCGCCAGCGCAATGCTCTGCAAGATCAGGAAAGTCTGACGGCCGAGTGAGCTGCAATTTGAAGAATTGCTGAAGAATGCAGGCTGAAAGGGAATGCCCATGCAGCGCGGCGCTCCATGGGAGGAGCGCCGCCGGCAGCCACGCTGAAACAACAGTTTCCAGGATCGGGCAGGCGCCGGCATTGACGCCGGAGGCAATGATTTGTGATAATGAGAATTATTATCA
This sequence comes from Janthinobacterium sp. FT14W, assembly GCF_009208755.1. NCBI lineage: Bacteria > Pseudomonadati > Pseudomonadota > Betaproteobacteria > Burkholderiales > Oxalobacteraceae > Janthinobacterium > Janthinobacterium sp. FT14W. The sequence continues at coordinate 63,342 of NZ_WFLL01000010.1, read as the reverse complement.
ATTGAGTCGCTTGCCTTGCGGCCGGCCGCCATCGCGGCCGCGCCTTGCCTTGAGCGCATCGGAGTCCCTCGTGAACATTGCGCAATCCGGCGAATCGATCGCAGTCATTTACAGCAATCATCATGGCTGGCTGATGCGCTGGCTGCGCGCCAAGCTGCAGTGCGCCGACCACGCGGCCGACCTGGCGCAGGATACCTTCGTGCGCCTGCTGACGGCGCCGCCGGAAGGCCGGCAGACCATGCGCGAACCGCGCGCCTACCTGACGACCGTGGCGCAGCGCCTGCTGATCGACCATTACCGGCGCCTGTCGCTGGAGCAGGCGTGGCTGGAAACCCTGGCGCAGCAGCCCGATCTGCTGATGCAGTCGCCGGAAGAGCGGCTGCTCGTGCGCGAAGCCTTGCAGCGCATCGATACCATGCTCGACGGCTTGCCGCCGCTGGTGCGCAGCGCCTTCCTGCTGGCCCATGTCGATGGCCTCGGCTATGGGGAAATCGCCGGGCGTCTGGCCGTTAGCGAGCGCAGCATCAAGCGCTACATGGTGCAGGCGTTCGAGCGCTGCATCCTGCTGATCCTGTGAACCCGGCCATCGACCCGGGCGCGGCGCGCGCCGCAGCGCAATGGCTGGTGCGCCTGCATGCGGGCCCCTTGACTGCGGCCGAGCAGCAGGCGTTCCAGGCCTGGCGCGCCGGCGATCCCGCACACGAAACGGCCTGGCAGCGGGCCGAACTGGTATGCAGCACCCTGGCCAGCGTGCCGCCCGCGTTGCGCCAGGCGGCGGACGGGGCGCCCCAGCCGCCGCAGCGGCGTGCCGTGCTCTACGGCCTGGCGGGGCTGATCGCGGCGGGGCCGGCGCTGTGGCTGGCCAGTCAGTCAGAGCCCTGGCAAGCGTGGCGCGCCGGCATCCGCACGGCCAGGGGGGAAATCCGCCATATGAACTTGCCTGATGGCACGCAACTGGTACTCAACACGGACACGGCCATCGACGTGCGCTTTGACGACGGGGCGCGGCTCGTGGCCTTGCATGCGGGCGAAATCCACGTTGCCACGGCGCACGACGGGGCCGTGCCGGCGCGTCCGTTTCTCGTGCGCAGCAGCAATGGCGCCGTGCGCGCGCTGGGCACGCATTTCAGCGTGCGCCACCTTGGCAGCGTGCTGGCGCCGCGCACGCAGGTGAGCGTCAGCGAGGGCGCCGTCGAAATCCAGCCCTCGCAGGCGTCCGGGGGCGCGCGCAGGGTCGGTGCGGGCCAGCAGGGCAGTTTCGATGACCGTGCCGTTTCGGCCCTGGCGCCGCTGGCGCCGCACGCTGCCGGCTGGCTGCAGGGCGTGCTGATCGCCGAGCGCATGCCGCTGGGCGAGGTGCTCGACCACGTGGCGCGCTATCGCTACGGCGTGCTGCGCTGCGATCCCGCGCTGGCCGCCATGCCCGTGGACGGCATCTTCCAGCTGAACGACCCGGACAACATCCTGCTCTTGCTGCAGCGCTCACTGCCGATCCGGCTGGTACGCCGCACGCGCTACTGGATCAGCGTCGAGGCGGTCTGAAGAAATTATTTGCCGCCCGCCTGTCCCTTTTTCGGAATTGCTTCGTCATACAAGGTAGAGAACGAACAATCCGAACCATCGAAAGGGTTTTACATGGCTGTGCAGCACCGCTTATCTTCACCGTGGACGCCACTCGCGCTCCATCCCGCCACGGGCGCCGTGCGCGCCGCACTGGTCCTGCTGCTGGCCGTGGGCGCCGCTGGCGCCGGCTTGCCGCACACGGCGCTGGCCGCCGGGGCCGGCCCGTCCGCAAGCGTGCGCGGCTACAATATTCCCGCCGGCAGCCTGCGCGGCGCGTTGGCCACATTTGCCGTCGCCGCCGGCATCAACCTGTCCACGCAGGGCGTGGCGCTGGACGGCCTGGCCACGCCAGGCTTGCAGGGCCGCCATGGCGTTGCCGCGGGCCTGCAAAAACTGCTGCAAGGCAGCGGGCTGGAAGTGACGGACGGTGGCAACGGTAATTACCTGTTGCGCAAGATCAATACCAGCACGGCCGATGGCGGCATGGAGAGCATGCCCGCCGTCGTCGTCAGCGCCGAAGCGGACCGCGCCACGGAAGGCACGGGACTCTACACTTCGCGCAATATGTCGACGGCCACGGGCCTGAACCTGTCGCAGCGCCACACGCCGCAAACGGTCAGCGTCATTTCGCGCCAGCAGATGGAAGATTTCGATCTGACCACCTTGCAGGACGTGGCGCGGGCCACGCCCGGCATCTATGGCAAGACGCAGGGCGTGTCCGACCAGGAAACCACGTATTTCGCGCGTGGTTTTGCCTTGAGCCACGTCAATGTCGATGGCTTGCCGCTCGATGTGACGGGTTTTAATGAACGCAATGTCTCGGCCGACATGCTGATGTACGACCGCGTGGAAGTGGTGCGCGGCGCCACGGGGCTGATGGAAGGGGCGGGCGCGCCGTCGGGCAGCATCAACATGATACGCAAGCGCCCCACGGCCACGCCCTTGCTGAACGCGTCCGCCCACCTGGGCAGCTGGAAGGACCGGCAATCGACGGTGGACGCCAGCAATGCGCTGAACGAGTCGGGCAGCGTGCGCGGGCGCGTGGCGGCCGGCTGGCGCGACAGCGACAGCTTCGTCGACGTGGTCAACAACAGGAACAGCACCGTGTATGCGATCGTCGAGGCGGACCTGACGCCATCGACCACGGCCGGCATCGGCTTTTCGCGCCAGCACAGCCGCACCGACGGCGTGTTCGTCGGCTTGCCCACGTTTACCGATGGCAGCCACATGCCCTTGCCCCGCTCGACCTTCCTGAACAATGCGGACGCGTTCCAGAAACGCGACAACAATGTCGTCTTTGCCGACCTGGAAACCAGGCTGGAGAAGGGCTGGCGCAGCCGCTTCGCCATCACGCATATCGATGCCTCGTCCAGCACGCGCAATACCACCAACAGCCGCATCGATGGCGAAATATACGAGCTCAACCAGTCGGAAACGGGCTGGAAGTACAATACGGAACAAGTGGTGGCCGACTGGCGGCTGAGCGGCCCCGTCACCTGGTTCGGCCGCCAGCACGACGTCATCGTGGGCGCCAGCTACCGCCACGACGATTCGGACGCGGGCCAGAGCTGGGAGGGCGCGGGCACGCGCGTGATCGACATCCGCAGCTGGAATCCGTATGCCTACCCGATGCGCGGCACGGCGTTCGAACCCTACAACTGGGGCCGCAAGACGGACGAGAAGGGCCTGTATGCGGCCGGCAACTTCAGCCTGGCCGATCCCCTGCGCCTGGTGCTGGGCGGGCGCTTCGGCTGGTACGCGCAGGACGTGACGGGCTGGTATTCCACCAATCCCGCATGGCGCCGCAGCCTGACGGAAAACGCGAAGTTCACGCCGTACGCGGGCCTCGTCTACGATGTGGACCGGCAGCATTCCGTGTATGCGAGCGGCACGCAGATTTTCGAGCCGCAAAGCTCGCTGGACGAGCGCGGCAATACCTTGCCGCCGCTGAGCGGCACCAACCTGGAAGCGGGCGTCAAGGGCGAGTATTTCGGCGGCCGGCTCAATGCCAGCGGCGCCTTGTTCCGCATCAGGCAGAACAACCGCGCCATGGCCGATGAAGTCAATTGCCCCACGGGCGGCGCCGTCTATTGCGCCCGCGCGGCGGGGCAGGTGCAGAGCGAGGGCGTCGACCTGCAATTGTCGGGTTCGCCATTGCCGGGCTGGCAGATCGCCGGCGGCTACACCTATGTGCTGGCCAAGTACACGAAGGACAGCGTGGCGGCGAATATCGGCCAGCGCATCGCCACGGACGAGCCGAAGCAGTTGTTCAAGCTGATGACGAATGTGCAGCTGAGCGGCAGCCTGGCGCGCTGGAACCTGGGCGCCTCCGTCTACGCGCAGGACAAGATCTACCGCCGCGATCCCGCCTACCTGACGCGGCAGGGCGGCTATGCGCTGGTCGGCCTGACGGCCGGCTACCGCCTCAGCGAGCAGCTGCAGCTGCGCGTGAACGTCGACAACGTGCTCGATCGCCGCTACTACCAGGGACTCGGCTATTCCTGGTCGGGCGGCCTGGAGCGCTACGGCGCGCCGCGCAGCGTGCTGGTCTCGCTGAACTACAAGATGTAGCCGTTGCGCCAGCGGAGCGCGCCCGTCCGGGCGCCTCTGCTACACTGCCGCCGTCTTCATCTTTCCAATTTGCCATGACCGCCACGCCTGCATCGACTCCCCTGAAAAGCGCTTTCCAGCAATCGCGCGCCGAGAACAACATCGAGCTGATCCTGCCCGAACTGCTGGCCGCGCAATTGCACGTCGTTATCGGCGGACAAAGCGAGCAGATCGACCTGTTCCTCGTGCCGTCGCCCAATCCCGAGCGCCGCTGCGTGACGGTGGCGGAAGATCCCGCCTTCCTGGCCGGTATCGCGTTTCCCAACATTCCCGTGACGGGCGCGCAACTGCTCGCCTCGATCCCGGCCGAGATCGAGATCGTCGTCCTGCATGGCGACGGCGCCAATTACCTGACGCGCGAGCAGTTGGCCTGGTTCCGCGGCATGCTGGCGCAGAACGCTTGAGCGGAGAACCGGCGCGCCAGCTGAAACGGGCGCGCGCCGAATGGATCTGCTTTGCGCCGGCCGACGATGCCGCGGCCCAGGCGGCGCTGATGGCGGATAGGCGTCCCGTGCTGTCGCGCAGCGTGCTGCTGGGCGGCTGCGCGCTGATCCTCGCCTTCATGCTGCAAGCCGTCTGGCGCAACGTGCCGTATGCGGGCGAGGCAGTGTTGTTCGGCCCGCTGGCGCTGGGCGCCTGGGTGGCGGGCCTGGTGCTGTTTCCCGGACGGGGCCTGCTCTTTCATGCGGAACTGGGCGACGGGGGCCTGTTGCTGCGGCGCCAGGCGCGACGCTTGCCCGGCTGGGATAAAAGTGTGCTGCTGGACTTGACGCAGCTGCAGCGGCTGGAAGTGGTCACGTATGGGGGCGCGTTGCAGGTCTACCGGACCGCGGCACCGCTGGCGCGCGTAGAGCTGCTGCTCTACACGACCTTGGCGGACTGTCCGCTGATCCGCGTGGTGGGCCTGAACTTGCCCGTGCCGCAGCGCTGGTCCTTGTGCCAGATCAAGGAGGAGCTCCTCCGCCGTTGTAAACTGGCCGGTATCCCTGTCACCGAGACGTTCGGCCCGCTGAGTCAACAATCCGGGGCCATCCGCGCGCGCTGGCCGCAGGCGTAGGCGGGGATTGTCGCATCGCCGCCGCAATAAATATTAGTTTTGATAACTGTATTGCTGAAGTCCTATGAATATTTTCGCAAAGCAACTATACTCATGGCTCTTTAAAAAATCATCGTCACGCTGGCGGCCAGCCATCCGCGCCAGAGTTCGTACGCATTCCGCTTGTTCCTTCTGAACGAGCACCTTTCCCCCGCGCGGCAGGCGCGGGCGTGATGACCGAGCCTTGCCCTGGTCGACTGCTACCGTTGTCATTTTCGCTGTGTTGCTGCTTTGCTAAAAAGCCTGGCACCGGCGCGCGGTGCGCAGTCATGTTTTGCGACGTTAGGTTTCACTCTCTTATGCCACGACAGTATGTTTAGTTCCATCTTTACCGCATCGACCGATACCATGCCGTACATCTACGGCACGCACGATGTCGGACTCGTGCTGTTTTCCATCGGTATCGCCATCTTTGCCTCGTTCATGGCCTTGCAGATCGCCGGCATGGCGCGCAGCAGCGAGCGGGGCTTCCAGCGCCAGACGGCCATCATCACGGGCGCCATCGCGCTCGGCGGCGGCATCTGGTCCATGCATTTCATCGGCATGCTGGCCTTCGACATCTGCACGCGCGTCTCCTTCGACCCCAGCCTGACCCTGCTGTCCATGCTGCCCGGCGTGGCGGCGTCGTGGGTGGCGCTGCACTTGCTGGCGCGCCCGCGCATCAGCTGGCGCCAGCTGGTGGTGGGCGGCGTGCTGGTGGGATTGGGCATCGGCTCCATGCATTACAGCGGCATGGCCGCCATGCAGACGTCGCTGACCCTGCATTACCAGCCGTGGCTGTTTGCCTTGTCGCTGCTGGTGGCCGTCGTCATGGCCATTCTGGCGCTGTGGATACGCTTCGGCCTGCATGCCCTGCGCCAGCGCCTCAGCCCGCTGGCGGCGCTGCTGGTCAGCAGTGTCGTCATGGGCCTGGCCATTTCCGGCATGCATTACACGGGCATGCTGGCCGCGCGCTTTTCCGGCACCCCCACCGTGGGCGACAACACGATCACGGTACAAGCCTCGTTCGTGGCCCTGGCCGTGGCGCTGATCACCGTCACCCTGACCGTCTTCGTGGCGGCCGCGAACGGCTTGCTGCGCTACCGCCAGCTGCTGCGCCATGCCAGCGCCAGCGAGTCGCGCCTGCGCGCCATCGTCGATACGGCGGCCGATGGCCTGATCACCATCGACGGCCAGGGCAAGGTGCGCTCCTTCAATCCCGCCGCGGAAAGCCTGTTCGGCTGGCGCGAAGCCGAGATCGTGGGGCGCGACGCCAGCGTGCTGCTGCAGCCGGCCGACGCGGCCGAATACGAGGGCTATCTGCGCGACTACCTGGAAACGGGCGCCTCGCGCATCCTCGACAGCGGACGCGAACTCGATGGCTGCCACAAGGATGGCGCCGTGCTGCCCATGCGCGTGGCGATCGGCAAGATCGACACGCCGGGCCAGCCCCTGTTCGTGGCGTTCGTCACGGACATGCGCTCGTCGCGCAGCATGGAGCAGGCGCTCAAGGACAGCGAGCGCCAGTACCGCACCCTGATCCGCAATATCCCCGGCGTCTCGTTCCACTGCAGCTTTGCGCCCGAATGGAAGATGATCTTCATCAGCGACGCCGTCTTCAACCTGACGGGCTGGATGCCGCAGGACTTCGTCGACGGGCGGGTCAGGCTGTTCGACCTGGTGCACCCGGACGACCGCCAGCGCGTCAACGACACCTGCGTGCAGGCGGCCGGCGAAAAGCGCGACTTCGAGAACGTCTACCGCCTGATCCACCGCGACGGGCGCGAGCGCTGGGTGCGCGAAAGCAGCGGTCCCGTGCTGGACAACGACGGCGTGGTGCGCTGGATCGACGGCGTCATCCTCGACATCACGGAAAGCGAATTGCGCAACGCCGAGTACGAAGGCAAGGTGACGGCCATCTCGCGCGCGACGGCCGTCGCGGAATTCGACCTGCAGGGGCGCATCCTGGCGGCCAACGAGAACTTCCTCGACCTGGTCGGCTACCGCTCAGACGACGTGCTGGGCCTGCACCACAGCATCTTCTGCGAACCGGGCTATGTGACTTCGCCCGACTACATCGCATTCTGGCAGCAGCTGGCGCAGGGCGAATTCAATACGGGCGAGTACAAGCGCATCGGCAAGGATGGCCGGGAAGTGTGGATACAGGCTTCCTACAACCCGATCTTCAACACGGACGGCAAGCCGTTCAAGGTGGTCAAGCTGGCCACCGACGTGAGCGAGCGGCGCGCCATGCAGGAAAACCTGCGCGCGGCCAAGGACCGCGCCGAGCTGGCGGCCGAATCGAAGACCAGCTTCCTGGCCAACATGAGCCACGAAATCCGCACGCCGATGAACGCCATCATCGGCTTCACGGAAGTGCTGCTGGGGACCGCCCTGGACAGCCTGCAGCGCCGCCATCTGGGCACGGTGCGCCAGTCGGCCCGTTCCCTGCTCGATCTGCTCAACGACATCCTCGACACGGCCAAGCTGGAAAAAGGCGCGACCGAGCTGGAACTGGTGGACTTTTCGCTGCCGGACCTGGTCGACCATGTCGCCGCGTCGCTGCGCATCACGGCGCATGCGCGCGACCTGGTGCTGCATGTGGATATCGACCCGGGCATGGGCCAGTTCTTCCTGGGCGATGCGCGCCGGGTGCAGCAGGTGCTGACGAATTTGATCGGCAACGCCGTCAAGTTCACGGAAGTGGGCCATGTGCGCGTGGCCGTCGGCATGCAGGGCGAGCAGGTGCATATCGCCGTGCACGACACGGGCATCGGCATTCCCGCCGACCGCCTGGACAAGATTTTCGCGCCGTTTACGCAGGCCGATTCGTCCATGAGCCGCCGCTTTGGCGGCACGGGCCTGGGCACGACGATTTCGCTGCAGCTGGTCGAACTGATGAAAGGCACCATCACGGTGGAAAGCACCCTGGGCGTGGGCAGCGTGTTCCACGTGCTGCTGCCGCTGGCGCCGGGCAAGGCCGTGGCGCGCCGCAGCGAGCAGCCCGTGGTGGCCTTGCCGCCGCTGCGCATCCTGGCGGCCGACGACGTGCCGCAGAACGTGGAGCTGCTGCTGATCAGCCTGGGCGCGGCGGGCCACCAGGTGATCGCCGCCAGCGATGGCGAGAGCGCTGTGCGCGAATTCGGCAAGGGCGGTTTCGATATCGTGCTGATGGACGTGCAGATGCCGCGCATGGATGGCCTGGAAGCGGCGCGCCTGATCCGCGTGCACGAGCGCGAGCAGGGCTTGAAGGCGACTCCCATCATCGCGCTGACGGCCAGCGTGCTGGAACAGGACCGGCGCGCCGCGCAGACGGCCGGCATGAACGGCTTTGCCTCGAAACCGCTGGAAATGCACAAGCTGACGGCGGAAATCGCCCGCCTGCTCGATATCGCCGTGGCCATGCCGCCGCCGGCGGCCGGCTCCGCGGCGCGTGCCGCCGCCGGCCAGGTGGACTGGCAGCGCGGCATCGCCCTGTGGGGCGGCCGCGAGACCTTGCAGCGGGCCATCGCCCGTTTCGTGCAGGCCAACGGCGATTGCGCCGCCATGCTGGCGGCCGAGATGGAGCGGGGCGGCAGCAGCGTGGCGGGCCACCTGCTGCACCGTATCAAGGGCGCGGCGGGCAATCTGTGCCTGGTGCAGGTCGAAAGCCTGCTGGGACGCATCGAGCAAGCCATCGCGCGCCAGCTGCCGGCGACGGAATTGCTGGTGCAGCTGGCGGCCGCCTTCATGGCGCTGGCCGCCGAGCTGGAAGCGGACATCGGGGCGCTGCCGGCATCGGCCGGTGCCGCGCCGGGCGCCAGCGCTCCCCTCGATGCGGCGGCCGCCGGCGCCTTGCTGCGGCAAGCCATCGCCTGCCTGGAAGGCGGGCAGCTCGACGATGCCTTGATGGCGCAGATCGCCGCCTTGCTGGCGCCGCACGGCCAGCAGCAGCGCCTGCAAACGCTGGCCAGCGCCATCGACGACTTTGAATTTGCGCGTGCCGCGGGCGTGCTGCGCCAGATGCTGGCGTGGCTGGAAGCGCCGGCGCCGGCCGACCTTTCCTGAGATTGGACTGACGATGACCTTACACGAAGACAAACCGATCCTGCTGCTGGTCGATGACGAAGCGACGAACCTGCAGGTGCTGCGCCAGATACTGCAGGACGATTACCGCCTGCTGTACGCCAAGGATGGCGACAAGGCGCTGGAACTGGCGCAGAACAATCCCGTCGAACTGGTCCTGCTCGACATCATGATGCCCGCCATGACGGGCTATGAAGTGTGCCGCCAGCTCAAGGCCATGCCGGCCACGGCCTCTATCCCCGTCATTTTTGTGACGGCCCTGTGCGACGTGAAGGACGAGGCGGACGGCTTTGACGCGGGCGCCGTCGACTACATCACGAAGCCCGTCAGCCCGCCCATCGTGCGGGCCCGCGTGCGCACGCATCTGTCGCTGGTCGACGCCGAGGAATTGCGCCGCTCGCGCCTGCAGGTGATCCAGACCCTGGGCCAGGCGGCCGAATACAAGGACAACGAGACGGGCATGCACGTCATCCGCATGAGCTATTACGCGCGCCAGCTGGCGCTGGCGGCCGGCTACAGCGCGGGCAGGGCGGAAGACCTGCTCAACGCGGCGCCCATGCATGACGTGGGCAAGATCGGCATCCCCGACGCCATCCTGCAAAAGCCGGGCAGGCTCGATGCGGACGAATGGAAAGTCATGCGCAGCCACGCGGAAATCGGCGCGGCCATCATCGGCGAGCACGCGGGCGGCTTGCTGAAAATGGCGCGCACCATCGCCTTGACGCACCATGAGAAATGGGATGGCAGCGGCTATCCGCACGGCTTGAAAGGCGAGGAAATTCCCCACGAAGGCCGCATCGTCGCCATCGCCGATGTCTTCGACGCGCTCACCAGCGAACGCCCGTACAAGCCCGCCTGGACGGTGCCGGACGCGATCGCCACCATGCAGCGCGACAGCGGCACGCACTTCGACCCGCAACTGCTGGCGCTGTTCGTGGAACACTTGCCGGCCATGCTGGAAATCAAGGACCAGTGGCGCGAGCCGGCGTGAACTGGCTGCGCGTTGTCCTGTCCCGTATAGTGGCGCCTTGACCTTCACCCGGGGATTGCCCATGGATTACCAGGACCGCCTTGCCAACTACCTTGAGCGATGGTCATTGCAGGCCGATGGCGCCCGCCTGCACACGCACGCGGCAAGTCTGCTGCCCGTGGGAGCGGCCAGCCGGCCATGCTGAAGCTGTCGACGGGCGACGACGAACGGCGCGCCGGCGTCGTGCTGCGCTGGTGGGATGGTGACGCCGCCGTGTGCGTGCTGGCCGCCTCCACGGATGGCGATGCGCTGCTGCTCGAACGGGCCAGAGATACCCGTTCACTGGCCGCGCTGGCGCGTACGGGCGAGGAGGGCGATGCGGCGGCCACCGCTATCCTGTGCGCCGTGGCGTCGCGGCTGCATGCGCCGCGGCCCGTGGCGCCGGGCCGGCTGCAACGGCAGGTCGCGCTGATCGCCGATGCGGCGGGGCTGGAGCGTGCACGCCTGCTGGCATGGTGCGCCGCCTGGGCGGGCCTGTCGGCGGCCTGGCACATCGAGGACGGCACGCCGCCGGAAACGGCGCTGGCAGTGGCCGACATGGCGCTGGAAGCGCTGCAAGCCTGATGCGGCTCAGGGCAGGTTGTCAGGCAGCCGCAAAATCCGCCGTATCTCCAGGATCGCCTGCGGGCTTTCCTGCACGCTGTGCCACGAAGGAATGACTTTTTCCGACTGCGCGCCGTCGAGGTGGGCGCTGGCGTAGGGCACCACGCCGTCGCTCGACTCCGCCAGGGGCAGGTCCGGCGTGTCGTTGCCCATGATGGAGTAGTAGCGCACTTTCGGGCTGATGGGCAGGTCCGCCACCAGGCGCACGAACGGGTCCTTGTCGCTGAGATTATCGATGCTGTTGGGGATGCGCAGCGGTTCGCTGCTGCCCGTGTCGAGCTGCGCCAGGCTGCCGGCCGCGTCCGACAGCTGGTCTAGCATGGTGATGGGCAGCGTCACCAGGTTGGCGATCCAGCGCGCCACCTTGTGGTTGGCGAACGAGGTGCCGCGGTGGGGCGCGGCGATGAAAATGGCGCGGTTCACCTGCGGCATGGCCGTGAAATTCAGGTAGGGCGCCAGGCCGGCGCGCACTTTTTCCGCCTTCTTGCCCTTCAAATTGTATTCTTCCGTGATGGCGTCGAGCAGGGTGTTGCTGGCGTCGGAGACCATCAGGCGCGCCAGCACGCCGCCCATGCTGTGGCCGATCAAGACCATGTCGTTCGCGGCGGCGGCCTTGGCCGACGGGTCGAACTGGGCCAGGGTGGCGGCGAGCGCCTGGCGGATGGCGGCGTTGTTGGCCGCCAGCGGCGCATTGCTCGGGTAGTACACCTGCCAGATCTGGTAGCGGCGGCGCAGCTGCTCGTCGCCCATCAGTTCATTCGCCACGTTGATCCACGCTTCCGGGCTGCTGGCCAGGCCGTGCAGCATGACGATGGTGCGCTTGTGCGGATCGTAGGGCTGCATCAGGTGCACCTGCGGGCGCGAAATGCCGTCGGCGCGGCCGAACAGGGTGCGCAGCGCCTGCACGCCGAAGCCGGAACGGGCCAGCCACAGGCCGTAGCCGGCCGTGAAATTGGCCGCCACGGGCAGTTCCTGGCCCGCCATGCGCGTCGATTCGCTGCGCGTCGGGTCGACCAGCATCACCAGCAGCTGCTGCGTGGCCAGCACTTCCTGCAGGCTGTTGCCGTCGAAGCGGATCAGCGCCGTGACGACGGGAAAGCGGGTTTCCTGGTAGGGCACGTACTCGCCTTTCGGCGCGCCGGGCTTGGGCATGACGGCCACCAGGTCGGCGCCGAAGCCGTCGCGCCGGTACACATTGCGCAGGCCGGAAAACGACAGCGAGGTGGCCGGCAGCAGCTCTTCGGGCAAGGTGCCGTCCTCGGGCAGGCGCAGGGCCGACAATTCGCTGTCGATCTGCCAGCCCGCGACGCGGATCACGTGGCCGTCGGGACGGTATTCGCCGCGGTGGCGGAACAGGTTGCCGACGGCCTTTTGCACGGCATAGTTGTAGTAGTCGCGGATTTGCGTCTGGCGTTCCTCGAAGGCGCGCTGGCCCGGCGTGCGCGTCGTGTAGAACAGGTAGGCATAGGCGTAGCGGGCCGATTCCAGCCAGGCGGCCAGCAGTTCGGCGCTGGCGTGGCCGCCTTGCTTTTCTTCTGCCAGCGCGCTTTCCAGCCACAGTTCGGACAGGGTGGCCAGGCGCTGCTCGTCGCTGAGCAGTTCGGAGCGGGCCAGGTCGGCGCGGCAGCTGCCCGTATTGGCTTCGCAGGCGGCGATGTCGCTGCCGATGATGCGCAGCACTTCGCTGGCGGCGGCACTCAATTTTCCCGTGGTGAGGATGTCGCCGCGCCGCTGCTGCAGGTAGTCGGCCGGGGAAATCGCGCTGACGGTGACGGCGGCGCAGCCGCTCAGCAGCGCCGCGGCGCACACGAGGGCGCAGGCGCGCAGGCGCCGCATCAGCGTCGGCATGGTCGGGCGCGTCCTAGAATGAGTAGACCAGGGTCAGCGACGTTTGCGTATCCGTGTTCTTCTTGTCGTCCGGTACGCGCGTATCGTTGCGGGCGCTGAAGGCGGCCTTCATCTGCATGGTGCCGTTGATCTTGGTGCTGAGGGCCGTCTCGGCGATCGAGTGGGTGTTCGAGGTGCCCCGTTCCACGCTGACGGTCTGTGTGAACATCGCCGACTGGCTGATCTTCCACTTCATGGCGGCCGCGCCGCGCACCGTCAGGCCGTGTTCCGATTCGCCCGTGTCGTTGGTGCCGCTGAAATAGCCGGGACCGACTTCCACGTCGACGCTCTTGTCGCTCGACTGGTACCAGCGCGAACCATGACCGACGGCCAGGGTCGAGTACTTGGTGTAGGCGCCGAACTTGTCGTTCACGTGCGAGGCCAGCACGAACAGTTTTTCATGGTCGGCCATCAGCTTGTAGGCGGCCTTGGCGGAGGCGGAAAAGCGCTCGGCCGAGCGTTCGCGGATCTTCTGGCCGTCGTCGTTGGTCGTTTCGTCTTCCTTGAAGTAGCCGCTGAAGATGTACTGGTTGCTCCAGTCGTCGAGTTCCTGGCGCGCGTCGATCTTGCCCGTGACGGAAGTGCCCACCGTATTGCCCGAGGTGGTGATGGCGCCCAGTTCGGCGGACGTGCTCCAGCTGCCGATGGGGATTTCATCGAACAGCATGCTTTGTTTGGTGTCTGCGGCGGCGGCGCTGCCGCAGGCGATGGCCAGCGCCAGTGCGAGAGAGTGGGTCGATTTCATGGCTGTATTTGTCTGTGGCGCGCGCCAGGCGCGCCTGCTGTTCGTTAGTGGCAGTGGTAGGCTATGCAGGCTGCGGCAAGCGGGGCGGCGCCATATCATATGCGATATGCGCGCAAACATGCGCGCGCGGGCACGGCCAAACATTGTCGAGGCTGTATTGTACCCGACCCTGCCATCGTTTGCCGCACGCGACGGGACTGGCAAGTGGCGCGCGCCTGGCGTATGCTGCGCATATTTGCTGTCCCGATCTTTACAAGGAATTCCCCGTGCGCTGCCTGGTCATCGAAGACGAAGCCGAAACTTCCCGCTATATCTGTGCCGGCCTGCGCGAGGCGGGCCACGACGTGACCGCTTGCGACAATGGCATCGACGGCATGCGCCTGGCCTGCGGCGAAGACTGGGATGCGCTGGTGCTCGACCGCCTGCTGCCCGGCGAGATCGATGGCCTGGCCATCGTCGCGCGCCTGCGCGGCATGGGCCGCAACACGCCCGTGCTGGTGCTGTCGGCCCTGTCCAGCGTCGACGAGCGCGTGCGGGGCTTGCGCAGCGGCGGCGACGATTATCTGTCGAAACCGTTCGCCATCGCCGAACTGCTGGCCCGCATCGAGGCGCTGCTGCGGCGCGCCGCGCCCGTGCCCGAATCGACGCAGCTGCAGGTGGCCGACCTGGTGCTCGACATGCGCACCATGCGCGTGACGCGCGCCAACCGGCAAATCGCCCTGCAGCCGCGCGAATTCCGTTTGCTGGAATACCTGATGCGCCACCAGGGCCAGTCCGTCACGCGCGCCATGCTGCTCGAAGCCGTGTGGGACTACCATTTCGACCCGCAGACGAACGTCATCGACGTGCAGGTGAGCCGCTTGCGCACCAAGGTGGACAAGGAATTTTCGCCGCCGCTGATCCACACCGTGCGCGGCGTCGGCTACACCCTGGGCGTGCTCGACGGTGCGTAATTTGCACCGCTCGATCGCGGCCCGCCTGGCGCTCGGCTATGGCGTGCTGGTGGTCGTCTCGATCAGCATCGTGTGCGCCGTGTTCTATTTCGGCACCATCGGCGTGCTCGACCGCAGCGTGGACCGCAAGCTGGTCCTGCTGTCGGAACGCCTCGCCGCGCTGTACGAGCAGGGCGATGCCAGCCGCACGACGGCGGAAATTGCCCATTTGCTCACGGACCGCACCGACAGCGACACGGAAATCTTCCTGCTGGTGGACGCCGACGGCCGCCGCGTGGCCGGCAACCTGTCGTCGTGGCCCGATGCGGGCAGTCCCGTGGGCCGCCTGCTGCACCGCGACGTCACGCGCGAAGGGCGCAGGGTGCCCGCGCGCATGCTGATCCGCGACCTGGCGGGCGGCGCGCGCCTGTTCGTGGGGCGCGACATGGAAGAGGGCAAGTCGATCCGCACCCTGGTGCTGCGCTCGCTGGCCTATGGCGGCGGGGTGGCCATCCTGCTGGTGGTGGCGGGCGCCTGGCTGTTCCGCCGCCAGCTCGAGGCGCGCATCGGGCAGATCCGCCGCACGGCGGGGGAAATCGAGGCGGGCGACCTGAGCCGGCGCATTCCCGTCTCCAGCGAGGATGAATTCGGCTTGCTGAGCCGCGATATCAACCGCATGCTCGACCGCATCGAGCACCTGATGGAAGGCGTGCGCCACGTGTCGAACGCCATTGCGCACGACTTGCGCACGCCGCTGGCGCGCATCCGCAACAAGCTCGACGGCGCCTTGCGCCAGCAGCAGAGCGTGGCGGGCTTTGAGGCCGCGTCGCAGGCGGCCATCGACGACATCGACGACCTGACGCGCGTGTTCGACAAGCTGCTGCAGATCGCGGCGGCCGAATCGGGCATGCGTCCCGAGAATTTCAATGACATCGACCTGCACCAGATCGGCGCCGACATCGTGGAAATGTACGAAGCCACGGCCGACGAGCAGGGCGTGCTGCTGGTGCAGATGTATGGCGAGGGCGTGCCGGCGCGCGGCGACCGCAATCTGCTGGGCAGCGCGCTGGCCAGCCTGGTCGACAACGCCATCAAGTATGCGGGCCCAGGCGCCACAGTGGAAGTGTCGGCCGGCAGCGACGCGCAGGGCAGCTGGCTGGCCGTGCGCGACAACGGCCCCGGCGTGCCGGCGGAAGAACTGCCGAAGCTGACGCAGCGCTTCTACCGGCTCGACAAGAGCCGCCATTTGCCCGGCAATGGCCTGGGCCTGTCCATCGTGGCGGCCATCGCCGCCCTGCACGGGGGCAGCCTGGAGATCGAGGATGCGGCGCCGGGTTTGCGCCTGCGCCTGCGCCTGCTGCGCTAGACCGCCGGAGCCGGCAGCTGGCCGGCGTGGCATATCGGCACATTACCAACTTGTAACCCCCTTCGTTTTCACCTCCCCCTATCATTCCCTCTACCCGGCGCAAAGCGGCTGCCAGCGTACAGCCGCCGGCCCCGGGCTGCCAGCGGCCGTCGCCGCGTGCCGTTCATCCAGACCCGTCGTAGAGCTGTTCGCATGCATACTTTTACCGCCATCGGCGACAACGCCGCGCCGCAGCCGGCGCCACCGCGCCAGCATGGCCACCGCATCAAGGCTGCGCTGGGCGCGCTCGTCTTTCCCGTGCAGCGCGCGCGCTGGCAAGCCTTCATCGCCGGCACGCCGGGCCTGGCGGCGCTGGCGCAAGCCCATCCCAGCCTGCTGTACAAGATCTACCGTCCCTACGCCAGCCGCCGCTACGGCTGTGCCGCGCGCGTGGACCTGCTGTGCGGGCATTACCGCTTCCTGTGGCAGGCAGGTGCCCATGCGCTGGTGGACCAGGTGGCGCGGCGTGCGCTGGTGCTGGCCGCCATCGAGGGCAAGGACGGCGCCACCTACCGCTTGCAGCTGACCGCCATCCACGACAGCCACCGCGAAGGGGAGCTGTGCCTGCGCCTGACGCGCGACGGCGTCTCGCTGTACCTGGCCAGCTTCCTGTTCCGGCCTCAGCCCGGCGGCAACGCCATCCAGCTGGGCGCCTTGCAGGGCTTGCGCTCGCAGGCGGGCGCGCAGGCCGTGAAAGAGGCCACGCGGGCGCTGCACGGCTGCCGGCCGAAAAACCTGATGGTGGCCGCCTTGCGCGACCTCGGCGATTTTTTCGGCTGCAGCCACCTGGACCTGGTCAGCAACGCCAACCGCATCGCGCTGAACTGGCGCCGGCGCCGCCACATCTCCTGCGATTACGACCTGGCGTGGCGGGAACTGCATGCGCTGCCCACCAGCGACGGCAATTACCGCCTGCCATGCGGCCCATGCCGGATGCCGGACCTGGAGCAGGTGCCGTCGAAAAAACGCGCGGACGCGCGCCGCCGGGGCGCCATGCTGGTGCAGCTGGCGGCGGACATGCGCTGGCAAGTGGCGGCCCTGCTGCACGCGCAGTGAAGCCGCCAGGCGGCATTTTTTGACCTGCGCGGCTTTTTTGCCGGGCAGCCCGGCGCAATCGGCGCGATCGGCGTATACTTGCGGGCGTTCTCAACCTGAAGCCAGTCATACCATGCCAGCACAATTTCCCACTTCGCGCATGCGCCGCCTGCGCGCGACACCGCAACTGCGCGAGCTGTTCCGCGAAACCGAGATCAATCCGCGCGACCTGGTCCTGCCGATCTTCGTCGACGAAGGCAGCAGCGATTTCATCGACATCAAGTCCATGCCCGGCGTGCGCCGCATTCCCGAAGCGAAGCTGGCGCAGGAAGTCGAGCGCTATGCGCGCGCCGGCCTGCGTTCCGTCATGACCTTCGGTATTTCGCACCACAAGGACAGCCACGGCACGGACACCCTGAACCCGGACGGCCTGGTGGCCCGCATGTCGCGCATCATCAAGGACGCCGTGCCGGAAATGGTGGTCATGTCCGACACCTGCTTCTGCGAATACACGGACCACGGCCATTGCGGCATCCTGCATGGCGACACGGTCGACAATGACAGCACGGTGCTGAACCTGGGCAAGCAGGCCGTCATCGCGGCCCAGGCGGGCGCCGACATCATCGCCCCGTCGGCCGCCATGGATGGCCAGGTGGCGGCCATCCGCAGCGCGCTGGACGCGGCCGGCTTCCACGACACGCCCGTGATGGCGTATTCCACCAAGTTCGCTTCCGGCCTGTACGGCCCGTTCCGCGACGCGGCCGGCAGCACCCTGAAGGGCGACCGCAAAACCTACCAGATGGACCCGATGAACCGCCGCGAAGCGGTGCGCGAGTCCCTGATCGACGAAGCGGAAGGCGCCGACGCGCTGATGGTGAAACCGGCCGGCGCCTACCTGGACATCATCCGCGACCTGCGCGAAGCGACGCGCCTGCCGATCGGCGCCTACCAGGTCAGCGGCGAGTACGCGATGATCAAGTTCGCCGCGCAGGCGGGCGCCATCGACGAGCGTCGCGTGGTGCAGGAAACCCTGGGCGCCATCAAGCGTGCGGGCGCGGACATGATTTTTACTTACTTCGCGATGGATGTGCTGAACAATCCATACTGAGGCAAGTTGGCGGCGTACCGCTAGCAATCCTTCTTCAACCCAAAAGCAAAGTCAGGGGTCGGACCCTCAGGGTCCGACCCCGGTACCCGCTGTTGGGTCTACTCCGATTTCCCCATGCCCCTGAAAATCTCCCGCATCCTGCACGCCGGCTATGTCTTCGAATGCGAAGGCACGGCCATCGCCTTCGATCCCATCGTCGAAAACCCGTTCAGCCGCAACTGCCACGCGTTTCCGCCCGTGCGCTTCGACCTGGACGCCGTGCGCCGGCTGCGCTGGGATGCCGTCTTCATCTCGCACTTCCACGACGACCACTGCTCGCTCGACAGCCTCGATACGCTCGACCGCGCCACGCCCATCTACCTGTACTGCGTCTTCGACGAACTGTTCGGCATGCTGCGCGCGCTCGGTTTTACGCAGGTGGAGAAGCTGCACGTGGACGTGCCCGTGCGGGTGGGAGCCATCGAGGTGATTCCGCGCCGCGCGCTGGACGACGATGTCGATTCGCTGTTCCAGGTGCGCGCCGCCGGCTTGAATGTGTTGAATGTCGTCGATTCCTGGATGGGCCCCGGGACGCTCGAACAGCTGGCCGCGTTTGCGCCCTGGGACATGGTGCTGTGGCCGTTCCAGACCATGCGCGAGCTCGCCGTCATCGCGCCGTCGCAGGCGGCGCAGGGCCACGTCGAGTTCCCGGACGACTGGGTGCCGCAGCTGCGCGCGCTCGCTCCCCGCTACCTCGTGCCCAGCTCCTGCCAGTTCGTGCAGGAAGACTGGTCCTGGTACAACCATGCGATGTTTCCCATCACCTACCGCCGCTTTGCCGAGGAAATGGGCGCCGCGCTGCCGGACGCGCATATCTTCCGGCTCGACCCGTCCACGTCCGTGCTGCTCGATGCGCAGGGCCTGGCGCCGGCCGCGCCGCTGCCCTGGGTCGTGCCCGTGGGCCCGCAGGACGTGGATTTCGATTACCGGCCAGAGGCGCCGCCGCCCGCCACGGCGGACATCGCCCGGCGTTTCCCGCCCTTGAATGCTGCCGATGCAGCGCTGGTGCTCGATTTCTGCCGCAACGGCTTGCTTGAACGCTACCGCGACATGGAGCTGTCCGACGACAGCTATTTCCAGGCGCCGCGGCTGTGGCGCCTGTCGCTGTACGGCCATGACGGCGCGGCCACCGTCCTGCATTACCGCACGCATGGCGACTTGATCGACCTCGTCCCGGCCACGGGCGAGGCGCCGGGCTGGACGACGGAAGTGCCGCTGGTGAAATGCCATGCGGCGCTGGTGCTGGGCGAATCGCTGACGTCGATGTACATGCGCATCAACGATGGCGATGTCGACGGGGCCACGCAGGCTGCATTAAGCGAGGCCGACATCGTCGACGACCCCTTGATCCGCTGCCTGTTCAACGACGCCATCGGCGCCTACCAGGCGGCTCAGCTCAAGCGTTTGCTGGCCCGCTGAAGAAAATCGCGCGACAGGGTAAGATGAACAACTCAGTATCTCAGATCAAGGAATGATCAACATGACACAAGACAAGGAAACGGCAATCCTGGCCGGCGGCTGCTTCTGGGGCGTGCAGGACTTGCTGCGCCGCTATCCGGGCGTGAGCGCCACGCGCGTGGGCTACAGCGGCGGCGACGTGGCCAACGCCACCTACCGCAACCATGGCACGCACGCGGAAGCGATCGAAGTCATTTTCGACCCGAACACCATCAGCTACCGCAAGATCCTGGAGTTTTTCTTCCAGATCCACGACCCCAGCACGGAAAACCGCCAGGGCAACGACCGCGGCACCAGCTACCGCTCGGCCATCTACTACACGAGCGAAGCGCAACGGCTGGTGGCCGAGGACACCATCCGCGACGTCGACGCCTCCGGCCTGTGGCCAGGCAAGGTGGTGACGGAAGTGGCGCCCGCCGGCCCGTTCTGGGAAGCGGAACCGGAGCACCAGGATTATCTGCAGCGCTTGCCGCACGGCTATACCTGCCACTACATCCGGCCGGACTGGGTCTTGCCGCAGCGGCAGCAATAAGACCTGGCAGGCAGGGGAGGCGGCATGCGCTATTGGCAGGTGGACCGGCGGCAGGCGGAGGGACAGCTGGAGCTGGGGCGCGCCCTCGATCTGGTGGCCGCCATCGGCCATGCGGACGTCAATGCCATGGCGGGCGCCATCCTGAAAACGGCCAGCACGGCCGCGCCCATCGCCCAGTGCACGATCTTTGCCTATGAATTCGGCAACCGGCCCCGCACGGTGGCCGTGGCCGACCGGCGCGGCGGGCGGTTTTTGCAGGATATCGCCGACAGCTACGCGCGCCATTACTATGCACTCGACGGCAACCAGAGCGTCATCGCGCCCGCTGCGCGGCCCAGGCGCGAGCCCGCCATCGTGCTGCACCAGCAAGCCAGCGACGAAATCCGCCACCCCGGCTACCGCGCCGCGTGCTACCAGAGGCCGAATGTGTCGGACCGGCTGGCCCTGCTGGTGCAGCCGGCCAGCGATATCTGGCTGTCCGTCAATTTTTACCGCGACAGCAGCCAGGGCCAGTTCCAGCCCGGCGAGATCGCCGCCATCGAAACCCTGTCGCCGCTGCTCGCGTATGCGGCCAGACACCATTACAGCCTGAACGGCCAGCCCCCGCAAGGCGTCTCGCCCATGATGCTGGCCCGGCTGCGCCAGCACGGTCCGCAACTGAGCAAGCGCGAACTCGACGTGCTGCGCGGCGTGCTCGAAGGCTTGACGGCCGTGGAGATTGCCGACACCATGGGCATCCAGTCATCGAGCGTCACCACGTATCAGAAGCGCGCCTATAAACGCCTGGGCATTTCCAGCCAGCGACAATTGTTTGCGCTATGTCTAGGGCCGCAGGCAATATAAATGCCGGCCAACCCCGCATGGCGGGCACAGCATAAAATTGCTGAAATTCAAGGCAATAATGTGAGCATATTGACACGAAAATAAGGGCTATGCTATCTGCAGAGTGTTGATGCGCCTCTGCATGGCGGCCATCGGCAAGGCTGATAGCCAATGCCTGTCGCGTCCCGCGATCTCCGTTGTCCATTGCTCATAAATCATTCCCGGAAGGAGTAGATTGTGTCCACATCTGAATTGAATGCGGTAGAACACGTGTATCTGACGGCCGGCAATCTCGGCCTGCCTGGCGCACCCATCCTGAATCTGGCCCTGTTTTACAATCCCGACGACGGCACCGTCAGCGGCGAAGCGCTGATCACGCAATCGATCACGCCACCGCACGGCCGCGTGGTGATCCGTCCCGTCAGCGGCCCCGTGCATGGCCTGGGCCTGGGCAAGGCCACGCGCGTATTCAGCCTGAGCGGCGAATATGTCGTGTCCGCGACGCCACCAGCCATTGGCAGCTACCTGGCCAAATTTGAAGCCACCTTTGTCACCGACAACAACTGGAGCGGCCACGGCTCCTTCAGCTACGACCAGCAGAAGGTCGATAACGTGCCGATCAAGAAACGCGGCTAGGCCCGCCCGCTGACGGCGGCGCTCTTTCCGGGAGCGCCGCCGTTTTTGCGTCTGCTTTCTAGTTCTTCCGGCCGGCGTTTGTCCCCAAAATGGGGACAGCCGTCGGCGTAGTCGTCTGCATACTGTGTCACAGGCCGGAGCATCCGGCCACTCTTACCCAATAAAATCAACAAGGGGAGAGCGACACCTTATGGAGACCAGCATGACCATTGCCCAAGCGGCCAGCCCCGCCACGTCCGCCACCACTGCGCCCGCTCCCGACGCTGCCACCTTGCAACTGGAACAGCAGGTGATGCGCAAGGTTTCGCGCCATCTGCTGGGATTCCTGTTCCTGCTGTTCGTGTTTTCCTTTCTGGACCGCATCAATATCGGCTTTGCCGGCCTGACCATGATGCAAGACCTGGGCCTGTCCGGCACCCAGTTCGGTTTTGCCACCACCCTGTTCTACATCGCCTACATCGCTTGCAGCATTCCCAGCAACATCGTGCTGGCCCGCATCGGCGCGCGCAAGTGGATAGCTTCCATGATGATCGCCTGGGGCCTGGCCTCGACGGCGACCCTGTTTGCCAGCGGCCCGGCCAGCCTGTATGCGCTGCGCTTCCTGGTGGGCGTGACGGAGGCGGGCTTCCTGCCCGGAATGCTGCTGTACCTGACGTACTGGTTTCCCAGCGCCTACCGGGCGCGGGCCAACGCCCTGTTCATGATCGCCATGCCGGTGACGGCCGCCATCGGCTCGGCCCTGTCGGGCCTGATCCTGGGCCTGGACGGCCATTGGGGCTTGAAGGGCTGGCAATGGCTGTTCTTGCTCGAAGGCATGCCTTCCGTGCTGCTGGGCCTGGCCGTGTACGGTTATCTGGACGACTCGCCTGCCAAGGCCAGCTGGCTGGGCAAGCTGGAACGGCAAGTGCTGGCGCGCATGCTGGCGGCCGAGCAAAAAACCGCGGCGCCCCGGCAAAACACCTCGGTGCTGGCGGAAATGTGCTCGCCCACCGTATTGAAATTCGGCATCGCCTACTTTTGCCTGGTGAACACTTTGGCGATGGTGGCCGTGTGGACGCCATTGATCGTCAAGAGTTTCAGCGGCGACGCCAGCAATACGAGAATCGGCTTATTGGCCGCCATCCCCCAAGTGTGCACCGTCATCGGCATGATCGCCTGGGGCCGCCGCTCGGACCGCTTGCAGGAACGCCGCTGGCACATCGTCTGGCCCATGCTGCTGTCGGCCGCCGGCTGGCTGCTGACCGCGTATGCGGGCAATCCCGTCGTGCAGCTGCTGGGCGTGTGCATGGCCTCGACGGGCGCCTACACGGCCATGTCCGTCTTCTGGACGACGCCGGACCGGGCCCTGAGCCTGGGCGCGCGCGCCATCGGCATCGCCGTCATCAATGCCACGGGCAATATCGGCTCGGCCCTGAATCCCGTCGTCGTGGGCTGGCTGAAGGATTTCACGCACAGCTTTGCCACGGGCTTGCTGTACGCCAGCGTGCTGCTGGTGGCCGGTGCGGCCATCGTGCTGACCCTGCCCATCGCGCGCAGTGTCGGCAAAGAACAATCTTGAAGAGGACACCATCATGAGCGACACGTTTCACCCTTATCCCCATGTGCCGAAGGTGTATCCGCCCGGCAAACCGGCCGGCGCCGGCACGCAGCACGTGCCCGTCCTGATCGTGGGCGGCGGCCCCGTGGGGCTGGCCACGGCCCTGGGCCTGGCGCGCCACGGCGTGCGCTCCGTGCTGATCGAAGCGGACGACGGCGTGTGCACGGGCAGCCGCGCCATCTGCATCTCGCGGCGCAGCCTGGAAATCATCGAACGCCTGGGCGCGCTCGACGGTTTTCTCGCCAAGGGCTTGCCGTGGGCGGGCGGACGCAGCTTTTACCGCGAGGAAGAGGTGCTGCACTTCACGATGCCGCAAGACGCCAACCAGAAGCTGCCGCCCATGGTCAACCTGGCGCAATACCATATCGAGCAATTCCTGCTCGATGCGGCCGAACGCCAGCCGGAATGGATCGATATCCGCTGGCAGACGCGGGTCACCGGCGTGCAGCAGCGCGCCGACGGCGCCACCGTCACCGTGGCGACGCCGCACGAGACCTACAAAATCGACACGGACTGGCTGGTGGCGGCCGATGGGGGACGCAGCGTGGTGCGCGAGGCGCTGGGACTGAAACTGCAGGGCACCAGTTATGAAGGGCGCTATGTGATCGTCGACATCCACCTGAAAAGCAGCCGCCCCACGGAGCGCCTCGCGTATTTCGATCCGCCCTCGAATCCCGGCTCGACCGTGCTGGTGCACAAGCAGCCCGACGATATCTGGCGCATCGATTACCAGTTGCGCGACGACGAGGATGCGCAGGCGGCCGTGCTGCTGGAAAACGTGGCGCCCCGGGTGGACAGCCTGCTGGCCATGATGG
This sequence comes from Janthinobacterium sp. FT14W, assembly GCF_009208755.1. Taxonomy (NCBI): domain Bacteria; kingdom Pseudomonadati; phylum Pseudomonadota; class Betaproteobacteria; order Burkholderiales; family Oxalobacteraceae; genus Janthinobacterium; species Janthinobacterium sp. FT14W. The sequence continues at coordinate 39,385 of NZ_WFLL01000010.1, read as the reverse complement.
GGGAAACGGCGCCGTGGCATCCCGTGTGGATCACCATCTATAAAGCCAACGCCCTGACCCTGGACAGATACCGGCACGCTCGCGTGCTGTTCGCGGGCGATGCGGCCCACCTGGTGCCTATCTTCGGCGTGCGCGGGGCCAATTCCGGCATCGACGATGCGGACAACCTGGCCTGGAAACTCGCCTACGTGGTCAAGGGCCAGGCGCCCCATGCCTTGCTGGACAGTTATTCGGACGAGCGCGTGTACGCGGCCCATGAAAACCTGCGCCACGGCACGAAAAGCACGGAATTCATGGCGCCGCCCACGTTCGCCTTCGATCTCATGCGCACGGCCGTGCTGGGCCTGGCAAGCAGGCATGCGCACGTGCGCTCGCTGATCAACCCGCGCCAGACGAGCGCCATCGCGTATGCGCAGTCGCCGCTGAATGCACGCGAGGTCGATGGCTTCGCTGCCGGTCCCCCGCCGGGCACCGTCTTGCCCGAATGTCCGCTGGCGCTGCTGCACGACGGCGCGCAAAAAGCGGGGTATATTACCGGTCTGGTGACGCGCGCGGATGGCCGTTTCACGGGCCTGTACTTCAGCGACGATGGCGCCGTGCCTGCGGAACTGCTGGCGCTGGGCGACACCTTGCCGCTGGCGACCGTGGCGATTTCCCGCAGCGGGGCGCAAGAGTGCGCCTGGGACCACACGGCGCAGGTATTCTCGCTGTTTGACGCGCAGCCCGGCACGTTTTACCTCGTGCGTCCTGACGGCCACGTGCTGGGACGCTGGCGGCAAGCGCGGGCGGGGCAGGTGGCGGCGGCACTGGCGGCGGCCGGCATCGACGAATACAAGTAACAAGGAGATCATATGACCGACATCGAACTGGATAATCTGTACACGGAGCTGTGCCACACCATGGGCGGCCTGGGCGAGCAGCGCTCGCCCTTGTTCCTGGCCCGTTTCGCCTTGCTGGCCATGGGGGCCATCGGCAAGGCCGAGGTGGTGCAGGGTTTGCTGCGCGACGCGGCCGACGGCCTGGCGGAGCCGGCATGATAGGCGCCGGCTACCAAAGCGGCTTCGGCAACGAATTTGCCACGGAAGCCGTGCCCGGCGCCTTGCCGCACGGACAGAATTCGCCGCAGCGGGCGCCCCTGGGGCTGTACGCGGAACAATTGTCGGGCACGGCCTTTACGGCGCCGCGCGCGCAGAACCGGCGCTCGTGGCTGTACCGCATCCGTCCCGCCAGCCAGCATCCGCCGTTTACCCTGCTGCACGATACGCGCATCGTCAGCGATTTCCACGCCATGCCGCCTACGCCGCCGAACCAGCTGCGCTGGGACCCGCTGCCGCTGCCCGACGGCACCACGCCGGTGGACTTCATCGACGGCTGGCAGACGATGGCCGGCAACGGCAGTGCCGAAGCGATGAGCGGCTGCGCCATCCACGTGTATGCGGCCAACCGCTCCATGCAGCGCTTCTTTTACTCGGCCGATGGCGAATTGCTGGTCGTGCCGCAGGAAGGCCGGCTGGCGATCGCCACGGAGTTGGGACTGATCGAGCTGGAACCGCAGGAAATCGCCGTGATTCCCCGCGGCGTGCGCTTCCGCGTGACCCTGCCGGACGGCCAGGCGCGCGGCTATGTGTGCGAAAACTTCGGCACGGCCTTCCGCCTGCCCGACATGGGGCCCATCGGCTCGAACGGCCTGGCGAACGCCCGCGATTTCCTCACGCCGCACGCGGCCTACGAAGACATCGATGGCGAGTGCGAACTGGTGGCCAAGTTCGGCGGCCATCTGTGGCGCACGACCCTGGACCATTCGCCGCTGGACGTGGTGGCCTGGCACGGCAATTACGCGCCATATAAATACGATCTGCGCCGTTTCAACACCATCGGCTCGATCAGCTACGACCACCCGGACCCGTCGATCTTCCTCGTGCTGCAGGCGCCCAGTGAAAACCCGCTGCTGGGCGCCATCGACTTCGCCATCTTCCCGCCCCGCTGGCTGGCCGCCGAGCACACGTTCCGCCCGCCCTGGTTCCACCGCAACGTGGCCAGCGAATTCATGGGACTGATCCACGGCGTGTACGACGCCAAGGCGGCCGGCTTCGTGCCGGGCGGCGCCAGCCTGCACAACTGCATGTCCGGCCACGGCCCCGACGCGCAGACGTTCGAAAAAGCCTCGCACAGCGACACGTCCGCGCCCGTGAAAGTGGGCGACACCATGGCCTTCATGTTCGAGACGCGCACCATCCTCAAGCCCACGCCATTCGCCTTGAACAGCGAACTGTTGCAACAGGACTACTACACGTGCTGGCAGGGCTTGCGCAAGCATTTCGACCCGGACCAGGGATGATCGTCAGGCGGCTCGCGCCCGCGCCGCCGTGTGCGGGTTGGCGGGCCGCGCCAGGCCCAGGTGGCCGCGCAGGGTGCTGGTCGCGTATTCCGTGCGGAACAGGCCGCGCCGCTGCAGTTCCGGCACTACCAGCCGGGTGAAATCCTCGAAGCCTTGCGGCAGCAGGGGCGGCACGACATTGAAGCCATCCGCGCCCCGTTCCACGAACCATTGCTCCATCAGGTCGGCCACCGTCCTGACGGAGCCGATGGCCTGCAGGTGGCCGCGCGCGACCTTGAAGCGCAGCACCAGCTGGCGCAAGCTCAGGTTGTCGCGGCGCGCCAGCTCCAGCTGCTGCTGGAAGCGCCCCTTGCCGTTGTCGCCCGCCTGGTAGGGCAGGTCGGGCAGGGGACCGTCGAGCGGATAGCCGGACAGATCGAAACCGCCGAATTCCAGGTTGCCGAAGTCGACCAGCGCCTGCAGTTCGCCGAACCGGTCCTGCGCCTGCTGGTCGCTTTCCGCCACCACCACGGACAGCCCCGGCGTGACCTTCAACTGGTCTTGCGCGCGGCCGTATTTCGCCATGCGGCCTTTCACGTCCCCGTAATACGCCTGCGCGACGGGCAGCGAGGTGGCCGAGCAGTACGCCATCTCGGCCTGGCGCGCGGCAAATTCGCGGCCCGTCTCGGAATTGCCCGCCTGGACCAGCACGGGGTGGCCCTGCACGGGACGGGGCAAGTCCAGCAAGCCTTGCGAGGCAAAGTACTGGCCCCGGAAGTCCAGCGGGTGGCCAGCTTCGGGCCGGTAGAATTGGCCGGCGGCGCGGTCGGGCCGGTCGAACGCATCGTCATCCCAGCTATCCCACAGCAGTTTGGACAAGGCGACGAATTCATCGGCGCGCGCATAGCGCTCGGCGTGGCTGCGCGGCGCATCGATGCCGAAATTGCGCGCCGTGTGCTCGCCGAACGAGGAGACGACGTTCCAGCCCGCGCGCCCGCCGCTCAGGTGGTCGAGCGAACTGAATTTGCGCGCCACGTGATACGGGTGTTCGTAATTGGTGTTGACGGTGGCGATCAGGCCGATATGGCTGGTGACGGCGGCAATCGCCGACAGCAAGGTGTAGGGTTCGAAGGGCAGGCCGATGGCGGCGCGGCCCGTGTCGGGCGTGACGTCGCCGGAGCGGCCGATGAAGTCGGCGATGAAAAAGCTGTCGAACTTGGCCGCCTCGGCCAGCCTGGCGGCGTGCAGCCACCAGGCCAGGTCGGGCCGCCCGCTGGCGCTGGCGGACGGATGGCGCCAGGCGGCCGGATGGTGGCCGTGGCGTTGCAGGAAAACGTTCAGGACGAGCTGGCGTGCTGGCATGGGAGGAACTCCGTGGTGGATTGGCGACATGGCGCGTCTCGATAACTATGCAAGGTTCGGGCCAGCACTGGACAAGTGTCCGCATATGCAAATTCCGGATAAGCTAGCGCGGCACCATTCGTTCACGCCTGAAGATGGCGCGCGGTATAGTCGGCCCATGGAACTCTTAGCCCACAACTTCAGCAGCGATTTCGCGCGCAGCGCCCACCTGGCCCGCGGCGCGGGCGATGACGGCGATAGCGAGGCGCTGGTCGCCTTCCGCGACCCGCAGCAAATGAGCTTGCTGGTGCGCGCCACGGCCTTTGTCTTTGCCGATCCCCGTTCGCGCCAGCTGCACGAACTGATCGAGCGCATCGCTCCCAGCGAGGCGACGGTGCTGATCACGGGCGAAACGGGGACGGGAAAGGAACTGATCGCGCGCCACGTGCACGGCTTGAGCGGGCGCGCCGAGCAGACCTTCGTGGCGATCAACTGCGGCGCGTTTTCCGAAACCCTGGTCGAGAGCGAACTGTTTGGCTATGAAAAGGGTGCGTTTACGGGCGCGCAGCAGGGCAAGCCCGGTTGGTTCGAGACGGCCAGCGGCGGCACCCTGTTCCTCGATGAAATCGGCGACCTGCCGCTGGCGATGCAGGTCAAGCTGCTGCGCGTGCTGCAGGAGCGCGAAGTGGTGCGCCTGGGCGCGCGGCGCGCCATCCCCATCGACGTGCGCCTGATCGCGGCCACCAACGTGGACCTGGCCGAAGCCGTGCGGGCCGGGCGCTTCCGCGAAGACCTGTATTACCGCCTGCAGGTGATCGGCCTGCCGCTGCGCCCCCTGCGCGAGCGTCCGGGCGACATCATGCCGCTGACGCGCCACTTCATGGCCATCTATGCGCAGCGCCTGCACCTGGGCGAAGTGGAGCTGGACCAGGATGCGCAGCAAGCCTTGCTCGCCTACCCGTGGCCGGGCAATATCCGCGAACTGGAAAACGTCATCCACCGCGCGCTGCTCGTGTGCCGCAGCGGCGCGGTGCGCGCCGAGGACTTGAGCCTGTCGGGCTGGCACAGGCCGATGGCTGCCGTCCCCGCGGCGGCCCCCGTGCCCGCGCCCGACGCGTGGGCGGGCGGCGCCGACATCGCCTACGCGGCCCACGGCGCAGGGGGCCAGGACGACTTGCTGGCGGCCGAACGCTTCGCCCGCGCCTGGCAAGCCTTGCTCGACTCGGGCGAGGCCGTGGCATTCGAGGCCATGCAGCAGGAACTGGTGCGCGCCGCGTGGGAGCGCAATGAGCGCAACCAGGTGCGCACGGCCAAACACCTGAACCTGAGCCGCAACATCCTGCGCACCTTCCTGAAAAAGGCGGGCGCCATCGACTAGGCGCGTGAGCACTTCCCGGAGCCGGACCCGCAGCGATGCGGCTCCGGTTTTTTTTTCATGGCTGCTGCGCGCGCAGCACATTGCTGCCATGGGGGCAGGGGATTGCTGCCAAATCAACAGCGGCGGGCCGCGGCGGGCATCCTGGACATGGCATGTTTTCTGCGAGGAGGGTGGGACAGGCCGCTGCGCGCTGCGCGTACGGCTTTTTCTTCGACCCACGACAGGAGTCCATGCATGACCATTGAATTCATCTGGCAATTGCCCACCGGCGGCGATGGCCGCCATGCGGCGCCCGGCATCACGCGCCGAGGCGAACGGGCCGCCGGCGCGCCCAGTCCCCTGCAGGCGGGCGTGAGCGACCCGCGGGGTGCGCGTCCGCCATTCAACTATTTCGATTACCTGCAGCAGATCGCCCGCGCGGCGGACCTGTCCGGCTTCGACGGCATCCAGATACGCCACGATGCGCAGGGCGATGAAAGCTGGATCGTCGCCGGCTACCTGGCCCGCGGCACGCGCCATCTGAAACTGATCGCCGAATTCGACGCGGCCTGGGGTTCGGCCGTGTATGCGGCAAAGAACGCCGTCAGCTTCCAGCGCTTCACGGGCGGACGCTTCGCCTGGCAGATCGGCCACGGCGGCGATGCGGCAGAGCGCCGGCGCCAGGGCGATGCGGCGCCGGACGCCGACATCCTGCCGCGCATCGATGAATTCATCACGGTGGCGCGCGGCGTGCAGAGCACCTCGCCGTTCAGCTTCAAGGGCAAGTTCTTCGAAGTGCAGGACGGCGGCTTCAGGGGGCCGCTGGCAAACCATCCGCTCAACGGCATCTACCTGACGGGCGGGTCGCCCGAGGCGCTGGCCCTGTCGGCGCGCCAGGCCGACGTGCACGTGTTCGACGCCGCGCCCGTGGCTGGCCTGCAGCCTGCCATCGACAGTCTGCAGACGCAGGCGCGCCAGCTGGGCCGCGCCGTGGCGGCGGGCTTGCGCATCGACGTGCTGGCCCGGGAAACGTTCGACGAAGCCTTGCGCGATGCGCGCCGCTACCGCAGCGGTGCGGGGCTGCCCGACGATGCGGCGTTCGATGGCAGTGCCGCCGCCTTCTGGCCCGGCTTCGCGCAGGCGCAAACGGGCGCCCGCGGCGCCCTGGTCGGCAGCTATGCGCAAGTGGCCGCGGCGCTGCAGGCGTATGCGCAGGCGGGCGTAGCCAGCTTCGTGCTGGCGGCCATTCCCCATTTCGAGGAAGCCTACCGCATCGGCGAACACGTGCTGCCGGCCGTGCGCGCCGCGTTGAATGCCCCGGCCCTGCAAGCGGCCTGAATCCCCCTATTTTGAAGGAGTACCCTGATGGCTATCGACTTTTTCTGGCGCATCCCCACGCATGGCGAACCGAGTTCGCACCGCGCCCGCGCGCCGTTTCGCGGCGACTGGTTTCCCGGCAATGACAACCTGCGCCAGGCCGGCCTCGGTGGCGGCGGCGCCGACGGCTTTGCTTATATCGACTACCTGGCGGAAATCGCCCGCGCGGCTGAAATATCGGGCTTCCAGGGCGGCCTGATTCCCTCGTTTCCCATGACGGACGAGCCATGGGCCATTTCCGCGCTGCTGGCGCGCGAAACGCGCACCTTCCGCTTCATGATCCCGTTCCAGCCCGGCTTTTTGAATCCCGTGGTGGCCGCGCGCATGACGGCCAGCCTGCAGCGGGCCACGGGCGGGCGGGCCCTGTACAACGTGATCACGGGCGGCGGCGGTCCGGCGCAGCTGTGGTGGGGCGATTCGGCCGGCCACGACGACCGCTACACGCGCACGACGGAGTTCCTCGACGTGGTGCGCGGCGTGTGGCGCGGCGGACCGTTTTCCTACCAGGGCAAGTTCTACCAGGTGGAAGATGCGGGCCTGGCCACGCCCCTGTCGGAGCAGGACTTCCCCGAGATCTATTTCTCCGGCTCGTCCGATGCGGCCCTCGGTTCCGCCTCGAAGCATGCCGATTACTACCTGACGTGGCTGGAGCCGTTCGAGCAGCTGCGCGAGAAATTCGCCCGCGTGCATGAAAAGACGGCGCTGCTGGGGCGCAAGATCAAGTGCGCCGTGCGCGTCGACATCGTCGCCCGCGCCACGGAAGAAGAGGCGTGGGACGAGGTGCGCAAGGGCTTCGAGGCCGTCGATGCGGCCACCCTGCGCCAGTTCCTGGGCGCTGACGGCGGCGATTCCGTGGGCGCGGCGCGCCAGCGGGGCAACCGCCCGGCCACCCTGAACAGCTACAAGGACTTGATCACGGCGCCGAACATCTGGTCCGGCTTCAACCTGCTGCGGGGCGGGCAGACGCAGGGCATCGTGGGCAGTTACCAGCAGGTGGCCGAACGCCTCGACGAGCTGGTGCAGCTGGGCGCCGACGCCTTCATCCTGGCCAGCACGCCGCACCTGGAAGAGGCGTACCGGGTGGGCGAGGAAGTGCTGCCCCTCGTGCGCGGACAGACGGCGGCGCTGTTGCGCGCCGCCTGACCCCCGCGCCTGTTGCCGCGACAGCAGCGCCACCGCCTGCTGTCGCGCAGGCAGCACGCGGCGGCGCCGCTGCTGCCAAATCAACAGCGCTATCATGATGATAGTCTTCCTTTGAAATCAAGCACTTGAGTCGTATTTTGCTGCGCTGCGGCAGCGGGCATGCGCCTTGCAATGACAGTCATCACCATCTCGCGTTTTGACTTTCATCAAGGATAATCACCCATGCGCCGTTCGACTGCCCCCGCCGCCGTTGCCGTACTCTCTTCCCCATTCCCGTTTCACTTGACGCCGCTGCGCCGCGCGCTGCGCTCGGCCTTTGCCATCGGCGGCCTGTGCCTGGCGCCCGGCATGGCGTGGGCCGATGCGCCGGCTGACACGGCGCCCGCCGATGTCGTGGCAATTGCCGACGCCAACGGCGCCGGCGAAGGCGCCTCGCTGCAATCGGTGACGGTGACGGCGCAAAAGCGCGAGGAATCGGCGCAAAAAGTGCCGAGCGCGATCACCGTCCTGGGCGGCAAGGAGCTGCTCGACACGGGCATCGGCCGCTCGGCCAGCGAAATCCTCAACTATGTGCCCAATGCGTCGGCCGGCACGCAGCAGCATGGCCGCCCGCGCTGGTGGATACGGGGCGTGGGCGCGGGCCAGCAGCAGATCGATTTTCCCAATCCCGTGGGCTTTTACCTCGACGACGTCTACATCAGCAATTCCAGCGCCACGGGCTTTCCCCTGTTCGACCTGGACCGGGTGGAAGTGCTGCGTGGGCCGCAGGGCACCTTGTGGGGCAAGAACACGACGGGCGGCGCCATCAACGTGATTTCGCGCAAGCCGTCGTTCAAGTCCAGCGGCTACGCCAAGTTTGACTACAGCAGCTACGACACCAAGCTGGCCGAAGGGGCCATCGGCGGCGCGCTGGTCGACGAAGTGCTGGCGGGGCGCCTGTCCTTCCACACGGAACAGCAAGGCGAGGGCCGCTTCCACAACCAGTTTACGGGCGAGCGCGATGGAAAACTCAAGGACAGCGCCATCCGCGGCCAGCTCAAGGCCCTGATCGGCCGCGACCTGACGGCCAATCTGAACCTGCATTACCGCGACTACACGACCAAGGGCGCGACCACCACCGTGGCCAGCTACGGCGCCAACGGCGTGTACCGCAACGGCTACGTCCCCAGCACCAATCCCGACGACGTGAGCACGAATGCGCCGGCCGACAGCGACGTGAAACAGGGCGGCGCCCAGTTGAACCTCGACTATGCGCTGGGCGAGCTGACCCTGACCTCGATCACGGGCTATGAAAACTTCCGCAACGAGGCCACGGGCGACAGCGACAACACGCCGCTGGAAGTGGGCCGCAGCCGTTCGAAGGCGAGCAGCCGGCAGGTGTCGCAGGAGCTGCGTTTGACGTCGCCGCAAAACGGCACGCTGAGCTGGGTGGCGGGCCTGTTCTACTTCAATGAAAAGATCGATTCCGATTCGGCCGGCGCGCGCCTGCCCAACGGCACGGTGCCGGCGCTGGCGGGCAGCACGCAGCCCGTCGGCTACAACCGCACCGTCTACCAGCACAAGGCGCGCAGCGCGGCCATCTTCGGCAGCACGACCGTCAACTTCAGCGAGCAGCTGCTGTCCACGTTTGGCTTGCGCTGGACCACGGAAACCAAGGACCTCGATCTGCAGCGCGTGCAGGCGGCATCGAACACGGTGACGTTCGGCGATGCGTCGAACTGGTGGAACACGGTCAAGGGAGGCAACTACACGGCCGCCGCGGTCGCCAACAACAATTTCACGTCGAATCCGTCCACCACGTGGAATGCGCTCACGTATGACGTGACGCCCGAATACCGCTTCAGCCGCACCCTGCGCGGCTATCTGAAGTACGCGCACGGCATCAAGTCGGGCGGCTACAACACCAGCGCCACGGACGTGCGGGCCCTGAACACGGTGAAGCCGGAAACCCTGAACTCGTTCGAAGCGGGCATCAAGTCCGAATGGCTGGACGGGCGCCTCAATTTCAACGCCAACGTCTTCCATTACGACTACAAGAACGTGCAGGTGAATATCACGGGCGTGTACAACGGCGACCCCACGCAAAGCGTGAACTACCTGCAGAATGTGCGCAAGGCCCACGTGAATGGCGCGGAATTCGAGATCGAGGCGCAGCCGACGGACAACCTGCACGTCAACGCCAACCTGGGCCTGCTGCGCACGGAATTCGACGACTTCGCCATCCAGAACAATGGCGGCGACCGCTCCGGCAATGAATTCGTGCGCTCGCCCCACGTGACGGCCCTGCTGGCGGCCGACTACCGTTACCCGCTGGGCAATGGCGCGCAGCTGGTCTTCAGCGGCGATGTGCGCTACACGTCGAAGCAGTACTACTATGTGGACCCGCAAAGCGACGCGCGCGGCTTGCTGAACCAGGGCGGCTTTGCGCTGGCCAATGCGCGCCTGTCGTATGTGCTCCCGGGCGGCAAGCAGCGCATCACGGCGTATGCCAACAACCTGGCCGACAAGGTCTACCGCAACCACACGCTTACCAGTTTCGTGCCGGGCGCCGTCAACGGCGACACGGTGATCATCGGCCAGGGCCGCACGGTGGGCGCCTCGTACACGCTGCAGTTCTGATCGCGCGGGGCAGGGACAGGGGCGATATGCTATAGTCGCCGGGCATGGCTGCCGCACCCGGTGCGGCGGCCACGCAACGTTCTCAGGGCGGGGTGCGATTCCCCACCGGCGGTAATGGCATGCGTGCCTAGCCCGCGAGCGCTTGCCGGCGCGGTCTTCGGACCTGGCCGGCAAGGTCAGCAGACCTGGTGTGATTCCGGGGCCGACGGTATAGTCCGGATAAAGAGAGAGCGGGATGCATCATTGTGTTGGTGCCGGCATACGCCCGGCGCATGGGCGGCCTTGCCGTCGGTGCGCGGGCGCGCGTGCCTGCATGCGCAGTTGGGCGCGGCTTTCACGCGCCTGCGATATCCCCTTCGATCCCATGCCCTGTTTTTTTTGTCATTTTTAAAAACAGGAGTCTTTTGTATGTCACGAGCACACGCAGCACCAGGCAAGCGCATCGCCTTCATCCAGGCGGGCTGGCACCGCGACATCGTCGCGCAATGCCGCTTGTCCTTCATCGCCGACATGGCGGCCCTGGGCTATGCCGAGAGCGACATCGATATCGTCGATGTCGCCGGCGCCTTTGAAATTCCCCTGCACGCGCAAGTGCTGGCCAGGAGCGGCCAGTACGCGGCGATTGCCGCCTCGGCGCTGGTGGTCGACGGCGGCATCTACCGCCATGACTTCGTGGCCGATGCCGTCATCTCCGGCATGATGCAGGTGCAGCTGGCGACGGGCGTGCCCGTGCTGTCGGCCGTGCTGACCCCGCACCACTTCCACGCGGGCCACGAGCACCAGGAATTCTACTTCCAGCATTTCAAGGTCAAGGGCGCGGAACTGGCCGCCGCTTGTGCGGCCACCATCCGCTCGCTGCAGCGGCTGGCACAACCGGCCGCCGCACCGCACGCGGCCCTGGCTGCCTAGGGCGCGTTTGCCCTGATGCCGTAGTTCCCGGGGCCAGCGCCTGTTCGTGCGCTGGCTCCGTTTCTTTATGCGGCCTGCCGCAGCAGCGCGTCCAGCCGCCGCTGCGCTTCTTCCAGGGGGCGGCGGTCTGTCCAGCCATCGATATCGACGTCGCGGTCCAGGAAACCGTGCTGCAGCTGGAAATCCTTCTGCTGGCGGAACAGCGCCACTTTTTCTTCCGACAGGTCGGGCGCCAGGGTCAGGTGAAAACCGTCGCGGTAGGCTTCGGCCACGGCGTCGGCGCCGGCCCGCGTTTCGCCCTGCAGGATGGCCTGCACCTTTTCCTTGTGGCTGCGCGCCCAGTGCGCGGCGCGCAGGGTCTGCGTCAAAAAGCGCACGACCAGCTCGAAATGCTGCTCCAGCATCGTTGCATGCACGGTGATCGGCCGCGGCGTGCCGTTGTTCACGCGGAAGCGCCGGTCGGGCAGGGCGTCGATGTCGATGCCCACGGCCAGTCCCGCCGCGCGGGCCGCTTCGGCCGCCGCCGCGCCTTTCACGTAGACGGCATCGACTTCGCCGCGCAGCAGCGGCGCGATGCCCTGCCACAGGCCCGCGCCCAGATCGGCTTGCGCCGGCGCGTCGGCCCCCACTTCCACCAGTTGCACGTCGTCCAGCGTCAAGCCGGCGGACGCCAGCACGCCCTTGTAGCCGGCCAGGCTCATGCCGCGCGCGATGCTGCGTCCGCGCCGGTTCTCGCGCAAGTCTTCGGCGCGGAATACGGGCAGCGCCAAACGCTTGCCCTGCAGTTGCGCGGGCGTGGCGATGCCGGAAGCGGGGCGCACGAGGATGGCTTGCCACTCGTCGATCCAGGTCAGGCCGATCAGGCGCGTGGGCGCCCCTTGCGCGTGGGCGGGCAGGGCCAGCAGGTTGCCCCCTTCGCGCACGAGCGTGGACAGGCCATGCTCGTAATGGTGGCGCGCCAGTTCGCCGCCCACTTCCTGCAGGGTCTTTAACGCGATGCCGTCGCGGGCGAATTCCTCGTCCAGCCAGCCCAGTTTGTAGGCCAGGCCCGTGGCCGTGGGCACGGGGCAGCGGGTGAACCAGACGGTATCGACGGCGGGGGCGGTTGCGGTAGTCATGGGATGCTTTCGTGGTGGGTGGAGCCTTGAACCCTGCAGGAAACGTGCCCGCGCCGCTTGCTGGCTGGCCGACAGCACGTGCCGGCAACGCTGCTGCCGCGCCAGCAGCCGCTGTTGCGCAGGCAGCAGCGCGCCGCCACCTCCCCGGCCCCGGCGCTGGCACGCGTCTTGCGAACGTAGAGGCAGGACTGACCCGTATCCCAACCCCACAGAATGGAGCATGACATGACGGACGTGGCACAAGCAGAAGCACAACAAGTACAGGTGCAGGAGTTGACGGCGGCCGAACTGGCCTTCGTGGAACAGGTGCGCAGCGATGCGCAGATCGCCTTCGACGGCTTGCGCGAGACGGGCAGCCTGACGGCCAACGGCACGGTGGGCTTTGTCGAGCGCACGCCGGCCGGCGACAAGGTCGTGGTGGTCAACGATCCCGGCCCGTTCCGCCGCGGCCAGCCCCTGAAGGCAGCCGTGCTGGCGTTGGACGGCACGGTGCTCGCGGGCAATGCGAACAACGGCGGCGCGCGCTACCTGAAGCTGTTCCGCGAACGGCCCGAGGTCACGTCGATTTCGCACGTGCATTCGCCGTCGCTGGGCGCGTGGGCGCAGACGCACCGCACCCTGCCGATCCGCTACGTGCCCGTGCAGCGCTACCAGCTGGTGCGCGAAATTCCCATCTATATCGACCGCCGCCAGCCGGAAGTCGATTTCATCCTCGGCGAAATCGCCCGCAACACGCATGCCACGGCCATCCTGGAAGCGAATGGCGGCGCCACCGTGTGGGGCAAGCAGGGCTTGCTGAAGCTGGCCGAATTCATCCTGCTGCTGGAAGAGGGCGCGAAGATCCAGATCGCGGCCGAAGCCATCGGCGGTTCGCGCGATTTCGGCCCCGGCGTGCTGCTGCAGCAATGGAAGATGAGCAAGTTGATCGATACGGCGCGCGCCTTGTCGCTGCTGCCTGCCACCGACCTGGTATAACTTTCAAGAACAGGCCCCAGATGTCATTGCAATTATTACGTTTGAGCTGGCGCAAGCTGTCTGCCGCCATCGTGGCGGCCAGCCTGCTGGCGCCAGCCTTCGCGGCCGCCGCCGAGCCGCTGCCGGCCGCCGTGCGCATTGCCGTCGTGGCCCGCACGGCGCCGTCCGGCAAGACCGTGTTTGCCGGCTCCGCCGCCCAGGTGGCTGCGCAGGGCTGGCTGGCGGCCGAACTGGGCAAGCTGGGCGTGAAGCTGGAATGGGTGGCCGTCACCACCAATTCCGTGGCGACGCAAGTCAACGAGGCGTTTGCCAACCGGTCGATCGACCTGGCCCAGTATGGCGACTTGCCCTCGATTATCGCCAACGCCTCGGGCTTGCAGACCCGGCTGATCCTGCCCGGCGGCAGTTTCAGCAACACCTACCTGGTGGTGCCGAACGGTTCCACGGCCCGCTCGATCAAGGATTTGAAGGGCAAGAAGATCGCCTTGCACCGGGGCCGGCCGTGGGAATACCCGTTCGCGCGCCTGCTGGAAGCGAACGGCATGACCTTGCGCGACGTGAAAATCCTCAACCTGAATCCGCAGGCGGGTGCGGCGGCCGTGGCGACGGGCGGCGCCGACGCTTTCTTTACCCTCAGCGACGCCTTCCTGCTGGAAGATAAAAAGGTGGGCAAGATCATCTGGTCCAGCAAGGCGCCGCCGCAGGACTGGAAGATGCGGGCCGAATTGTGGGCCGACAGCGGTTTCCTGCAGCGCCATCCGCAGCTGGCCCAGCTGGTGGTGACGGCCTATGTGCGCGAGCACCACCGGGCCGCCGGCGCGGGCGGCGAAGACGAATACGTGCGCACGGAAGCGGCGGCCGGCCAGGTGGAAAGCGTGGTGCGGCGCGAACTGGCGGGCGACCATACGCCGTGGCAGGCGCGCTGGTCGCCGTTGTTTACGGCCAGCCTGCGCCAGCATTACGTGGGCGAGGCGGCCTATGCGAAAAGCGCGGGCCTGATCGGACGGCCCCTGCAAGTGGACAGCCTGTTCGCGCCCCAGTTCGTCAACCAGGCGCTGGCGCAGTTGAAATTGCAAACCTACTGGGCGCCATGACTTCCCTCGTCAACGCCATCGCCTTGCCGCGCGCCGCCGCGCCAGCGCGTGCAGCCTCTGTCCCCTGGCTGCAGCGCTTCGTGCGCTCGCCCTGGTCCGTGTGGACCTCGCCGCTGGCCTTGCTGCTGCTGTGGACGGCGGCCACCACCTTGGAATGGATGCCCGCGCACATCTTGATGTCGCCCTGGCAAGTGCTGCTGACGGCCGCCGACCTGGTCGACAGCGGCGAGCTGGGCCAGCACCTGGGCATCAGCCTGTTCCGCCTGCTGGCCGGTTTCGGCCTGGGTGCCAGCGGAGGCCTGGCGTTCGGCATGGTGCTGGGCCTGTCTCCAGGCTTGCGCAGCTATGTCGATCCCACGTTCAATATCCTGCGCCAGTTGCCCACCGTCGCCCTGATCCCCCTGTTTATCCTGCTGTTCGGCATAGGCGAGAGTTTCAAGGTGTTTATCGTCGCCAAGGCCAGTTTCTTCATCGTCGCGCTGGCCGTGCATGACGCCATCCGCAACCTGTCGCAGCGCTATTTCGAGGTGGCGCACGTGTATTGTTTCTCGCGCTGGCAGCGCATCCGCCTGATCGTCTTGCCCGCCATCGTGCCGGCCGCGCTGACGGGCATGCGCATCGCCCTGTCGCGCTCGTGGATGGTGCTGGTGGGCGCGGAATTGCTGGCCGCCGACAGCGGCCTGGGCCAGATGATGGAAATGGGCCGGCAAATGTTCCGCCTCGACGTGGTGATGGTGGGCGTGGTGCTGACGGGCGTGATCGGCTTCGGCCTGGACCGCGGCTGCCACGCGCTGGAAGCACGCCTGATGCGCTGGAAGCGTAGTGGAGAGACCATATGAAGCAGCGTTTGATCCAGATCATCAAGGGCGCGCTGCTGCCGCTGGCCTTGCTGGGCACCTGGCAATGGGCGTCCGGCCAGGGCGCGGCCGCCGAGTATATCTTCGTGTCCTTGGGCGACCTGGCGCACAGCCTGCGCGACCTGCTCGTCACGGGCGAGCTGTGGGTGCATCTGCGCGCCAGCCTGGGCCGCACTGTGGCCGGCCTGCTGCTGGGCGGCATCGCCGGCATCGTCACGGGCGCGCTGATGGCGCAGTCGCCGCTGGCGGACCGGCTGATCGGGCCCCTGTTCCACAGCATCCGCCAAGTCCCGCTGCTGGGCCTGGTCCCCTTGCTGGGCTTGTGGGTGGGCAATGGCGACGGCGCCAAGCTGCTGGTGATCGCCATCGCCGCCTTTTATCCCACCGTGCTCAACACGTATGCGGGCATGCGCCAGGTGGACGGGCGCCTGCGCGAAGTGGGGCAGGTGCTGACCCTGACGCGTGCGCAGACCTTGCGCCAGGTGTTGCTGCCGGGCGCCATGCCGGCCATCGTCACCGGCGTCACGCATGCGCTGGCGTTCGCCTGGCTCGCTTGCCTGGGCGGCGAGCTGCTGTTTGCGGCCGGCCCCGGCATGGGATCATTGCTGCTCAACGGCGAGGTGTCGGGCCGCATGGATGTCGTGCTGCTGGCCGTGCTCGTGATCGCCTTGCTGGCGCAGGCGATGAACGTGGCGTTTGCGCGGCTGGCGCGCCTGCTGGTGAAGGGGCGCAGCAGTGAGTGAATCCTTGCCATTCCAGCCGGACGCGGCCGCCACTGCCCGCGACGGCGAGCTGCGCGCCTTTTTGCTGCGCTTTATCGGCTTGACCCTGCTGTCGGGCGTGACCATCGGCATGAACAAGGTGCTGGCTACCTTGCTGGGCTTGCATCTGCATGTAAGCAATTTCCAGCTGGCCACGATCAGCAGCGCGGAAACCCTGGCCATGGCGCTGGGCACCATTCCGGCCGGCTACATTCTTTCGCGCGGCAACCCGAAGCATCTGTATGCCGGAGTCAGCCTGAGCCTGGCGCTGGCCTTTTGCGTGCTGCCGTGGCTGCCCGGCTGGCAATGGGTGGCCCTGCTGATGTTTCTGGTGGGCCTGTGCATTTCGCTGCGCATCGTGGCCATGAGCACCGTGTTTCTCGTGCGCTTGCCGGAACTGGGGCAGGGCAAGGCGGGCTGGTACAAGGGCACCTTGATCCTCGGCATGCAGTTCCTGGGTCCCCTGTGCGGCAATTACCTGATCGCGCAGCTGGGACTGAAGGCGGGCTTTTTGATCTCGGCCCTGATGTTCGCCATCCTGGCCGTGCTGGGCTGGCAAGTGTTGCCAAACAACACGGCGCCCCGCAAGCAGGCTGGCCATGCGTCGCTGCCGGGCGCGGCCAGCCTGCGCGAACTGCTGCGCCTGCCTGTCGTGCGCGTTACTTACCTGTTCGAAATCCTCGCCAGCTTCACGGCGTCCAGCGTGGGCGTGTTTTCCATCCTGCTGGCCATCCGCGTGCTGCACTGGCCTGCGCACCACTCCGTCTGGCTGATGGCCGTGCAGGGCTTGAGCTGCGTGCTCGTGCTGCTGTTCCTGGGCCGCTTCGTGCTGGCCAGCCGCTACCGCGAGCAGCTGTATGGCGGCGCCCACCTGGCCATCATGGGGGCCTTGCTGATCCTGGGCTTGTGGCCGGACAGCATCGCCTACCTGGCCGCGTCCGTGCTGCTGGGCCTGGGCCTGGGCGTGAATAACCTCGTCAATACGGACAATATCGCCCGCGCGCCCGTCGACAAGGCCCGTGTTTCCGCCCATTTGACCCTGTTCGGCATGGTGGGCGGCACGGCCGGCGCGCTGGCGGCGGGCCGCCTGGCCGACCTGACGGGCTTGCGCAATGTGTTCCTGATCTGGCTGTTTCCCTGGCTGGCCGGCTGGCTGGCTTTCCACGGCAGCCGCTGGCTGCGCCGGGCGCCGCCCGCCGCCGTTTCTTCCCTCGCCCCCACCGCAGAGAGTGCGCCATGAATGATTTCGTTTCCCCTTCGGCCCTGTTGCCGCAACGCCCGCAGCTGAGCGGCGGCCTGCAAGTGCAGCACGTGAGCAAGTCGTTTGCGCTGAAAGGCGCGCCGCTGCCCGTGCTCGACGACATTTCCCTGACCATCGCACCCGGTGAATTCGTCGCCATCGTGGGCGCCTCCGGCTGCGGCAAATCCACCCTGCTGCGCCTCTTGGCGGGCCTGGACACGGACTACGCGGGCTTGCTGCTGCACGATGGCATACCCATCCGCGGCACGGATCTGCGCCGGGGCCTCGTGTTCCAGGACCACCGCCTGTTTCCCTGGCTGACGGTGCAGCAGAACGTGGCCGTGGCGTTCAGCAATACCAGGGTGCCGCTGGCCGAGCGTGAAGCGCGCGTGGCGGCGGAAATCGCGCGCGTGGGCCTCGATGGCTATGCGGAGGCGTATCCGCATCAATTGTCGGGCGGCATGTCGCAGCGGGCCGCGATTGCCCGCGCCCTCGTGGGCCGCCCCGACGTGCTGCTGCTGGACGAGCCGCTGGGCGCGCTCGACGCGCTGACCCGCTTGCGCCTGCAGCAGGAATTGCGCCGATTGTGGCAGGACGAGGGCATCACCATGGTGATGGTCACGCATGACATCGACGAAGCCGTCTACCTGGCCGACCGCATCGTCGTGCTCGACGCGCGCCCGGGCAAGGTGCGCCGGGTGCAGGACGTGCCGCTGGCACACCCGCGCCAGCGCGGTTCCGCCGGCTTTGTCGCCATCCGCGACGGCCTGCATGGGGATTTCAGCGACCTCGACGAATCGCATGCGCCTGTCGCGCAGCAGGTAGATCCCAGCAGCTTATGGGATGGCAATGAATGGGCGCGCAGGATGGCGCTGTAGTTTTTTTGATATCCATCAACCTGGAGATACAAGATGAGCAATAACAACGCACTCGACACCCTGTGGTACACGCGCTGCCCCGTCCCGACGGGCCTGGGGATAGCCTTGCAGCAGGGCTGGCTGGAAGAAGCCTTGCGCGCCGACGGCACCAGCTTGCGCTCCTTGCGCGAATCGGAGCAGGAAGCCGTGCGCGAATCGCATTTCGACCATACCCTGCGAAATTCCGTGCGCCACGGCGGCAATATCCCCGCCCTGTGGGCGCGCGCGGCGGGACGCGAGACGCGCGTGATCGGCCTGTCGTGGTCGGACGAGACGCAGCTGATACTGACCCTGCCCGGCAGCGGCATCGCCACGGTGCGCGACTTGAAGGGCCGGCGTTTCGGCTTGCCATTGTGGCGCAGGGCGCAGATCGACTTTGCGCGCGCGCAAGCGTTGCGGGGGCTGGAAAACGCGCTGAGCCTGGAAGGGCTGACGGTTGCCGACGTGGAACTGGTCGATTATGTGGTCAATGCAGGCCAGAGCGAGGCGCCGCCGGAAAAGGGCACGGCAACGAATCTGTTCAGCGGCGCGCGGCGGGGCGGGCAAAGCCCGGAGTTGCTGGGCCTCTTGCGGGGCGAGGTGGACGCGATCTTTTTGAAAGGCGCCTCGGCCGCCCAGCTGGCGCAGCAGTTCGGCTTGCACACGGTGATCGACACGGGCAGCCATCCCGAACCCCTGATCCGCGCCAACAACGGCACGCCGCGCACCCTGAGCGTCGATGCGCACTTGCTGGACAATCATTTTAGCTCTGCCGTGACCCTGGTCGAGCAGGTGCTGCGGGCCGAGGCGTGGGCGCGGGGCCACGCGGACGACACGCGGCGCTTCCTCGCGCGCGAATCGAATGCCAGCGAGCACTGGGTGCAGGTGGCGTACGGCAAGGATGCGCATTTGCGCCTGGATACGGACCTGGCGGAAACGTCGATCGCGGGCTTGCAGGATTTCAGCGATTTCCTGTTCCGCTGGAACTTCCTGCCCAGCCAGGTCGACGTGCGCGCGTGGATCGATCCCCGTCCTTTCGAAGCGGCGCTGGCGCAGACGCGCCGCGCAGCCTGAGCGGGAAGCACGTCAACGGTGGCCATGCTCGATGATGAGGAGAATGCGATGCGGCGACGCACGGTGATGGGCGGGCTGGCTTTGCTGCCCCTGGCGGGAAAGGCGGCCGCGGCCGCGGTGAAAGCGACGCGGGGGCCGCCGGCGGCCCTGCGCATCGCCTCGACGGGCTTCGCGGAATACGGCAAGGCGGAACTGGGCGGCATCGCTTACCGGGTGCAGCAGGAAGGCTGGCTGGCGCGCGAGCTCAAGCAGCGGGGCGTGCGGCTGGAATGGCTGCCCGTCACGGGCGACACGGGCGCCACCATGAACGAAGCGTTCGCCAGCGGGCGCATCGACATGGCCGCATATGGCGACTTGCCGTCCGTGATACTGAATGCGGGCGGCGTGCGCACGCAGGTGATCGTGCCGGCGGGGCG
Organism: Janthinobacterium sp. FT14W; assembly: GCF_009208755.1. Taxonomy (NCBI): domain Bacteria; kingdom Pseudomonadati; phylum Pseudomonadota; class Betaproteobacteria; order Burkholderiales; family Oxalobacteraceae; genus Janthinobacterium; species Janthinobacterium sp. FT14W. The sequence continues at coordinate 19,891 of NZ_WFLL01000010.1, read as the reverse complement.
GGGCACGGACCAGTTCCTGCTGGTGCCCACCGGTTCGCGCGCCACGTCGCTGGCCGACCTGAAGGGCAAGCGCATCAGCGTGCACCGGGGCCGGCCGTGGGAACTGGGCTTGCGCCAGCTGATCGCCGACCAGCGCATGTCGCCCACGGATTTTCGGCTTATTAATATGGACTTGAAACCGGGCACGGCGGCCCTGGCCACGGGCGCCGTCGACGCCTTGTTCATGATCAATGGCTATCCGCTGGAAGACAAGGGCATCGGCCGCATCATCTGGTCCAGCAAGGGCTTGCCAGAGAGAAAAATGCGCGCGGAACTGTGGGCGCGGCGCGACTTTACGCAAGCCCATCCCGACATCGCGGAACTGGTGGCCACGGCCTGGCTGCGGGCCCAGCACTGGGCGGCGCTCGACGGCAACCGCGAAGCCGTGATCAAGGATGGCACGCGCAACGGCACGCCCGACAGCGTGGTGCGGCGCAGCTACGACGATCCCGGCTTGCAGTGGAAGGAACGCTGGTCGCCCCTGTACGACGATGCCGTGTACCGCCATTACCGCCGGGTGCTGGCGTTTGCGCAGGAACAAAAACTGATCCGCCAACCCTTGACGGCGGAAGAGTTGCTGGAACCGCGTTTCGTGGCGGCGGGCTTGAAAAAACTGGGACTGGCCAGTTACTGGGAACCGGCCAAGGTGTAGTGCAGCAAGAGGAGGGCGTGCTTCACTGCGGGGCGCAGCTTAGTGGGGCAGGCACACGCGCCCCACCAGTTTCACCACGCCATCGCCCGCATGCGCGCGCAATTGCAGCAGCATCAGGGCCATTCCCAGCATCAGCGCAGCGGCGCAGAGTTTCTTGTGCATCGTCTTTCCTGTTTTTATGCTCGATGGAGCTTGGTTGTCATCTTTACAGCCATATTATTGCCGAAATTCAGCGTGCGGATGAGCATTTTGCCAAGCGTGCTCTACAATTATGCATCTCGCGCATCCGCGCCATCCGAATTCTATGCATAGTATGTGAAGGGAATGACAAGCCTGTGACTTCCAAGCCGATCAAGATCGCCGCCACCGTTGTCGTGGCACTCGCCGCTGGGGCCGGCATTTATACGTACACCCGTCCGGCCGCCACCGCCACGCCGGGCACTCCCGCCAGCGCGTCCGGCAGCCAGGGCGCCGCGCCGCAGTCCGCTGCCGACACGGCCGCCGTGGCCAGCCAGTTCCGCGACCTGCTGGGCAATTTCCGCAAGATCATCGTGCTGCTGGCCGACGAGCAAAGCTTGTCCGAAGGCGCGCGCGATGAAGCCCGTAAAGTGGGGCAAGCGCTGTTCCATGAAAACCAGGAACGCATCGCCAGGCTGGATGCGGCGCTGGACCAGCTGACGGCGCCCACGAATCCGGGCCGCTTCGAAGCGCTCGACAGCCTACTCACCTATATCGAATCCGACCCCGGCCTGTACGACGCGGACCGCCTGGCTTTCCGCGAGCTGCTGCAAAGCATGCTGGCGGACGTGGCCAAGGATTCCTCCTTGCCGGCCATCAAGCTGCACAAGCGCATTTCGGAAGACCTCGATGCGCTGGGCGAGATCGAGCGCAATTACGAGAAGGAAATCCGGCAAATCTTCGGCAACCTGGGCCAGCGCGCCATCGAACTCAAGCGTGAACGGTGGGACGATTACGTGGCGCAGCTGAAAAAGCTCTACAGCCGCGAACAGATCCTCAAGGAAAACGGCATCGTCGTGCCCTATGCAACACCGCCGGCCGGTTCCATACCCGACGCCAAGCCCGCGCCCAAGAAGGACGAGGCGGAAATCTTCGGCCTCGGTTTGCCGAAGAAAACCATCGTGCTGACCTTTGACGACGGCCCGCACCGCCGCTACACGGAAGAAATCAGCGCCATCCTGAAACAGTATGGCGTGCCGGCCGTGTTCTTCAATGTGGGCCGCAACCTGGGCAGCCTGGACGCGGAAGGCCACGCCAAGCTGGGCGCCGGCGCGGAAGTGAGCCGCAAGCTGATGAAAGAAGGCTATGCCGTGGGCAACCACAGTTTCAGCCACGCCCAGCTGTCGAAACAGACGGGCGACAAACTGAAAGGCGAAATCCTCGGCACCGACACTTTATTGAAGGCCATCAGCCCCGAGCGGGCCGCGCTGTTCCGTTTTCCATATGGTGCGCGCAACAGCGAAGGCATGGCCGCGCTGGCCGATGCGCATTTGAAATCCGTGATGTGGAACATCGATTCGCTGGACTGGGCCGACCCCGTGCCCAGCTCCATCACGAACCGGGTGCTGGCGTCCGTCGACAAGGCGGGACGGGGCATCGTCCTGTTCCACGACATCCATGAACGCACGGTGAAAGCCTTGCCGGCCGTGCTGGACAAGCTGATTGCCGAAGGCTATCAATTCGCGGGCTGGGATGGCACGAGTTTCCAGGTGGCGAGAAGCGCGGCCCCCGCACCGGAAAAAGTGCCCGTGACCACGGGCTATGCGAATTCCTGGGCCGTCGTGATCGGCATCGACGATTATGCGAAATGGCCGAAATTGCAGTATGCGGTGCGCGATGCGCAAGGCATCCGCGAAACCCTGATCGAGAAATTCGCGTTCGCGCCCGAGCGCGTCGTGACCCTGAAAAATGGCGAAGCGACGCGCAACAATATCCTGGCCGCCTTCCACGACAAGCTGGCCCACGGCGGCGTGCAAAAGAATGACCGCATCTTCGTGTTCTTCGCCGGCCACGGCGCCACGCGCAAGCTCAGTTCCGGGCGCGACCTCGGCTATATCGTGCCCGTCGATTCCGACCCGGCCCAGTTCGCCACGGATGCGATCCCGATGACGGAAATCCAGAATATCGCGGAATCCCTGACGGCCAAGCATGCGTTCTTCGTCATGGATGCCTGCTACAGCGGCCTGGGCCTGACGCGCGGCGCCGGTTCCAGCTCCTTCCTGCGCGACAACGCCAAGCGCATCGGCCGGCAAATGCTGACGGCGGGCGGCGGCGACCAGCTGGTCGCCGACGGGGGGCCGAACGGCCACTCCGTGTTCACGTGGACCTTGCTGCAAGGCCTGGCAGGCAAGGGCGATCTGAACGGCGACGGTCTGATCACGGCCACGGAACTGGCCGCCTATGTGGCGCCTGCCGTGTCCAGCGTATCGAACCAGACGCCCGCGTTCGGCAGCCTGCCCGGCTCGGAAGGGGGCGATTTCGTCTTCGAATTGCCAGGCGAAACGGAGTTCCTCAGCCCGAACACGACGCAGCTGTCGACGGAAGCCATCGCCCTCAATAGCAAGCTGGACGCCAAGCCGGCAGCGGCCAGCGTCACGGTGAAGGATTTGCAGGGCGGCGAACAGAAGATCGTCACGCCGGGCGCCGTGCCCACCTCCACGCGCCAGCTGGCGCAGCGGGCCAACGACCGGGGCTTGCAGCTGTACAAGGAGAAACAATATGCGGCGGCGGAAGCGCAATTCACGGAAGCGCTGAAATTGCGGCCCGACTTTGCGCTGGCGGCCAACAACCTGGGCTTTGTCTTCTACAAGCAGGAAAAATACCGCGAAGCGGCCCGCTGGTTTGAAAACACGGTCAAGATGGACCCGTCGCGCGCCATTGCCTACCTGAACCTGGGCGACGCGTATGCCAGGGCCGGCGATGCCGCCAAGGCAAAAGCCGCGTATAAAACCTATCTGGAACTGGCACCGACGGCCTCGACGGCGCCGGCCGTGCGGCAAAAGATGGAAAAGCTGTAAGCATGGCCGACAGCGTGTCCATCGTCCACGTGTTTGCCTGCCGCGGCCGCTTCCCCGACTGGGATGCGCTGCAGGCGTATCTGTCGCCCACATACTCGGACGATGGCGACGCCGTGCCGTCGCCGTTCTTCCTGGAAACGGGTCTCACGCACTACGAGCCCGCCTGCATTGAAAGCGCGATGCTGGCGGCGCCAGTGCCGCTGGCGCAGCTGCTCGATGGCGTGTCGTATGGCGACAGCTGGCTGGCGCAGGCATGCGCGGACGGCGATGCGCAAGGCCTGTTGGCCGACACGGGCATCTGCGTGTTTGCGCCCAACCGGCTGGCGCACCCGCAGCGCTGTTCGCTGCACCACGTGGGCAGCTATGCCTGCGGCGCTGACTGAGCGCCATCTTCGCGCTCTTCGTGCAATAGCTTGTTGACGGTGGCCAGCAGGCTGGTGCCCGAGGTGGTGATGAAGCGGGCGCCCGCCGCTTCCGCCTCCGTGCCGTAGCTGGCCAGCGTATCCTTGCTGCAATACACGACGATGGGCAGCGCGGGCTGCGACTGCCGCACTTCGCGCACCGTGTGCACGCCCGCATCCTTGATCCTGCGGCCATTTTCCGCCCGCGCCATGTCCGTGATCAGCAGCGCATAGTGTTTCTGTTGCAGCATGGCCAGCGCCTGCCGCATCGATACGGCCTGTTCCACCTTGATGTTTTCCCGCTCCAGCTGCTCCACCAGCAAGGTATTGTTGCGCGGGTGGTCGTCCAGCCACAGCACCAGGCTGGCGGGTTTCTGCGCCGCCGGCATGCCGGCCAGGGCCGCGACGGTGCCGCCGCAGTCAGGCGGATGCGCCAGCAGCAGCTGCGTGACGGCTTCCTGCATGTCGTCGAGCGATTTCTGCTGCAATCGGCTCAGTTCCGTCACTTCGATTTCCTTGCCGCTTTCCAGGCGCACGGACTCGTTCTTGACCATGCTGTCGGCGCGCTTGATCATGATGGACAGATAGATGCGCGTGAGCAGGTAGCCGATCAGGAAGCCATGCACGGAGAAGAACAGCATGATGCCACCCACCACGGCCATGGCCGTGGGCGTGTCGGTGGCCAGGCTGGGGGCGATGAAGGCGGCCATGGCGCGCGCGCTGCCGGGCAGGCTTTTCAGCTCGATCAAGCCCACGCCGACGATGATTTTCGTCAGCCAGTCCGATACTTCCACCAGGTTGGAATTGATTTCCATGGGCGTGGGCGTGCCCAGGAACAGGGTATTGCTGGCGGCCGCATCGGTCCCAGCGGCGGGTGGTTCGTCCGTGGAGCGGCCCTTGGCACTCGTCCGCTCGTCGGGCGGCGCCATGTTGACGGTGCCCGAGGGCAGGGTGCGGGGGATGCCGAACAGGAATCCCAGCAGCATGCCGCTGACGCAAAAGCCCAGGCTCCACAGCAGGGCCGGCACGGCGTGGTAGTAGGGCGGCAGCAGGGCGCCCGCCAGCACGGCCAGCAAGCCCGCCAGCAGGATGAACAGCAGGATGTACGGCAGCACATCCTTCTTGCGCGCCGCTGCCGGCGCATTGGCGCTGCTGGTATCCGATTTGCCCACGGCCCCCCCAATGGATGCGACATTGCACAAGCTGCATATGCTCATCATAGGAAGCAGGGCGGCCGTGGTATTGAGACGGCGCAAAGCGGCGGCATCCTGGCAGTGTCTGTCTGTGTCAGCCGCCTCCTTGCGCCAGCGCCGCTTCGCGCGCCACCCGCGTATAGGCATTGGCCAGGTCGTGCCATTGCTGTTTCGCCGCATTCAGGTGCAGCCGCTCGAGGAAACTGCCCAGCTTGTCGTTCTGCGCCGCCTTGAGCAGGTCGAGGATGGATTGCATGTCGGTCTGGGAGGTGACGACTGCGCCCAGCAGTGCGGCCAGGCCGGTCTCGGCGCCGCGGCTGCTGCTATCGAGCTGCTGGAACGCTGCCGAGATGCTCTGGATCGAACGCTTGAAGTCGTCGCGGATGGCATTGAACTTTTGCGGCAAGCCATCCTGGCAGTGATGCGACTGGGCCGCCTGTTCAATCTGTCGCAGCGCTTCCTGGGCCGAGCGGTCGGCACCCTCGATGGCCAGGCGGATCTGTTCTCGATAGGCGCTTTGCTGCTGCAGCGACACCGCCAGCGCCTGCGTGCCCGCCTTCAGCTGGGCCGAGCTGCGCTCCATGTCGCTGCTCAGCTGTTGCAGTGCCTGCGTCGCCGTTTGCCGCTGCTGGTCGTTGGGCCCGATTCCCTGGCGAATCTGCTCCTGCACCGCCAGCACGCGGTCGGCGTTCGCGTCAAAGGCGCGGCTAAAGGCCGGCAAGCTGTCTATCCATGCCTGGGTGGGAGCATATGCCGTGCCCAGGTTGCCCGCATCGCGTTCGGCGCGGGCCAGCACTTGATCGAGCTGGTTGCGCGTCCATGTGAAATCGACATTCTGCGACCATGTTTCCGTGGTCGTCCTGGTGCACATGCCCAGGCCCCACCACGCGTGCTCGCTGCACCAGCTGCACTGCGTGTACAGCGGGTACGGCCCCAGAGGCTGGCGCACGGCATTGCGCATATTCGCCACTTCGCGCTGGAATTGCGCCAGCTGGCGCAGCGCGTTTTCCAGCGCGGCGGTATTGCTGTTTTGCGCCATGGCGGGCGCATGCAGCAGTCCCAGCGCCAGGGCGGCCATGGCCAGCAGATGCAGCAGGCGTGCGGCGGCGCGCCTCATGGCTGCCATCCCGCCGCGTCGGGCGGCGCGGGGAAGTCGACCAGCGCGTTGCCGGCGTAGCGTTGCGCGGCGGTGATGAGCGCCTGCCACAGGGGAAAGGCCATGGCGCTGGCCAGTGTCTGCGCCAGCCAGCTGTCGTTGCCCAGTTCCGCGTCGCTGGCGTCGGCCGCCAGCTGGGTCGTACCGGAACCGAGAGCGCTCCACGCGGTGCGCAAGCCGTCCAGCCAATGGATTAGCTCATCGATAGCCGCTTCCAGCCAGCCGCCATTGGCCAGCAGCAGGTTGACGCCCGCCAGTTGCAGTCGCAGCTGCTCGGACAGCGCCGTGTCGCGCGTCAGCTGCTCGCGCAAGGCGTGCAATTGCGCCTCCAGTTCCTTTTTCTTGTGCCCGCTGAACAGGCCCAGGTGCGCCAATTGTTCCTCTATCGATGCGATGGCTGCCTGCAAGCGCCCCAGCGCCTCTTGCTGTGCCTGCAGATCGGTGCCCGTCTGTGTTGCCCGCTGGGCCAGCGCCGCATTCGCCGGCAACACGCCATCCTTCCATTTGTTCAAGCCTTGCAGCAGGGGGGCAATGGACGCGCGCGCTTCTTCCACCATCGGGCCCAGCGCATGCAGTACTTCGCGCCTGTCGCCGGCGCCAACGCCCGCCTCCAGCAGTGATTGCTGATACGACAGCATGTTGGCCGCCGAATTTTTCAGGCGCAAGACAAACCACACCAGGCCCGCGTACAGCATGGCCGGCGGCGTGTCCTGCGCCAGGGCGTCAGGCGATGCGGCCAGCAGGGCACGCAAGCTTTTCGGCGTGCCAAAGCGGGCAGCTTCGTCCGCTACGGCCTGCGCCGCCGCTGCCAGCGGCTTGTCCGGGCCGGGCTGCTGCTTGTCCGCCTGGACGATGTAATACGTGAGGTGATCCCAGGCGCTGCTGCCTTCAAACGCCAGATGGGGATTGCCCTCATCAACAGCTGGCCGCAGCGCCGCCTGTTGCACTGCCAGCGGATATCCGAATTGTCTCGACATGGTGTTTGCCTTTCTATAAGCCAACGATCGGTATGTTTGCCCCCCGCTGCCTGCGCCGGGGGGCAATTGTCATCAAGCGGCGCGCTGGTTTTCCGACAAGTGCTGGCCGAATGCGAGGCTGTCGTAGTCGACCAGCGACTGCACGGTAAACTGCTTGGCGCTGTCATCGATGGCTTGCCAGGAGTCGATGGCCAGCTTGGCTTTCGCCTTGACGAGGAAAGGCATACTGCCCACGTTCGATTCCGTGATGCTGTTGCCCAGCGTGATCATGTCCGTATTCATCTGCACCCACACGCCTTCCACCGTTTGCAGGCTGCCGAGGAATTTGGACATGGCCGGCCCCACGCGCGCCATCTGCGTGTTGAAGTCGCCCAGGTCGCTGCGCAGCCGCTGTTTCTTTTGCAATTCCTGCGTCTGGCTGCTGATCTGTGTGCAATATTCGTTGTAGGCGGCGCGGTTCTGCGCCGCCTTGATGCCCAGCCCGACGCCGGCGGCGATGGCGGCTGCGCCGCCCACCAGCAGCGAGACGCCTCCCGTGAACGGCGCCAGCAGGCCGCCGATCAGTGCGCAGCCGACGGACGCCGTGACGGCGGCGATGGTGAAGTCGCGCCAGGCCTTGTAGGCTGCATCGCGCAGTTTCTCCAGCTCCACGATCTTCGTTTCCAGGCTGCCGATGGTGCGGTTGACATTAGCGATCATCGTCGACGAACTGCTGGTAAATGCCTGCAGCTTGCTGTTGTATTCATTCATTTTTTGTTCGAACAGACCCAGCTTCCTGATCAGTGCCGCCACTTCGGCCGACATTTTTTGCGCCAGCGGTATCGGCCCCATGGTCTGGTCGAACAGATAGGCTTTCAGGTTCTCCACCTGTTCCTTGGGAGGCAGGCCCGGCAGTTCATCCAGCACGCTTTGATAGCCGCTCACCAGCTTGGTCGAGGTGTCATGCACGCGCTGGCCCAGCCATACCGTGTGCGTGTAGATTTCTGTCGGCGGCGTCGGCGTGGCCAGCAGGCCGGGATTCTTGATCAGGGCCGCGCGCAGGCTTTTCGGGTTGCCGAATTCGGTGGAGGCGTTTTGCACGCTTTTCATTGCGCCGATGCAATCGAGTACCGTCTGCGAGCCATCGACGGCGCCGTACTTGCTTTCGAAATCGCCTTTGGTGATGGGCAATTCGGTGGCCGAGCCCACATAGGCCTGCAATTCGATCCAGCTATCGCTGAACAGGGCAAACTGGCTCTTTTGTCCGGATTGGGGATTGGCCGGCGTGGTCAAGCCTGGCGGCGGGTCGATCGATGGCGTGGCGGCGGTATTAATAGCGGTAACACTCATGGTAGTTCCCTTCAGTGATCAGGTCAGACTGCGTGGAAGGACGGAAAACAGCTACTGGAAACGCTGGCGTCAGGCGGCGAGCCTGGACGCCAGTTGCTGCTGCCAGTCGGGCTGGTCTGGCGGCAAGCTGGTGCCAAAGCCGATCAGATTGGCATCGACAAAGGACCCGGTAACAAACGCCTTCAAGGCGTTGTCGAGCGTGCGCCAGCCATCGGCAGCCTTGACCATCTCGGCTTCGCGCAGCCATGGTCCGGTGTGCAGGTTGTCCACGCTCAAATCGCTGGCGCGCGCGCCCAGTTCCCGCGCCGATGCGCTCCAGGCCGCTTGCACGCTGCGCAACTGGCCCAGGATGCCGTTGGATGCCGGCAGCGAGAATTTCATCAGTTCATCGAGCGCGCCCAGGTCGCTGCGGTAGCACGCGCGCTTGGCGAGGAAGGTGCTCTGCTCGTGTACTTCCTGGACCAGGCCATCGTATTTGCCGCGCGCCACGCCGGCCGCCGCGCCCAGCGCCGCTGCCGAGAGGGCCACGCCGCCGCCCGTGACGGCCGAACCGATGGCAAAGCTGCCGCCGCCCGTGGGCACGGCCAGGATCACCATGATGGCAATGCCGATGATGCCGATGACGGCGGGCACGATGCAGGCGGAAATAGTCAATGCCAGCCATTTCGAATAGGCGGCGTCGCGCGCGCGCTCGAGTTCTGCAATTTTCTGTCCCAGGGCGCCGATTTCCTTGTCGAGTTCAGTGCGCGTCTTGGATGAGCGTTCGGTGAAGGTGCGCATCAGCAGCTGGGCTTCGTCCAGCGCTGTTTCGATTTGTTCGAACTCCGCGATCAACTCGCCGATTCTCGCGATGGTGTTCTGCATATTGTCGAGTATCTGGCCATTGTCGAGGAACAGGCTCTTGATGCCGGCCGTGGCGTCGGCCGCCGATTCGTGGCGCGCCATCTGCGGGATGCTGCGCAAGGTCGACGACAGCGTAAAGGCATCCCGGTGCGCCCGCTCCACGGTCCAGACGGTGGCGGAAAAGGCATCGTTTTTCGGGCGCGTGCCGCTGGCCAGGAAATTCGGGTCGCGCAGGATCTTTGCCCGCAGGCTGCTGGGACTGCCGTAGCGCTCGGCCGTCTGGCGCAGCTTGCGCATGGCGTCGAAGCATTCCTTCATTTGCGAACCGGACGAAGCGTCGCCGTAGCGCTGTTCGTATTCGCCGATATCCGACGGCAGGGCCAGCACCGCCTGGATGCGCGTCTGCAGGTCGATCCATTGCTGCGAGGCCAGCACGAAGCGCTGGCCATCCGGATTCTCGCCCGGTGTCAGCAGAGTGGAAGAGGGCAGGAACAATGTCATGTAGTTCTCCAGTTCAAAGTGGTCGCCAGGCCGCGCCGTGCAGGCGTGCCGGTGTCTGACAATATGGAAAAAACCAAAGACTTTGCCGCGGCTGCGCCAGCCTGCATGGTCGACATGGCAGGGCGTCGCGTAGACGGCGAAATCACAGCGACAGCCCTGATGCGCGCGGCGGAGCGGCGCGGGCGAAAGAGCGGCAGGCATGGCAGGAGATGCTGGCGGGCCGGTCTTGTGCGCGGATTCTGAAAGCTAGTATGCGCTTTTTATATGGCGACATTCTCTCTAAAGATAACCTCGCCTCTATTTATTTCATTGTTTGAAAACAGGTGTTTTGCAGTTTGATTTTGCGCAAATGTCTGAATCCGAACGCCGGTGTTTTGCGTATCTTCAGAGGCGGGTCACAAGCAGTTGTTTTCAGGATGAACGGGAGAAAATATGCGATCAAGGAAGATCCCTTTGGCATTGGCCTGGCTGGCCATCCAGGCCAGCGCATGGGCGGAGCTGCCCGCCGCCGCGGTGCCGGATGCAGTTGCCAATGCGGCGCGCACCGTGCGCGTGACGGGCCACTACGACAACGCCGTCGGCACGTCGGATGCCGCCAGCCAGGGCGTCATCACGACCGAACTGATCGTCAACCGGCCCGCCTTGCGCACGGGCGAAGTGCTGGAATTCGTGCCGGGGCTGATCGTCACCCAGCATAGCGGCGACGGCAAGGCCAACCAGTATTTCCTGCGCGGCTTCAACCTGGACCACGGCACGGATTTCGCCACGTATGTGGACGGCATGCCCGTCAACATGCGCACCCACGCGCATGGGCAGGGCTATTCCGACCTCAATTTCCTCATTCCCGAGCTGGTGCAGCGCATCGCCTACAAGAAGGGGCCGTATTTCGCGGGCGAAGGCGATTTCGCCTCGGCCGGGGCGGCGCGCATCCGCCTGGCCGACAAATTGCCGCAAGGCCAGGCCAGCATGTCCGTCGGCCAGCACGGCTATATGCGGGGCGTGGTGGCCGATTCGGTCGGCGCAGGCCCCGGCACCTTGCTGTACGGCCTGGAAGTGAACCGCAACAATGGTCCCTGGGACGTGCCGGAACACGTGCGCAAATACAGCGGCGTGCTGCGCTACAGCCAGGGCACGGCCGATGACGGCTACAGCGTGACGGGCATGGTCTACAGGAACAGCTGGAACGCCACGGACCAGGTGCCGCTGCGCGCCGTGGCATCGGGCCAGATCGGCCGTTTCGGCTCGCTGGCGCCCAGCGACGGCGGCGACACCGCGCGCTACAGCCTGTCGTACGCCATGCGCAAGCGCACGGAGAACCGCCTGTTCGAGTTCGACGCCTACCTGATCCGCTCGCAGCTGGAACTGGACAGCGATTTTACCTACTTCCTGGCCAACCCGGCAACAGGCGACCAGTTCCAGCAGAGCGAGCGGCGCACGGTGGCGGGCGTGAATGCCAGCGAAAGCTGGAACACGCAGCTGGCGGGGCTACCTATGCGCAACAAGCTGGGCGTGCAGGCCCGCTACGACCGGCTGTCGCCCGTGGGCCTGTACAACACGGTGGAGCGCATCCGGCAAAGCACGGTGCGCGAAGACCGCGTGCGCGAGGCCAGCATCGGCCTGTACGGTGAAAACACCGTGCAATGGCTGCCCTGGCTGCGTTCCGTGGCGGGCTTGCGCTACGACGCCTACCGTTTTAAAGTCGACAGTAGTATCGACGGCAACAGCGGCACGGCAAGCGACCACGTGGTGTCGCCCAAGCTGTCATTGATTCTTGGCCCGTGGAGCAAGACGGAATTTTTTGTCAACTACGGCAAGGGTTTTCACAGCAACGATGCACGGGGCACGACGCAGACGCGCTTGCCCGACGGCACGCCATCGGCGCCCGTCACGCCCCTGGTGCCGACCAAAGGCGTGGAACTGGGGGCGCGCACGGAATGGCTGCCGGGCCTGCAAAGCTCGCTGGCCCTGTGGCGCCTCGATATCGCGTCCGAACTGCTGTTCGTGGGCGACGCGGGCGAAACGGAACCGAGCCGCGCCAGCCGCCGCCACGGCATCGAATGGAACAACCATTACATTGCCGCACCGTGGCTGCTGTTCGACCTGGACCTGGCCGCCTCGCGCTCGCGCTACACGCAAGATGACCCGGCGGGCAACCATATCCCCGGCGCCATCGGCAAGGTGGCCTCGTTCGGCGTGACGGTGACGGACCAGGGGCCATGGTCGGGCGCCTTCCAGCTGCGCTACTTCGGCCCCCGTCCCTTGATCGAAGACAATAGCGTGCGCTCCGCCTCGACGACGTTGGCGTACGCGCGCCTCGCGTATCAGCTCAACCGCAGGACGCGGCTGTCGCTCGACGTCTTCAACCTGTTCAACAGGCGCGCCAGCGACATCGATTATTACTATGCGTCGCGCCTGCCCGGCGAGGCGCAGGATGGCGTGAACGACCGGCATTTTCATCCCGTGGAACCCCGTTCCGCGCGCCTGACCTTGTCATATGCGTATTAAAAGGCGTAGACTGCGGCCATGGCGCCCGCTGTGGGCGCCTGTAGTTACCCATAATAACAAGATTGAATGACAGATAATTTAGTACACACCAGCAAATTCCTTTCCCTCATACTGCGCCACGCGCCTGAAAAAATCGGCCTCGCGCTCGATCCCCAGGGCTGGGCCGACATCGGCCAGCTGCTGGCCCAGGCGGCCCGGCATGGCCGCCGCCTTTCCCGTGAGCAATTAGATGACGTGGTGGCGCGCGACAGCAAGACGCGCTATGCGATCAGCGCCGACGGCCTGCGCATCCGCGCCAACCAGGGCCACTCGCTGGCCGCCGTCGATATCGCTCTGCCGCCCGCCATGCCGCCCGCCATGCTGTACCACGGCACGGCCAGCCGTTTCGTCGAGGCGATCCGCGCCGGCGGCCTGCTGCCGGGTTCGCGCAACCACGTGCACCTGTCTGCCAACCGCGAAACGGCCGTGGCCGTGGGTGCGCGCCACGGCAAGCCCGTCGTGCTGACGGTGGACGCTGCCGCCATGCAGGCGCAGGGTCACGTGTTTTACGTGTCGGCCAATGGCGTGTGGCTGGCGGATGCCGTGCCGCAGGCCTTTATCGCTTTTCCCTGACGAGGGGGCGGACTGCCGCTTCCACGCCCGAATATGCCAGCACGGCATCGGGCAGTCTTGCCCCTTGCACCTTGATGGCGGCCACGGCCTGGTTCAGTTCCGCCGCTTCCGCCGATGTCAGACGCACGTCGGCCGTGCCGATATTGTCGAGCAGGTGCGCCATTTGCGTGGTGCCGGGAATGGGCACGATCCACGGCCGCTGCGCCAGCAGCCAGGCCAGGGCGATCCGGGCCGGAGTCGCGTTCTTGCGCGCAGCCCAGCTGCCGAGCAGGGCCACCAGCGCCAGGTTGTGCGTTAGGTTTTCCGGTGAGAAACGCGATTCGATCTGGCGGATGTCGCCGTCGGCAAAGCGCGTCCTGGCATCGATGGCGCCTGTCAGGAAACCCACGCCCAGCGGACTCCACGGCACGAAGCCGATGTTCAGTTCCTCGCACAGGGCCAGCACGCCATCTTCCGGGCCGCGCCACAGCATCGAGTATTCGCTCTGCACGGCGGAAACGGGCAGGGCGGCATGGGCGCGCCGCAGGGTGTTCAAGCCCATTTCCGACAGGCCCCAGTGCAGCACCTTGCCTTCGCGCATGAGGTCCTGCACGGCGCCGGCCACGTCCTCGATCGGCACGTGCGGGTCGACCCGGTGCTGGTACAGCAAGTCGATGCGGTCCGTGCGCAGGCGCTTGAGCATGCCGTCGACGACCACCTTGATGTGCGCGGGGCGGCTGTTCAGGCCCGGGCGGCGCTCGCCCGTCTGCTGGTCGATGTTCCAGCCGAACTTGGTGGCGATGACGATGTCGTTGCGAAACGGCGCCACGCCTTCGCCGAGGATGCGTTCCACCTCGTGCGGACCATACGCCTCGGCCGCGTCATAGAAGGTGACGCCGCGCTCGAATGCCGTGCGGATAATCTTGTGCATCTCCGGACGGCTGGGTACGGTTGTCTGGTAGGTACGGCGCATGTTTTGCACGCCCAGTCCCAGGCTCGATACTTCCAGCGTGCCCAGCTTGCGGCGCCCATCCACTGTCGTTTGCACCGACTGGCCTTGCGCCGAGCTGATCAACGGCGTGGCGGCCAGGCTGCTGGCCGCCAGCAGGAAACCGCGGCGGCCCGTCGTATTTGCTTGTTTCACCGGCATGGCTTTCGCTCCCTTCAGATATTGAGCTTGCGTGCCGCCATCCACCGGACGATGGCCGGGTCGCGGTGCGAAAAGAAGCTGCTGGTGCCCGTTTCCAGGGTGGCGATGGCGGCCATGTCCGCTTCGTCCAGGTCGACACCGTCAATCGCCAGGTTTTCCGCCATGCGCTCGGGGCGCACGGTCTTGGCCAGCACGGCGATGCCCCGGTGCGTCAGCCAGCGCAGCACCACCTGGCCCACGGACTTGCCGTGCCTGGCGGCGATGCCCAGCAGCAGTTCGTTATGGAACAGTTGGTTGCGGCCTTCGGCGAACGGCGCCCACGCCTGCGGCTGCACGCCGTGTTCCAACATGAAGGCCACGCTGTCCGCCTGCTGGTGGAAGGGGTTGATCTCGATCTGGTTGACGGCGGGCGCGATATCATTGAAGGCGATGAGGTCCATCAGGCGGTCCGTGTGGAAATTGCTCACGCCGATGGCGCGCAGCTTGCCGCTGCGATACGCGTCCTGCATGGCGCGCCACGATCCGTGCACGTCGCCGAACGGCTGGTGGATCAGGTACAGGTCCAGGTAATCGAGCTGCAAACGCTGCAGCGAATCGTCGATCGCTTGCGTGGTGCGCTCGTAGCCCGTGTGCTGCACCCACAGCTTGCTGGTGACGAAGAGGTCCTCGCGCGCCACGCCGCCGTGGGCGATGCCCCGGCCGACGGCGGCCTCGTTCAGGTAGGACGCGGCCGTATCGATCAGGCGGTAGCCGGACGCGATGGCCTTGATGACGCTGCGCTCGCATTCGGCGGGGTCCGGGATCTGGAAGACGCCGTAGCCGGCGACGGGCATGGCGATGCCGTTGTTCAGGGTGACGCGGTCCATGGCAAGCTCCTTCGGTATTAGACAGCAGCTACTCTACGGCCTAATCCACCCCTTGATAAGCGGCTGGAACCGGCATGGCCTCATTAGCCGTGCTAATGAATGAGGGCTTTCGCCCTGGCTTGCCCCTGGCGCTTGCGGCGCCAGACCAGCACGCCCGTCACGCTCAGGCCCGCCACCAGCACGCCCATGGCGCAGATGAACAGTTTAAAAGGCCAGCCCCACATCGAGGCCATGTGCAGGGCGCTGATCCAGCTGCGGATGGTGTCGCCGCTGGCGGCGCCCGTGGGCAGCCACGCGGCCAGCTGCCGGCCGCTGGCCGCATCGAAAAAGACCGTGGTCAGGCCCTTGTGGGCGCGCACGTCGCGGCTGCTGCGCACCTGATAGCTGTACACGCCCAGTTCACGTTCATACGCCAGCGCGTTTTCCTCGATGACGTCAAACGCGTGCCGGTGCGCCAGCTCGCCCATCAGCAGGCGGCCCTGCGCGCGTGCGGCCGGCCAGTCCAGCTGCGGCCCCGGCGACGGCGCGTGCCCCGCCACGATTTCCTCGGCCCCCTGGTGCGGGAACAGCGGCTGCATCACGGCCGCATACACGCCGTACAGGTTGAAGGCCACGCCGCTCCAGGCAAACACCAGCAGCATGGCCCACAGCCACAGGCCGCCCGCGCGGTGCAGGTCGAATACCAGTTTATAGCTGCCGCCATGGCGGCGCAGCAGCCACGCAGGACGCCAGCGCAGCAGCCACGGCTTGCTGCCGGGCGAGCGTTTTTTCAGGCGCGCAGGGAAGGTCAGGGCGGCGCCGATGAAGCAGTCAACGCTCCACAGGATGGCGATCAGGCCGAACACGAGCAAGCCCGTATCGCCCAGCGCCAGCGCATAATGCAGGCGCTCGATGAAGGGCAGCAGGTTGATGGCGCCCTGGCCGATATCGCCCCACTGGCGCTGGCCCAGCAGCGCGCCCGTGTACGGATCGACGAAGACTTCGTTGCCGGCCAGCGGCGCCTCGCCTGCCGGGCGCAGGTAGAACTGCATGCTGCGGCCGGGCGGCGCCGACAGGGGCGCATACGTAACGCTCGCCTGCGGGAAGCGCGCGGCCACCATGTCGCGCAGCTGCAGGGCGTCGAGCGGCACGGCGCCGGGCGCGGGCGGCGCTGCGCGGAAGACGGCGGGCAGCAGGGCAGCCTCCAGTTCATCCTTCCACGCCAGCGCGCTGCCCGTGACGCCGGCCACGATGAGGAAACCGGCCATCAGCAGGCCCGCGTAGCGGTGCATGGCCGCCAGCGCGGGACGCATGTGCAGCGCCGGCATCAGAACCTGTACATGGCGCTGACATTGGCCGTGCGTTCGGCATTGCGGTAGCACAGGCCCGGCAGGTAGCCGCAGTCATACAGGGTCTGCTTGTTCAGCACATTGTTGACGTTGAGGGAAAACTGCCACGGCCCGCGCGACACGCCCAGCGCCGCATCCCACTGCGTCAGGCCGCCATTGCGGATGTTCAGGTTGTCGCCGTCCGAATTGGAGCGCATGGCGCCCAGGAAGCGCATGCCCAGCGCCGCATAAGCGGGCAGGGCCTCGCCCATGTTGAACGACTGGCGCGCCCAGGCCGAGGCGCTGTGGCGCGGCGCGCCCGGCTGCTGCAGGCCCAGGTCGCCGTTATTGCTCTTCGTCACTTCCGTATCGAGATAGGTGTACTGGGCGATCAGGCTCAAATGGCTGGCCAATTCCGTGCGCGCTTCCAGTTCCACGCCGCGCGCCTTGACTTGCCCCGTCTGCAGCAGGAAGCCGGGGTTGCCGATGTCGGACGTGGAGACATTGTCGCGCACCAGGTCGAACACGGCGGCCGTGTAGCTGGCGCGCTGGCCCGCGGGTTCGTAGCGCACGCCCGCTTCCAGCTGCTTGCCGCGCGACGGTTTCAAGGCGCCGCCGCCCGCCATCGTGCCCAGTTCGGGCGAGAACGAGCTGGCGTAGCTGACGTACGGCGCCCAGCCGCCATCGAACAGATAGACGGCGCCCAGGCGGCCCGTGGTGGCCGATGGCGACTGGTGGTAATCGGGTTTCACGGCGCCGTTGGCCAGGTCGATGACGTCGCGCGATTGCGTGGCCTTGTCGCGGCGCAGGCCGGCCGTCACCACCCAGCGCTCCCATTTCAATTGATCCTGCGCGTACAGGCCCAGCTGGCGCGACGGGGCGTCCGCGCGGGTCGGCGTTTTCGACGGCAGCAGCGGCTGCTTGCCGTACACGGGGCGGTACAGGTCGAGCGGTTCGACAAAGCCCTTCTGGTAGCGGTATTCGTCCGTGTTGCGGATATGGGCGTAATCGACGCCCAGCAGCACCTGGTGCGCCAGGGCGCCCGTGGCGAAGCGCGCCTGCAGCTGCGTGTCGGCGAACAGGCTTTTCGAATCCGTGTCGACGGGCCAGAAATAGCGCTCCACCGTGCCGTCGTCGTTCAGGCCGCCGGGGAACATGTCCGTGCGGTCGTTGTTCAGGCGCGTGTAGCGCAGGTTCTGGCGCAGCGACCAGGTGTCGTTGAACGCATGCTCGAACTCGTAGCCCAGCATGGTGTTGCGGCGCTTGAAGCGGTTGTCGTCGCCCATCAGGTTGACCCTGGGGTCCACCTGGCCCCGCGGGCCAGGTTGCAGCAGCTGGTTCGGGAATGCGTACTGCTGGTTGTCCTTCTCGTAGCGGGCCAGCAGGGTCAAACGCGTGGCGGGACCCGCCTGCCATGTGAGCGAGGGCGCAAAGTACAGGCGGTTGTCGCGGTCGCGGGCCAGCCGCGTCTGGGCTTCGCGGCCCAGCATGACGATCCTCCAGGTCCAGGCGCTGAGCGCATCGAGCGTGCCGCCCACGTCGGCCTTCAGCTGGCGGCGCTGGTAGCTGCCGTATTCCACGCCCACTTCGCGCACGGCGTCCGCGCTGGGGCGCTTGCTGACGGCGTTGACCATGCCGCCCGGCGGTATCTGCCCGTACAGCACGGAGGCGGGGCCGCGCAGCACTTCCAGGCGCTCC
Source organism: Janthinobacterium sp. FT14W (assembly GCF_009208755.1). Taxonomy (NCBI): domain Bacteria; kingdom Pseudomonadati; phylum Pseudomonadota; class Betaproteobacteria; order Burkholderiales; family Oxalobacteraceae; genus Janthinobacterium; species Janthinobacterium sp. FT14W. The sequence goes on along the minus strand of NZ_WFLL01000010.1, from coordinate 1,648 downwards.
AGGCCATACGGCTCGATGGAGGCGCCGAAGGTGCGGCCCGAATTGCGCAAGCCGTCCTGCAGGATGCCCGTCGTCTCGATGGTGAAACCGCGCAGCAGCGAGGAATCGTCGCTGCCCAGCGGGCGCTGGTTCGGCGTCGCGCCGGCCGTGTAGCGCAGGGTTTCATCGAGCGATTCGGCATTGCGGTCGCTGATTTCATCGGCCGTGACGACGGACACGGATTGCGGGTTTTCATTCAGGGCCGTATCCGTCTTGGTGGCCGAGGCGGCGCGCCGCGCCACATAGCCGCGCACGGGACCCGTGGCCGTCTCGCGGTCGGCGGCGGCACTGATGGTGATGGCGGGCAGGGTGGCGCTGGCCTGCGCCGGTGCGCCCGGCTGCGGCGGCGTGGCCGTGGCTTCGGCCCGCAGCGCATACGCGCCATTGGCGCCGTCGACCACGCGCACGCCCTGGCCGCGCAGCAGTTCCTCGAAGCCCTGGCGCACGGTATAGCTGCCCGCCAGGCCGGCGCTGCGCTTGCCCTGCAGGAGGGCGGCATCGGCCGACAGTTCCACGCCGGCCGCGCTGGCGAACGTGGTCAGGGCCCGCTCCAGCGGCCCCGCGGGGATCGCGTACTGGCGCTTGGTTTGCGTATTCTCAAGCGCCTGGGCGCGGGCGGCAGGGGCCGCGAGGGCCAGGGTTCCCGCCGCGGCGCCCGCCAGGAACAGGGCCTGGATGGCGGCGGCAAGGGGAAACGGACGCAGTTTGCGGGCGGGCGCGGTGGTGCGGTGGGGCATGGTGCATATCCTTGGGAATGGGGAGAAAAATTTTGTTCTTCCCGTATTCCGAACGAAAAGCAAAAACCCTCAACGTTTTTTCACTTATTTTGAATTTATTTTGACGCTGCCGCTCAAGAGGCGGGGCGCGGCCCCACGCCGACCCAGTAGCGCGTGCGGTAGGCCAGCTGCACGGGCAGGCTGGCGGCCAGGTTGGCCAGCGAGCGGTCCGTGTCGCGCAGGGAAAACACGCCCGTCACGCGCAGGCCGGAGACGGACTCGTCGCAGCGCAGCACGCCATGGCGGTAGCGTCCCAGCTCCGCCAGCAGCTCGCCCAGCGGCATGCGCTCGGCCACCAGGCTGCCATGGGCCCAGGCGGCGGCGCTGTCTTCCACTGTGCCGATATCGTGCACGGCGTGGCGCGTATAGCCGGCGCGCTGGCCCGCCTGCAGGTGCACGGGCGCGGCGCCGTCCTGCGACGGCTGCAGGGCCACGGCGCCCTGGAACACGGCCACGCGGCTGGCGCCGTCGCCGAGGCGCACGGAAAAGCGCGTGCCCAGCGCCGTGGCCGTGCCTTGCGGCGTTTCCACCAGCAGCGGACGATAGACTGCCGCGGCTTCGTGCGCGCTGGTGACGAGGATGGCGCCCGCGCGCAGCACGATGCGCCGCCCGTTGGCGCCGTAGCGCACGTCGATGGCGCTGGCTGTGTCCAGCACCAGCTGCGTGCCGTCGGCCAGCACGATGGCGCGCGTTTCGCCAACAAGCGTGCGGTAGTCGCTGGCGGCGCGCTGCCACAGCGGCGATTCGTGCGCCAGCAGCGCCGTGCCGCCGCCTGCCGCGATCAGGCCCAGCAGCTGCAAGGCGCGTCGGCGGCCGCTGGCATGGCGCTTGGC
>NZ_WFLL01000109.1:0-1242 GCF_009208755.1 Janthinobacterium sp. FT14W | reverse complement strand
GGTGGCGCCTGCGCCTGCGCCGAAAGCCCAGCCGGTGCCGAAGCCGCCGCCGGTGTCCGCGCCGGCTGCCGTGCCGCCGCCAAAGCCGGTGCAGCCGCAAGCCGCACCGAAGCCCGTACCTCCACCGGCCCCCCCCGTGCCGCCAGCGCCGCGCAAGTGGCTGCGCTGGCTGGGCGGCGTTGCCGTGCTGGCCATGGTGATCGTCTACATGAACGGCAAGCCGGGCAGCAAGAATGAATCGGCCTGCAATGACGCCATCGACAGCGGCTTGAAACTGGTGGCAAATGGCAGCCTGGACGGCGCTCGCCAGAAGCTGGCGACGGCGAAAACGGCGTGCACGGGCAAGTCCAGCGCCAAGGCCGAGGATTTGCAGGCGGCGATCGGCAAGGCGGGCGCCGCGTCCGGCGGGTGCCAGCGCAGCGTGCGCGCCATCGAGCGCCATATCGATAGCCATCAATTGCAAAGCGCGGCCAGGGGCATCGCCGCGCTCGATGCCGATTGCGCGGGCGCGTCCAGCGTGGATTCCTTGCGCAAGCAGCTGGCACGCCAGCAGGCGGCAGCCGCATCCGTGCTGGTGGGGCTGCGCCAGGCGCTCGATGGCAGGGATGCGACGGCAGCACAGAATGGCATCGCCAGGCTGGAAGCGATCGACCGCGAAGCGGTGGAATTGCCGCAGTTGAAGGCCGACGCGCAAGCGCTGTCGGCGGCCGCGCCCGTTTCAGTACCGGCACCTGCGCCGGCGCAAGTGTCGACGCCGGCAGCGCCGGAGACGGCGCCCGCGCGCACGGTCGAACGTCCAGCGGTGGCCGAGCGCCGCCCGCAGGAAACTGCACCCGTCGATAGCGGCGCGGCCATGCGCAACGAGATGGCGCAATCATTCCTGCGCGACGCCGAGCGTTCTTTGCTGGAGGGGAAGTTCGACGCGGCCAAGACGTACCTGGAAAGCGCGCGCCGCGTCGATCCCGGCAATGCGCGCATCGACAATCTGTCGCGCCGCATCCGCGAGCGCGAACGGCAAGTGCTGCAGACGGAAACAACGATCAATTAATCATCAGAGGGCATCATGCTGAATCAAACCACCTTGCGCGCCGCTGCCGCGCTGACCATCGCGGCCCTGCTGGCCGGCTGCGCCACGGCGCCGATGAATCCGAATGGCGTGCGCCAGGACGGCGCCTATCCGCAAAACGGGCAGGCGCCGCAGGCGGGCGCGACGGACGACGACCCGTGCAGCGTGGGCACGTC
>NZ_WFLL01000108.1:0-1348 GCF_009208755.1 Janthinobacterium sp. FT14W | reverse complement strand
ACGCAGGCTGGTGTGGTGGGCAACAGCGGCAGCCTGTACGCGGCCGGCAATCAGCGCCTGCAGGTCACGGGCACCTTGAGCAATACGGGCGTGATCGTGGCGCAGGGCGATAACCGCATCACGGCGGAGCGCATCGACAGCGGCACGCAAAGCCTGCTGGGCGCCGGTGTCAAGGCCGACGGCAGCCTGGGCACCAGCGGCGACCTGACCCTGACGGCTACACAAGGAATCACGGCCAGCGGGCAGAACCTGGCGGCGGGCCACGCCAGCCTGACGGGCGCGGAGGTGGACCTGGGCCACAGCCAGACCAGCGCCGCCAGCATCGACTTGACGGCAAGCCTAGGCAACATCAGCACGGCAGGTGCCGTGCTGAGTACGCCGGGACTGCTGAACATCACGGCCAACGGCCAGGAACAGCAAACCTTGCAAAACGCCAAGGGCACGCTGAGCGCCGGCCAGCTGGCGGTGCAGGTGGGCCAGCTGGACAACCAGGGCGGCAAGCTGCTGCAGACGGGCACGGGCACGGCCCATGTGACGGTGCGCGGGCAGCTCGATAACCGCCAGGCCGGCGAATTGGCGGCGAATGGCCAGCTGCAGGTGCAGGCGGGCAGCATCGACAATAGCGGCAAGGGCCGCATCACCTCGACGGCGTCGCTGGAACTGGCCAGCCAGGGTCTGCTGAACAATGTGGATGGGGTACTTGCCGCCACGCAGGACATCCAAATAAAGGCGGGTACGGTCGACAACAGCGGCGGCACGCTGCAGGCCAGCAACGGCAGCATCGGCCTGGACGCCGGCAGCGTGCGCAATGCGCAGGGCGTGCTGAGCGCAGGCAAGGATGTGCGCGCCACGCTGACGGGCGACTTGACGAACACAGGTTTGCTGTATGCGGGCCGCGACCAGCAGTGGACGGTGGGCGGTGCGTTGATCAATAGTGGTTCCATCGCCGCGCTGGGCAATACGACCTTGCAGGCCAACCGCATCAGCAGCAGCGGCTTGCTGGGTGCGGGCCTGCACGCCGACGGCAGCCTGGGCACCAGCGGCGACCTGACCTTGAGCGCCACGCAGGCGATCACGGCCAGCGGGCAGAACCTGGCGGCGGGCCAGGCCAGCCTGACGGGCACGGCGCTGGACTTGAGCGGCAGCCAGACGGGCGCGGCGAATATCGCCCTGACGGCAACACAGGGCAATGTGCTGACCCATGGCGCAGTGGTGAGCACACCGGGCCTGCTGTCGATCACGGCCAATGCGGGCAACGCGCAGGCGCTGGTGAACACGGGCAAGGGACAATTGAGCGGGGGCCAGCTGGCCCTGCAGGTGGCAAACCTGGACAACAGCGGCGGCGACA
>NZ_WFLL01000107.1:0-1391 GCF_009208755.1 Janthinobacterium sp. FT14W | reverse complement strand
GCCAGCGAGGTGGCGGCCACGCCCGCGGCTGCCGCGGCGGCGGCATCGTCAGCCTGTGCCGCCGTTGCCGCTGCCTGCGAGGTGAGGGCCAGCGTGGCTGCCGCGGTGGCGGCATTGTCGGCGGCAATCGCATTGTTCAGCGCCGTCAGGGAAGCCGCCGCCGTGGCGGCCGTCGATGCGGCGGCCGCATCGTCCGCCTGCGCGGACACTGCCGCGGCGTGCGACAGGTTCGCCGTCGTGGCCGCCGTGGTGGCGGCCAGCGCGGCCACCAGGTCGAGCGGATGCGCGGCAGAATAGGCGGCCAGGGCGGCGGCATTCGCGGCGTCGTTGTTGGCGACGGTGGTGAGCGCGGCGGCATCCGTCAGGGCCGCCTTGGTGGCGGCGACGGTGGCGGCCGTGACGTCAAGCGTATGCTGCGTGCCCAGCACGACGGCGTCGGTCAGGCCGGCCAGGGTGGCGGCCGCTGCGGCGGCCGTGGCATTCACGGTCGCGACCGCGCTCAGGGCAGCGGCGTCCGTCAGGTTGGCCGTGGCTTGTGCGGCGGTGGCGGCAGCGGCATCGACGGTGGCCGTCAGGCCCAGGGCGACGGCGTCGGTCAGCGCGGCGGTGGCGGCTGCCGCGTTGGCGGCGGCCGTGGCGGCCGTCGAGACAGTGCCCAGGGCAACGGCGTCCGTCAGGTTGGCAGTGGCGGCGGCCAGGCTGGCGGCCGTGTTGGCGGCGGTCGAGACGAGGCCCAGTGCCGCGGCATCGGTGAGGTTGGCCGTCGTCTGCGCCGTGGCGGCGAGCGCCGCATCGGCCGTGGCGACGAGGCCCAGGGCCGTGGCGTCCGTCAGCGCGGCGGTGCTGGCAGCCGCATTGGCGGCGGCGGTGGCGGCTGCCGAGGCGGTGCCCAGGGCAACCGCATCGGTCAGGTTGGCAACATTCGTCGCCGTGTTGGCGGCGGCGGCGGCGGCCGTGGCGATCAGGCCCAGGGCGCTCGCATCCGTCAGGTTGGCCGTTGCCTGCAAGGCGGCAGCCGTGGCCGCGTCGGCCGTGGATGTGATGCTCAGCGCGGTGGCATCCGTCAGCGCCGCCAGACTGGCGGCCGAGGCGGCAGCCAGGCCATCGGCGGTGGAAACGAGGCTCAGCGCGACGGCATCCGTCTGGCCCGCCGTCGTGACGGCGGCGGCGGCGGCCGCATCGGCGGCCGACGACACCACGGCCAGGGCCGCAGCATCGGTCTGGCCGGCTACCAATTGCGCCGCGGTCAGGGCGTTTTGCGCCGCCGTATTGGCGGCCGTCAAGGTGGTGACCGCCGTCTGGGCCGCCAGTTGCGCGGCGGCGTCGGCGGTGGAGATCACGCCCAGCGCCCCCGCATCGGTCAGCGCGGCCGTGGCGGCCGCTGCCGTGGC
>NZ_WFLL01000106.1:0-1419 GCF_009208755.1 Janthinobacterium sp. FT14W | reverse complement strand
GGGTAATGAATGGTATCAACACACACGCAACGTTGTACCGTCTTATCCTCTGTACCTGCTAAGGTTATAGGGACAAGCCGTACGGGCAATTAGTACTGGTTAGCTTAATGCATTACTGCACTTCCACACCCAGCCTATCAACGTCCTGGTCTCGAACGACCCTTCAAAGAGCTCAAGGCTCTGGGAAATCTCATCTCAAGGCAAGTTTCCCGCTTAGATGCTTTCAGCGGTTATCTCTTCCGAACTTAGCTACCCGGCAATGCCACTGGCGTGACAACCGGTACACCAGAGGTTCGTCCACTCCGGTCCTCTCGTACTAGGAGCAGCCCCCTTCAAATTTCCAACGCCCACGGCAGATAGGGACCAAACTGTCTCACGACGTTTTAAACCCAGCTCACGTACCACTTTAAATGGCGAACAGCCATACCCTTGGGACCGGCTACAGCCCCAGGATGTGATGAGCCGACATCGAGGTGCCAAACTCCCCCGTCGATATGAACTCTTGGGAGGAATCAGCCTGTTATCCCCAGAGTACCTTTTATCCGTTGAGCGATGGCCCTTCCATACAGAACCACCGGATCACTATGTCCTACTTTCGTACCTGCTCGACTTGTCAGTCTCGCAGTTAAGCACGCTTATGCCATTGCACTATCAACACGATGTCCGACCGTATCTAGCGTACCTTCGAACTCCTCCGTTACACTTTAGGAGGAGACCGCCCCAGTCAAACTGCCTACCATGCACTGTCCCCGATCCGGATAACGGACCAAGGTTAGAACCTCAAACAAACCAGGGTGGTATTTCAAGGTTGGCTCCACGAGAACTAGCGTCCCCGCTTCAAAGCCTCCCACCTATCCTACACAGATTGGTTCAAAGTCCAATGCAAAGCTACAGTAAAGGTTCATGGGGTCTTTCCGTCTAGCCGCGGGTAGATTGCATCATCACAAACATTTCAACTTCGCTGAGTCTCGGGAGGAGACAGTGTGGCCATCGTTACGCCATTCGTGCAGGTCGGAACTTACCCGACAAGGAATTTCGCTACCTTAGGACCGTTATAGTTACGGCCGCCGTTTACTGGGACTTCAATCAAGAGCTTGCACCCCATCATTTAATCTTCCAGCACCGGGCAGGCGTCACACCCTATACGTCCACTTTCGTGTTTGCAGAGTGCTGTGTTTTTATTAAACAGTCGCAGCCACCAGTTTATTGCAACCCTTTCACCCTCATGGAGTAAACCAATCAAGCTACCGGGGCGTACCTTTTCCCGAAGTTACGGTACCAATTTGCCGAGTTCCTTCTCCCGAGTTCTCTCAAGCGCCTTAGAATACTCATCTCGCCCACCTGTGTCGGTTTGCGGTACGGTCTCGTATGACTGAAGCTTAGAGGCTTTTCTTGGAACCACTTCCGATTGCTTCGTGA
>NZ_WFLL01000105.1:0-1466 GCF_009208755.1 Janthinobacterium sp. FT14W | reverse complement strand
TGGGTTCGGACCTCCAGGGCGTGTTACCGCACCTTCATCCTGGCCATGAGTAGATCACTTGGTTTCGGGTCTACACCCAGCGACTGATCGCCCTATTCGGACTCGATTTCTCTACGGCTTCCCTATCTGGTTAACCTTGCCACTGAATGTAAGTCGCTGACCCATTATACAAAAGGTACGCAGTCACGGAACAAGTCCGCTCCTACTGTTTGTATGCACACGGTTTCAGGATCTATTTCACTCCCCTTCCGGGGTTCTTTTCGCCTTTCCCTCACGGTACTGGTTCACTATCGGTCGATTACGAGTATTTAGCCTTGGAGGATGGTCCCCCCATATTCAGACAGGATGTCACGTGTCCCGCCCTACTTGTCGTACGCTTAGTACCACCGGTCCGATTTCACATACGGGGCTATCACCCACTATGGCTCCTATTTCCAGAGGATTCTGTTATCGGTCCGACTATCACGTACAGGCTCTTCCCATTTCGCTCGCCGCTACTTTGGGAATCTCGGTTGATTTCTTTTCCTGCAGCTACTTAGATGTTTCAGTTCGCCGCGTTCGCCTTGCATACCTATGTATTCAGTATGCAATACCCTAAAAGGGTGGGTTGCCCCATTCGGAAATCTGCGGATCAAAGTGTGTTTGCTCACTCCCCGCAGCTTATCGCAAGCTACTACGTCCTTCATCGCCTGTAATCGCCAAGGCATCCACCATGTGCACTTATTCGCTTGTCCCTATAACGTTAGCCTCTGATAACCGAAGTCATCAAAGAGCGCTACAGGGATAAGAAAGTACAACGCTGTTGCTTGTTTGTTGATACATACAATCATTACCCATCGATTTATGTTTTACGATAAACCGATCAATAAATAATCTTTACTTCTTCCAGATTGTTAAAGAACGAAACAGCTTTGATCGCTAAAAGATCAAACCTAAACCTGACCGGCTTACGTTTGCACTTTCAAAGTAATGGTGGAGGATGACGGGATCGAACCGACGACCCCCTGCTTGCAAAGCAGGTGCTCTCCCAGCTGAGCTAATCCCCCGGGAATTTACGACTCGGGTGTTACTGGTAGGGCTGGTTGGACTCGAACCAACGACCCCCGCGTTATCAACACGGTGCTCTAACCAGCTGAGCTACAGCCCCAACGCGGTGCTACTACGACTACTGTTTCTTCTTTGACTAACAGCCGATAAGTGTGAACATTTGATGCGTGAACCAGTTACCCGGCTCGTGCAAACTCTAGAAAGGAGGTGATCCAGCCGCACCTTCCGATACGGCTACCTTGTTACGACTTCACCCCAGTCACGAATCCTACCGTGGTAAGCGCCCTCCTTACGGTTAAGCTACCTACTTCTGGTAAAACCCGCTCCCATGGTGTGACGGGCGGTGTGTACAAGACCCGGGAACGTATTCACCGCGACATGCTGATCCGCGATTACTAGCGATTCCAACTTCATGCAGT
>NZ_WFLL01000104.1:0-1593 GCF_009208755.1 Janthinobacterium sp. FT14W | reverse complement strand
CCCGTGCACCACGCCAGGCCCGTGCCGGAACCGCAGCCGGAGACGCCGGGCCAGGCCGCGCCGCCCGTTTCCGCTCCTGCTCCTGCTCCCGCTCCCGCGCCCGCCGTGCCCGCGCCCGCGCCTGGCGCCGAGGACAACGTGCCCGGCATGCGCGACTTGCCCGAGCCGATACAGCGGCAGATCCCGCCCGTCGCCATCGGCGGTTATATCTATTCGAAGAATCCGGCCGACCGCCTGCTGTTGATCGACAAGGTCCTGCGCCATGAGGGCGAGGAACTGGCGCCCGGCCTGGTGCTGGAAAAGCTGCAGCCGAAGGCGGCCATCTTCAGTTTCAAGGGCTACCGCTACCGCGTGCCGTATTGAGTTGTTGCGTATCAAGGCCGGGCCTTAGCAGCTGAACGATACTGGCCTGGCCTGGTCGAACCAGGATTGCTGCGCCCGTGCGCGTGGCCGGGGAGTTCCGATGATCGCTGCCGTAGCTGCTGCCGAGGGTGCGTTGGATGCGGATGTGCCGGGAAACCTGGCGCGCATCGACCACATTGTCGTGCTGATGATGGAAAACCGTTCGTTCGACCACATGCTCGGCTATCTGAGCCTGGAAGGCGGGCGCGCCGACATCGACGGTTTGCAGGCCGGCCATGCCAACCTGCATGCTGGCAGGACGTATCCCGTGCACCATTTGCTGCGCACGGCCTTCGGCCCGCAGCAAGACCCGTCGCATACTGGCGTGTCGGTAGCGCACCAATTGCAAAACAATAACGGTGGCTTCGTCGACGACTATGCGCAAACGCATCCGGGCGATCCCGACATCGATCTGGTGATGGGCTATTACAATGGGACCGATTTGCCCATGTACGATTTCCTGGCGCAGCAGTTCTGCGTCTGCGACCGCTGCTACAGCTCCGTGCCGGGCGCCACCTGGCCCAACCGCCTGTACGCGATCAGCGGCAAGGCGGCCGGCAGCAAGGACAGCAAGCGCGTGCCCCTGTACGCGAACAAATCCTTCGTGCGCCACCTGGAGCGGGCCCAGGTCAGCTGGAAGTTTTATTCCGCCTGGAAGCCCTGGAGCCTGGCTTTCAGCGACGACCATTACCGCTCGTCCGAGTGCTACGAACCGTTCGGCTCCAGCGCGCGCCGCTATGGTTTCATCGGCGATGCGCTGGCGGGCACCTTGCCTTCGGTCAGCTGGATCGATCCGCATTTCTTCGCCAATGACGACCACCCGCCGGCCGACATCCGCGCCGGCCAGGCGCTGGTGGCGCAGGTCTACCAGGCCCTGTCGCGCGGTCCGGCCTGGCCGCGGACCTTGCTGATCCTCAGCTATGACGAACACGGTGGTTTTTTCGACCATGTGCCGCCGCCCGCCGCCGTGGACGACGACCCGGCGTTTCGCCAGTACGGCGTGCGCGTGCCCATGCTGCTGGTGTCGCCGCTGATCGCGCCCGGCAGCGTCAGCCACCAGGTGTACGACCACACGTCGATTATCAAAACCATCCTGCAGCGCTTTTGCCGCGCCGCCGACGGCGCCTTGCCGCAGATGGGCGCGCGCGTGGCGGCCGCCAGCGGCCTGGGCGCCGTGCTGGACCTGGCGCA
>NZ_WFLL01000103.1:0-1713 GCF_009208755.1 Janthinobacterium sp. FT14W | reverse complement strand
AGGGCTGGTCCGGCGCACGGTGCGCGTGGCGCTGGCCGCGGCGCCGGACCAGCCCTGCTGCCGCGCCGACGGCACCTACTGGATCAGCGGTGCTTTCGGCGGCATAGGCCGCCACCTGGCCGACTACCTGGTACAGCACGGCGGCTGCCGCAGCCTCGTCCTCATCAGCCGCAGCGCGCCGACGGAAGAACAGCAAGCCTGGCTCAGGCAGCTGGTCACGCACGGCGTGGCGCTGCAACTGCTGCAGGCGGACCTGGACGATGCGGCGGCAGCCAGCGCCGTCCTGGCCTCCTGCAGCGCGCCCATGCATGGCCTGTTCCACCTGGCCGGCAGCCTGGACGACCGGCCCATCGGCGACATCGACGCCGCGCAGCTGCAGCGGGTGCTCGGCGCCAAGCTGGGCGGCGCATGGCTGCTGCACCGGCACGCTGCGCGGCATGCGGAACTCGAACACTTCGTGCTGTTCTCATCGCTGGCCGCGCTGCTGGAATCGCCCGGCCAGTTCAGCTACGCGACCGCGAATGCGGGACTGCAGCTGCTGGCGGAGCAGCGCCGGCGGCAGGGCTTGCCCGCCACCGTGATCGACTGGGGACCGTGGGACGGCGCCGGCATGATGCGCAGCCTGGCGCAGGGAAAACGGTCGCGCGCGCTGCGCCAGCTGGCGCCGATGGCCCCGGCACAGGGCTGCGCCACGCTCGCCGCGCTGCTGGCAGGCCCCGCACGCCACGGCCACTACGCCGTGTACGCGCTGGCGCCCGCCGCCGCGCCAGGCCAGGCCCTGCCATCCGCGACGGCCAGCCCGAACGACGCGGGCGGCGACCTGCTGGCCCAGCTGATCGCCAGCGAAACGGGCCATGCCGCCAACGCGCTGGACGAGCTGGCGACCCTGGAGCAGCTGGGCCTCGATTCCGTGGGCCTGATCCGCATCCGCAGCGAACTGCAAAGCCAGCTGGGCCGCAGCATTCCCGTGGCGCTGCTGCTGGCGGGCGGCACGCTGGCCGAGCTGCGCCAGCGCCTGGCGGGCCTGCAGCCAGCTGCGCCCGTGCAGGCGGCCGACGCCGCCCCGGCCGCCGTGACGGCCGCGCAGCGCATTCCCCTGTCGCCCGGGCAATTCTCGCTGTGGTACGAACAGCAGCGCCAGGATGCCGGCAACGCCTATCAGTGCGCCATCGGCTGGCGCATCGATGGCACGGGCCTGGACATCGCTGCCCTGCAAGCCCGCTGGGACGCACTGATCGCCGCGCATGAACTGTTGCGCGCGACGGTGGATGGCGACGACCAGGAGACAGGCCCCGCCTATGTCGTGCATGCGCCAGCCACCGTGCAGGCGGCCAGCGCCATCCGGCAGCAAGCGGTGCAGGACGAAGCCGCGGCGCTGGCCCAGATAGCGGACATGCTGGCCGCGGCGCCGTCGCTGCACGACAGCTTTGCCACGCGCGTGACGCTGCTGCGCGCGCACGACGGTACCGGCTACCTGGTCCTGAGCTCCAACCATGTGCTGATGGATGCCAGCGCCATGTTTTACGTGGGCCAGCAGCTGGCGGCCGCCCTGTGCGGCCTGCCGCCGTCCGACAGCCCGGGCGCGGTGGCCCAGTACCGCGACTTTGCCGCCAGCCAGCGCCAGCTCGGCGCGGACGCCGTGGCGCGGGCCGCCGGCCACATCGCGCCGCAGCTGCTGGCGCAGGATGGCAGCCTGCTGCGCCTCGACCTGCA
>NZ_WFLL01000102.1:0-2113 GCF_009208755.1 Janthinobacterium sp. FT14W | reverse complement strand
GCCGCGTCCCGCATTGCGTCCGAACGGAGGCCGTCCGGCCCTGCGCGCCGTGCCGTCCCCGCAGCGCAGCGCGCCGCGCGACGACGAGTGGGAAGTGTTCTGACACGCTGACGGCGCCTGCGTGCGCGACAGCGACGGCCGCCTTGCGCGGCCGTTTTTACAGGCACGCCCCTGACCGCGCTGCGGTTACTACTTACTAAAAAAACAGCGTTATATAAATAGCTGTTTTGCCATCTAAGCAAATCTTTTCAAAACTTAACGCGACATTGCCTGTGAGATAACTCACACTGCCTGCCGTACCACCCTTGTTCCCGCCTCGGCCACATCCCGGCTGACCCCTCCGCCTGCTGCGTCCGGCCACTCGTGCCAGGCGGCAGCCATTGCCGTCAGCCTTGCATGCGAGTCCGGCGCGATGACCGATGCACCACACTGAAGGATGCGAAAAAGATGGCAAATATGAAAATCGGCACGCGCCTGCGCTGCTCCTTTGCATTGTTGACCTTGCTGCTGCTGGCCACTGCCGCGCTGGGCATGCTGCGCCTGTCCAGCCTGGAGCTGCGCATGCGCGACGTGATCGACGATAAATATCCGAAAACCGTGCTGGCCAATGACATCATCAAGAATGTCAACATCATCGCGCGCTCCTCGCGCAACCTGCTGCTGATGACGGAGCCGCAGCAGCTGGCGCAGGAACGCGCCAGCATCGCCAGGGCGGGCGGCGAGACGGAAAAAGGACTGGCCCAGCTGGATGCGGTGGTGCTGTCGCCGCAGGGCCGCACGCTGATGGCGGCCGTGACGCAGGCGCGCGCCACGTTCAACGGCGGGCGCGACAAGGTGCTGGCCCTGCTGGAAGAGGGCGCACGCGACGAGGCGACCAGTTTGCTGCTCGGCACGGTGCGCGGCGACCAGCTGCGCTACATGGCGGCGCTGGAAAGCCTCATCGCGCACCAGCACGACCTGATGGAGGAGGCGGGCGCCCAGGTGCGCGCGGAATACGCGACGGCGCGCAACATGATGCTGGCGCTGAGCGCGCTGGCCGTGCTGTTTTCGCTCGTCACCGCCTGGCTGGTCACGCGCAGCATCGTCAATCCCCTGCACCACGCATTGACCGTGGCGCAGACCGTGGCGGCCGGCGACCTGACCTCGACCTTCGGCCGCCATGGCGGCGATGAAACGGGCAAGCTGCTCGACGCGCTGTGCATCATGAACGGCAACCTGCTCGACATCGTGCAGCAGGTGCGCAGCGGCACCGACACCATCGCCACGGCGTCGTCGCAGATCGCGGCCGGCAATATCGACCTGTCCTCGCGCACGGAGGAGCAGGCCAGCTCGCTCGAACAGACCGCGTCGGCCATGGAGGAACTCAGTTCGACGGTGCAGCAGAATGCGGACAATGCGCGCCATGCCAGCGTGCTGGCCGTCGAGGCGGCGAACATCGCCGGCGCCGGCGGGCAGGCCGTGGGACAGGTGATCCATACCATGGACGCCATCAGCGCATCGTCGGCGCAGATTGCCGACATCATCGGCGTGATCGACATGCTGGCCTTCCAGACGAATATCCTGGCCTTGAACGCGGCCGTGGAAGCGGCGCGCGCGGGCGAGCAGGGGCGCGGCTTTGCCGTCGTGGCGACGGAAGTGCGCAACCTGGCGCAGCGCAGCGCGGCGGCGGCGCGCGACATCCGCGCCCTGATCGCCAATTCCACCGAACAGGTCGATGCGGGCGCGGCCCTGGTGGCGCAGGCCGGCGCCACCATGCAGGAAGTGGTGGCGGCCGTGGGGCGCGTGAGCCAGATGGTGGCCGACATCACGGCCGCCAGCGCCGAGCAAAGCACGGGCATCGGCCAGGTCAGCCAGGCGGTGCTGCAGATGGATGAAGTGACGCAGCAGAACGCCGCCCTGGTGGAGGAAGCGGCGGCCGCATCGCAATCGCTGGAAGGCGAGGCGGCAAAGCTGCTGCAGGTGGTCAGCGTATTTCGCCTGCAGCAGGGGCCCGCGCACACCTTGCCGCGCCGGAGCGCGCCGGCCGTGCCGCGCCTGCTGGCCTAGTGGCGCGCCTGGCAAGGTTCTGGCTTGGCTGCGTCGGGCTGTGGCGCGCGCTGCGCCGGGCGCGGGA
>NZ_WFLL01000101.1:0-2493 GCF_009208755.1 Janthinobacterium sp. FT14W | reverse complement strand
GGCTGTCCAGGCGCGGCGCCAGGCGGCGCATGGCCAGCAGCATGCGCCCCGCTTCCAGCGCGCCGCGGCGCAGTCCCGCAAACGGTTCCACGGCCGTCAGGGCGATCAGCAGGGCCAGGGCCGCCAGCGGCACGTCCAGCGCCTGCTGCTGCACCAGCGCGGCCACGGCCAGCAGCACGCCGGCCAGGGTCACGCTGCCGGCCACGCCGTACGCGGCGCCGGCCGCCGTGTCCAGGCGCAGCAGGGCCATGTCCGCCTGCGCCAGCGAGCGGTCGATCTGCGCCAGCGCCGCGCACTGGGCGTCGATGCGCCCCGCCATCACCAGGTCCGTCTGGCCGGCCACCAGGTCGATGGTACTGGAACGCAATTTTTCAATGGCGCGTGTACGCACGATGGCGGGACGACGGGCGCGGCGCGCCACCCGCCAGCCGATGCCGCCGCCGGCGGCCAGCAGCCAGGCGGCCAGGCCCAGGCCCAGCTGCCACTGCATCACGCCCAGCGCCACGCCGGCCAGCAGGGCCGCGCACAGGGCCGAAAAAGCGGGCACCAGCAGGCGCAGGTACAGCGCTTCGAGCGCGTCGATATCGGCCGTCAGGCGGAACAGCAGCCTGGCGGGTCGGCGCAGCAGCCGGCTGGCCGCCTCGGGACGCGACCAGCCGCGGAACAGTTGCACGCGGATACTGGCCAGCGCGGCAAACGTGGCGTCGTGCGTGACGAGCCGTTCCGCATAGCGCGACCCCGTGCGGCCGATGGCCAGCAGGCGGATGCCGGCCGACGGGCCGAACACGTCGAAGACGATGGCCGTCGACGCGTGCAGGCCGGCAACCGACGTGGCCGTGATGAACCAGCCGGACAAGCCCAGCAAGGCCATGCCGGCCACCACCGTCAGGGCCGCCAGCATGGCGCCGCCGATCAGCTTGCCGGGCTGGGCCAGCAGCAATTGCCGCAGCACGGGGTTGAGGAGCAGTGAATTTTTCATGCGCGCAACTCCTGCGCCTGGGCCTGGGCATCGACCAGCACCGTGCGCTGCAGGCGGCCAGCCAGCACGGGGTCGTGCGTGGCGACCAGCATGGTCTTGCCCTTGGCCAGGGCCAGCAAGGCGTCCGTCACGCGCGCCGCCGTTTCGCTGTCCAGGTGGGCCGTCGGTTCGTCGACCAGCAGCAGATCCGCATGCGGATGCAGGGCCACGCGGGCCAGGGCCAGGCGCACGGCTTCGCCGCCCGACAAGCCCTGCCCCCCGTCGCTGAGCATGACGGCCGGCTGCGCCTGCGCCACGGCAGCCAGGTCGGCCAGGTGCAGCGCCTGCGTCACCTGCGCGGCGTTGGCATCCGTGCGGCCCAGGGTCACGTTCTGGCTGACGGAAGCGGCAAACACGTGGGGACGCTGGCCCATCCAGGCCATGCGCTGGCGCAAGGTATTGACGGTGCCGTCGTTCAGGCGCACGCCGCCGATGCGGATCTCGCCGCCGCTGGCGGGCAGCAAGCCGGCCAGCAGGGACAGCAAGGTGGTCTTGCCGGCGCCGCTGGCGCCCAGCAGGGCCACGTGTTCGCCCGCGCGCACGGCCAGGTCAAAGCCCTCGAACACGGGCGCTTCGCCAGGATGGGCAAAGCGCAGTTGATGGATGTCAATGGCGGGCGGCGGCGCCACCGCCATGGCGGCGGCAGACACGGCAGCCACTTCCACGCCGGCCCCAGGCAGGGGCACGCCATCGGCGGCCAAGTCGTGCAGGCCGGCCAGGCCCGCTTCGCCGGCCGCCTTGTCGTGCCAGACGGCGGCCAGTTCGCGCAGCGGTTCGAAGAACGCGGGCGCCAACAGCAGGATGAACAAGCCCTGCCCCAGGCTCAGTTCGCGGCCCCAGGTGCCGAAATCGATGCTGCCCAACAGGGAGAACCCGATAAACGCGGCCACCATGGCCACGCCCAGCGCGGAAAACAGTTCCAGCACGGCGGACGAGAGAAACGCGATGCGCAGCACCGCCATCGTGCGCCGGCGCACGGATTGCGAGGAAGCGTCCAGCCGTTCGGCCGTGGCGTCGACGGCGTCGAGCGCGCGCAGGGTGGCCAGGCCCCGCAGGCGGTCCAGCAAAAAGGCGTTCATGCTGCCCATTTCCACCATCTGCGCGCGGCTGGCCGCTTGCGCGCCCATGCCCACCAGGGCCATGAAGACGGGAATCAGGGGGGCGGCGATGAGCAGGATCAGGGCGGCAATCCACGACAGCGGCGTCACCACGGCGAGGATCACGAGCGGCACGAGCATCACCTTCCAGCGCGCGGGCCGGTAGCGCACCAGATAGGGCACGATGGCTTCGGCCTGCTCGGCCATGACGCTGGCCGCCTGGCCCGACTGGGCGCGCTGGCGGTCCAGCGGCGAACGCTGCGAGATCCGCAGATCGACGTGCAGGGAGAGAGTGTTCGCTAAGGCGTAGATCTCGGTGGGCGCCGTGTCGTCAGGAAACAGGGGGGCGGCGATGAGCAGGATCAGGGCGGCAATCCA
>NZ_WFLL01000100.1:0-2517 GCF_009208755.1 Janthinobacterium sp. FT14W | reverse complement strand
GTAAGCGTCCGGCCACTACCGTCTTGAACGGGTATTCAATCGGACCGATGATAGCGTCACACCGCTGGGAAGCGGCGTGTTGTTTAGGCAGGGTTGATCTGCTGGAGGTAGTTCCACGGCAGGAACTCGTCAACGCGGTTGGCGGGGTGGTCGGCGATCTGCGCCAGCACATGGCGCAACCAGGCTTCGGGGTCGACCCCGTTTAGCTTGGCGGTACCGATCAGCGAGTAAATCGCGGCGGCCCGCTCGCCGCCGCTATCGGCCCCTGCAAACAGGTAGTTGCGGCGGCCGATGGCGATGCCGCGCAGCGCCCGCTCGGCCGCCGAGTTGTCGATTTCGATGGCGCCGTCGTCGCAGTAGCGCATCAACGCAGGCCACAGGTTCAATGAGTACTGGATGGCCGCCGCCGTGTCCGATTTGCGCGAGAGCTTGTCGAGCGCGCTCCGCAACCAGCGGCCCAGGTCGTCGAGCAATGGTCGCGAGCGTTCCTGCCGAACGGCTTTGCGTTCGTCGGGTGGCTTGCCCCGAATCTCGGCCTCGATCACATACAATTCCGCGATCCGCCGCAGCGCCTCGGTGGTCAGCGCCGACGGCCGGGCCGCGTGCAGGTCGTAGAATTTGCGGCGCGCGTGCGCCCAACAGGCCGCTTCCTGGATCGCGCCACCTTCGTAGAGAAAGTTGAATCCGGCATACGCATCAGCCTGCAGAACGCCCTTGAACGCGGCCAGGTGGGTTTGTGGATGGAGGCCTTTGCGATCCGGCGAGTAGGCGAACCACACTGCCGGCGGGGCCGTGTCGGCGGCAGGCCGGTCGTCGCGGACATAGGTCCACAGCCGGCCGGTTTTGGTCTTGCCGTTGCCGGGTGCGAGTACCGGCACCGGCGTGTCGTCGGCATGCAGTTTGCTGGCCGCCAGCACGTGTTTCCGGACCGCGTCGACTAACGGGCGCAGCAGCGCGCTGGCGGCGCCCACCCAACTGGCCAGCAACGCGCGGTCCAAGTCCACTCCCTCGCGCGCATAGATCACGGACTGCCGATACAACGGCAGGTGGTCGGCGAACTTGGCCACCAGCACGTGCGCCAGTAGGCCGGGCCCGGCGATGCCGCGCTCGATCGGCCGGCTCGGCGCCGGCGCCTGCACGATGGCGTCGCAGCAGCCGCAGGCCAGTTTGGGGCGCACATGGCGGATCACGCGGAAGCTGGCTGGCGTGAACTCGAGCTGTTCGGCCACGTCCTCACCAAGTGGGTGCAGCACGCCGCCGCATGCCGGGCAGGCGTCGGCCAACGGCAAGTGCACTTTCTCGTCGCGTGGCAGGTGGTCCGGCAATGGTTTGCGTGGTGCGCGCCGGCGCGGCGCCGGGTCCGCTGCTGGCATTTCCCGCTCGGCCTCGGCGTCGTCGGCCTGCAAGTCTTCCAACTGGAGTTCAAGCTGTTCGATCTGGTGATCCAGCTTCTCGGACTTGCGGCCGAATTGCATACGCCGCAGCTTGGCGATCTGCAGCTTCAGGTGCTCGATCTCGGCGGCCCGCGTCGTCAATTGGGCCTGCATGCTCAGCAGTGCATCGCCTTGCGCGGCGATGGTCGCGTCGCGTTCACGCACCAGGCGCTCGCTCGCCAATAACAGCGCCTTCAAGGCGTCGATGTCGTTGGGCAAGTCGGTTGAGCTGAGCATGGGCCGAGTTTACGCTTGCGGCGCGACGTTTACAAGGCTGACGTTGGACGCCAGGTACGTTCCGGCCGGCGCCAGTCTATGCCCTCGAGTAGCATCGACAGCTGCGCCTGCGTCAACGCCACGCTGCCGCTCCCGGCCTGTGGCCAAACGAAGCGGCCACGCTCAAGACGCTTGGCCAGCAGGCACAGGCCATCGCCGCTCCACCAGAGCACCTTGATCATGTCGCCGCGCCGGCCCCGGAACAAGAACACGTGGCCGCTGTACGGATCTTCGGCCAACGCCGTCTGCGCCTTGGCCGCCAGTCCGTTCATGCCGGCGCGCATGTCGGTCACGCCGGCGGCCAACCATATCTTGGTGCCTGCCGGCAGGCCGATCATGGCAGCAGCCGCCCCAGCAACAGCGCCAACGTGGCCGCGTCGACCTGGCCCTCCAGGCGCAGCTGGGCCTGGCCAATGCTGAGAACGATGACGCCGGGTGGGATGCTGGCCGCCGACGCAGACGCGGGCGGCGTATCGAGCACCTTGACAGCCACCAATTGGCCCGGCGCGTTGCCGCCGGCAGGCACCTCGCCACCGAAACGCTTGCGCCAGCTGAACAACTGATTCGCGTTGATCTTCAATTCGCGGGCGATCAGCGACACCGAAGCGCCGGCGACCAGCGTGCGCGCCACGGCTGCACGCTTGAACTCGTTGCTATGCTGGCGATACGGGCCGCGTTTCACCCTGGTTGTGACTGGTTGAATTATTGTGTCCATAAATAAATTTGTGGACACAATCAATTTGCGTCCCAAATTCAATCATCGGGATCTGCGGCGATTAAGGGAAGACGGTGGTGAGGCGACGCTTAC